>JBKQHN010000242.1:0-27098 GCA_052148755.1 Beijerinckiaceae bacterium | reverse complement strand
CCCGGCTCCATGCCGGGAGGAACACTGTGATAGGCAGCCCAGGCGATCTCTTGCATGGTCTTCGTACGCTCCGGCGTGCCCTTGACGCGGAACCGGTCTATATCCCATTCGAGATCGTCCTCATGCACTTCGAGCATAAAGGCTGCGATCATTTGGGCTTTCGCGCGGATCTTGCGCGACGCCATCGCAATTGCCGCACCCGTGACGGGCGTCGAACGTGAGCCATAGGTTCCGAGGCCGTAAGGCGCCGTATCCGTATTGCCCTCTTCGATGGCGATATCTTCGGCGGGAATGCCGATTTCCGTCGCGATGATCTGCGCCCAGGTCGTCTCGTGCCCCTGACCCTGGCTCTTTGAACCCATCCGGCCAATCGCCCGGCCGGTCGGATGGACACGGATCTCGGCCGAGTCGAACATGGCTATGCCGAGGATATCGCAATTCTTGGACGGACCGGCACCGACGATTTCGGTGAAGAAGGAGACTCCAATCCCCATGAGTTCGCGGGTTTCGCCGCGCTGGAACGCCGCCTGTTTTTGCTTCTGCTCCTCGCGCAGCGCGCGATAGCCGGTCGCGTCTACGACCTTTTGCATGGCCGTGTGATAATCGCCCGAATCATATTCCCAGCCGAGCGCAGACATATAGGGAAATTGCTCCCGCTTGATGAAATTCTTCATCCGGAAGTCGACGGGGTCCATATTCAGTTTCTGCGCCATGATGTCCATCGCGCGCTCGATGCAATAAGCAACCTCAGTCACGCGAAACGAGCAGCGGTAGGCGACGCCGCCGGTCGCTTTATTGGTATAGACGCCATCGACGTCGAGATGCGCGGTGGGGAAGTCGTATGATCCGGTCACGATATTGGAAAAGCCGGCCGGCCATTTGGATGGATCGGCACAAGCGTCGAAGGCACCATGATCGGCGAGGATGTGCACCCGCAGGCCGGTGACACGGCCTGCGCGCGTTGCCGCGATTTCGGCGGTCATGTGATAGTCGCGGGCGAAGGACGTCGTCGACAGATTTTCGATTCGGTCTTCGACCCATTTCACCGGCCGTCCCGTGACGATAGAGGCCACGGCCGCGCAAATATAGCCCGGATAGGCTCCGACCTTATTGCCGAAGCCGCCGCCGATATCGGGTGAGATGACATGGATCTTTTGTTCCGGCAAGTTGGCGATCAGAGCCACGACCGTCCGAATCACGTGCGGCGCCTGGAACGTTCCCCAGATGGTCAGGTCGCCTTTGATCTTGTCGAAGCTGACGACACACTGGCATGTTTCGAGCGGGCTTGGATGCACGCGCTGATAAGAGATCAATTGTTTGATCGTGACCTCCGCGTTGCGGAAGGCCGTGTCGGTGCGCTCTTTGTCGCCGACTTGCCAGTTGAAGATGTGATTATAGTGTTTGCGAGGCCCGTGCGCGCCTGTGGTCTTGTCCTTGACATCCTCGCGCACGACGGGCGCGCCCTCGTCCATAGCTTTGAAGGGATCGACGAGGACAGGCAGTTCTTCGTATTCGACCACGACGAGATCGGCCGCATCCGCCGCAATGTAGCGGTCCTCAGCAATGACGAAGGCGACTTCCTGATTCTGAAACAGCACTTTGCCATCGGCCAATACCATTTGGACATCGCCTGCGAGCGTCGGCATCCAGGCGAGATTGACGCCCTTCAACTCTTCGGCGGTGAGGACGGCTATGACGCCCGGCAACGCCTTGGCCTTCGATGTGTCTATGCTCTTGATCCGCGCATGTGCATAGGGCGAGCGATGGAAATCGCCGTGCAACATGCCCGGCAGCTTCAAGTCATCGACATATTGGCCGCGGCCCTGAGTGAACCTGACGTCTTCGACGCGTTTGCGCTTGCAGCCCAAGCCTTGCAGCCGTTCGGCCCGCTCGAGCGCGGTTTTCTCGGTTGGCGCATTCATTCTGCGGCCTCCTTGAACTGGTCGCCGTTGAGTTTGGCGGCAGCGAACTGAATAGCTTTGACGATGTTCTGGTAACCGGTGCAGCGGCAAAGATTGCCGGAAATCCCGAAGCGGATGTCCTCTTCGCTCGGGTTCGGAGTCTCGAGCAAGAGGCGATAGGCCCTGGTGATCATGCCCGGCGTGCAAAAGCCGCACTGCAGCCCGTGCATTTCACGAAAACCCTCCTGCAGCGCGTGCAACGTGCCATCCTGTGCCGCGATGCCTTCGATTGTGATGACGTCGCAGCCATTCGCCTGAACGGCGAACACAGTGCAGGCCTTCACCGACTTGCCGGCGAGATCGACGGTGCAGGCGCCACAATGCGAAGTGTCGCAGCCGATATGGGAACCTGTCAGGCTGAGCTCCTCGCGCAGAAAGTGGATGAGCAGCAGCCGCGGCTCGACGTCGGCTGCGACCGCGCGACCGTTGACGCGCATCTCGACGTGGATCTTGGACATTTCCATCTCCTCAGCCCTGGCCGCGCGCGAACGCGTGTTGCAGCGCGCGGGTGAGCATGACCCCCGCCATTTTTGTGCGATATTGGGCACTCCCACGGCCGTCGGTCGCCGGCATGGTGATCGCTTCGGCTGCCGCAACGGCCGCCGCAAGCCGGTCGCGCTCGAGCCGCGTCCCAATGAGCATCCCTGCAGCTGCCGCTGCCAAGAGCGGTGTCTCAGCTACATTCGTCAGCCCGATCGAACAGCTGGCAATCGCGCCCCCACGCAACGTCAGGATCACGGCCGCCGCAGCCGTCGCGTAGTCGCCGATCTTGCGCTTGAGTTTTTCATAGGCCCAGCCATGACCCGGCGGTGGCGCCGGAATATGGACTGAGGCGAGAATTTCGCCCGGCCCAAGCGCCGTGAAATAGGCGCCTTGGTAGAACTCCCGCGCCGGCAGGCGGCGCTCGCCGCTCTTGCCGACGAGGCGATAGGTGGCGCTGAGGCACAACATGAGCCCGGGCAGATCATTTCCCGGATCGCCATTGGCGAGATTGCCGCCGATCGTGCCCATATAACGGACCTGCGGGTCGGCGATCAGCAGCGAAGTCTCGCGCAGGATTGGCAGGCGGGCCGCCAGAACCTCTGAGCCGATCAGCTCATGCTGGGTCGTCATGGCCCCGATGACGATGTCGTCCCCTTGCGTCCGAATGCCCTTGAGCTCGCTCAAGGCGCCGAGGTCGACGAGATGTTCGGGCGTCGCCAGCCGAAGCTTCATCATGGGAATGAGACTGTGTCCGCCGGCGAGCGGACGTGCGTCTTCACCGAGATCGCCCAAGAGACTGACAGCTTCGGACAAGGTGCCGGGCCGGTGGTATTGAAATGCCCCTGGTATCACGCGCTCCTCCCCAAATATGGCCGGTCTCGGATCGCTCCGACATTCGTGGCCATGCAACCGTCCCGCGCCCTGCGTGGAGCCGGCGGTTTGCGATTAAGACGAAAAATGCGCGCTCACGCGCTGAAACCGCAATCTCGCGCCCACGAAATGCTGCCGCAATTCATGAAAAGCAGCTGATTGCAGCACGAAATGCGTCAAGGATTCTGACGTCTCTGCACGAATGGCGCGCGATATCGTCTCGCAATCAGATGGCCTGCGACTCGACCCGTGACCTCAACAAGGCGAAGCGGGCGCGGGCGACCGGCACCGCGCATTGGACGGAGGAATCGAGTTCGACGATGCCATGGTCGCCGGACCGTTTCAGGCAGGCTATGCGATTGATCGCAACGATGTGGCTGCGATGGACCCGCATAAACCGCACCGGATCGAGACGGCCCTCGATTTCGCTGATCGCCCAATTGCAGAAATATTCGGCTTTCCCGTCGAACACATAAGTATAGTGAGCATTGGCGCGCACGGCGAAAATGTCGACAACGGGAATTTCCCGCGGCTTGCCTTCCTTTTGAACGGGCAAAGTGGTTACACGCCGGACCGCAGGCTGACCCAACCCGCGAAGCGGCAGCGCGCTGCTTTGCACCGAAGATGGCGTTTCGGCAGTCGCAAAGATGAACTGCGGCCGCGCTTCAGTCAGAGACGGGGCGTGTTCCCCGACGGGCTTCGTCTCTAGAGCGGGATGAGGAAAAGTGGGAACCGGTTTTCCGCCCGCATCCCGCTCTAAATTATTTGAATCGATCACGTTCATAACTTTGGATTGATTCAATCCGAAGTCATCGTGATCTACGACCCGCGCTTGTCGCTTCTCCGGGACAAGTGAAAGAAGAAAAACTGCCGAGACGGCGAAGGCGACGCACGTGGTCAAAATAGCCATGGTCTCGCGCGAAAGGCTGGAACCGAGGCCGGGATTGGGCATGTGCGGCGACTGCACCTCGATCACCATCCCCATCATTGCCGTATAGTGCATCCCTACAATGCCGAGCCCCAGCATCACGGCGGCGGCAAAGATCGAGGAACGCGCCGAGCGGCGCGCGAGAAGCCATAGGGCGAGCCCGCTCGTCACGACCGCAATCAGAATGGAAGCGAGAACGGCTGCAGCCTGGTGGTGATGCGGGACGCTCTCGTGAACGGCGGTCATCCCAACGAAATGCATGCCGCTGATGCCGCCGCCCATGGCCAGAGCGGCCACAGCTGTCTTCAATCGGGAATAGCTTTCCGCCTGCGTCGCGAAAACTGCAATGCCGACGACGAGGACGCAGATCAAAAAGGAAAGCAAAGTCGGAAAAACCAAGTAGTCGACAGGGTATGGGAATCGCGCCGCCAACATCCCGACGAAATGCATAGACCATATGCCGACAGCGAGGGTGAGCGCCGAGCCGGCCAGAAGCAATCTGTGTCGCAAACCCACGGCAGCGTCGAGATCGTGGGCAAGCAAAAGACCGACATAGCTCCCTTGGATCGCGACGAGGACCGACAAAAGGACAAGCCATGGCTCGTGTGAAACCGGCATTCCTCCTCCTTGCACTCCCTCATGCTTCTTGCTTTGAAAACTGCGTTAGCCGAGCGGCGGCGTCAAGACTTGCTTGCAAAATACGCCCGCATGACGCGGCCAAAACTCATGCTATCACGCGGCTGAAACTCATTGCCTTATTTTGCCAATAGGCCGGCTTCTAACTATTTGATCTAGAAATAATATTCTTACCGCACTCGCGCCTGAGAAGGCCGCAGCCGCGAGCTGAACGCAGGGCTGCGTGAGCAACGCTTTGCAAGTCCAAAAAGCCTTGTCCGGCGGTGAAATCCGCCACTCATGCTCGGGGCTAGGCAAGCCGCTTAAGCTTTGACCGAAACGGTTGCAGCATTCGAAGCGTTAGGCAGAGTTTCTCATCCACCGCGTCGCGTGAGCTAAATCTGCATCCCTCAAGCGCCGGGTAAATTCGCTTTGCGGCTCGGGCCGACCGTAGAGGAACCCTTGCAAAACGTCACAGCCCAATTCTTTCAAGATGGATGCCTGCGCATCTTTTTCCACGCCTTCGGCGATCAAGTCGAGTTGCAGCGCCTCTGCGATCGAAACAATCGCCTTCGCCAGCCCAAACTTCTTGCAATCGTGTTCTATATCGCGAACGAAGCTACGGTCTATCTTCAATATATCGATGGGAAATCGATCCAAATAGCTCAAGGCCGAATAACCGGTGCCGAAATCGTCGAGCGAAATCACAACCCCCATTTCTCTCAATGCCTTCAGATCTGCGTGCACTCCAAGATCGTCTTCCAAGAGGAGACTCTCCGTTACTTCCAGTTCCAGCCATTGCGCTTTGCAGTCATTGGCAACCAGAATATCCCGGATCGTTTTCACCAAATCGTTCATGATGAATTGGCGGCATGACAGATTGACCGATATTCTAAGCGGCACAGGACGGTCCTTGTTCCACTGTGCCGCAGCGGCGCAAGCTTTGGTCAGGACCCAATTGCCAAGTTCGACGATTAAGCCAGTCTCCTCGGCCACAGAAATGAATTTGTCCGGTAAGAGGAAACCCAATTCGGGATGGTTCCACCGTATCAAAGCCTCGGCGCCGCGTAACTCACCCGTCTCGCCAAATATCTGCGGTTGAAAATAAACCTCGAATTCGTCGCGCGCCAGCGCTTTGCGCATCGTAGCTTCGAGCATCAGACGCTGCACCGAACGCGCTGTCATCTCAGCTGAGTAAAATTGGTAATTGTTTCGACCTTTGCCCTTCGCATGATACATGGCCGAATCGGCATAACGGTACAACTCGTCGATATCGGTTGTGTCATTGGGATGGCGCGCTATTCCGATCGAGGCGGAAACGAATATCTCTTTGCCGGAAAGACAAAATGGTTGAGTGAATGTTTGCAGCACGCGCGCTGCGACGCCACAAAGGTCACCGACATCGGTCGCTGCCGGAAGAAAAATCGCAAATTCGTCGCCACCAAAGCGCGCCACGATGTCGCCCTCGCGCAGGCAGCCGCGCAACCTCGCTGCAACCTCGAACAAGAGCGTGTCCCCTGCCTCATGTCCCAACGTGTCATTGATGTCCTTAAACCGATCGAGATCCAGGAACATGAGACCGAAATGAGGCGTGTCGGAGCCATCGTTGGTTCTCACATATTCGGCGAGCCGCAAATTCAAATCACGGCGGTTCGGCAGTCCCGTCAAAGAGTCGCAGGAGGCCGCGGCTTCGATCTTCTTGCGCACTGAAACCATCTCGGTGATGTCGCGCCCGATCGACAAAACGCTCGTAACTGCCCCCTGTTCGTCAAACTCCGGAACAAAGCGAATTTGGGCGATGCGCGTCGTGCCACCGCGATCGCGCCACTCGACTTCTTGTTCCTTCTCCGTCCCGCTTCCAATGACCGATTTCACAATCGCAAGATAGCGGTTAGGGTTTGCAAGAGCCGAGTTTTCGTCTGGCATCGAAGTGGTTTCGATGCCACCATGCCGAAGAAGTCGCCGTGACATGGGGTTCATATAGATGCGCGCGCCCAAACGATCATATCGCGCGATGAAATCGGGTGAATTTTCCACCAAAGTGCGAAATTCGCGTTCCCGCCGCCGCAATTCCCGCTGTGCTTCAACGAACTCCGTAATTTCACGCCCAATGGACAAGACACTGGCGACGCTGCCGTCGGGGGCAAACTCCGGCTCCAGCCGGACATTGTGAAAGCGCGATGAGCCATCGACCTCTCGCCATTCGGTCTGGAGCGTCTGGTACGAGGCAGAGGCCACGACCTCTAGTATGGCTGCAATGAATTTTTGTGGATCGACAAGTGCCCTATTATCTCCCGGCCAATGCGAAGATTGAAAATTTGCACGTTCGAGCATGCGTTCAAATGATGGATTCATGTAAATCCGTCGCGCGTCCCGATCATATCTGACGATCCCATCGGGTGAGTTCTCGACGAGGCTGCGGAATTCCTGTTCGCGGCGCTGCAATTCCCGCTGTGCTTCGACAGATTCTGTAATGTCACGGGAGACGGACAAGACGCTGGCAACGCTGCCGTCGGGAGCAAATTCCGGCTCCAATCGATTGGCGAAGAAGCGCGATGAGCCATCGACCTCTCGCCATTCGGTCTGCAGCTCCAGGTGCGAGGCAGAGGCCACGACCTCAAGGATGGTTGCAATGGATTTTTGCGGATCGACCAGGGCCTTGTTATCTCCCGGCCAGTACGAAGATTGACAATTCACGCGCTTGAGCAAGCGTTCGAACGATGGATTCGTGTAGATCCGCCGCGCGTCACGATCAAATCTGACGATGAGGTCTGCTGAGTTTTCGACGAGGCTACGGAATTCCTGCTCGCGGCGCTGCAGTGCTTGTTCCGCCACGACGCGTTTAGTGATGTCGCGCGAGATCATGAGTGCGCCGATAACTCGACCGTCAGCCTCATGCTCCGGCAATATCCGCATGCTGAAGGCGCGCAATGCGCAACCTGATCTTTCGAAAACAACATCGGTCTCGTCGGAGATCCCGGTTTCGATGACCCGTTTCACGCGCTCGTGCGTGGCAGCGGCAGTCTGATGATCGAAGGCGCTCGCTTCCAGCAAGGTCTTGCCGAGGAGATCAGCCGGCGGCAGCAGGACGATTTCTTCGAGGGCGCGATTGACATAGACCCGTCGGCAATCTCGATCAAAGCGAACAATCGGATCCGGCGAATTGGCGACCAATGTCTCGAAATAACGTTCCTTCTCATGCTGGATCTGCGTATTCTTCACTTCCTCCGTGACATCACTCGCAATCACGATGATGCGAGCGACCGATCCGTCGTCGGACGGGACCGGGATAAGGATTATGCGGAAGCTTCGTTCTCCGATCGGAAGGAGAACCGTGTCATCGTATTGGCGGCCGACCTTGGCCACGCAGCATTGCTGAAGGCGCGTCACGACAGTTTCGACGATCGTGGACGGAACAAATTCTTCGACGAATTTGCCGGTAATGGCTTCACGAGAAATACCGAACGCCCGAGCCGCAGCACGGTTGATATCAGCGCAGCGGAACCGTGTCTCGGTGACGACATCGTAAATCACAATATGATCCGACGTGTGATCGAAGACGTCGCGGTAGCGCTGTTCGCTTTCACGCAAGGCGGCCTCGGTCTTCTTGCGCTCGGATATGTCATGAACGAACCCATGCCAAAGATAGGTCCCGTCAGCCTCCCGCTCGGAATTGGCGCAGACCTCGACCCAGACTATACCTTTGCGCGGGTGAATGATTCGATGCTCGACAGAAAACTGTCCGTTTTGGCACCTCGCCCTTTCGACCGCTTCGACTACATGCGCCAGATCATCGGGATGAAGCGCCTTGATCAACCGCCTAAAGTCGAGCCCGCCATCATGAAATGGAATTCCGTAAATGTCCGCGAAACCCTGGCTTGCGTAGGTGATCTCGCTGTGCCCGTCACAAAAGTCCTTCGCACAATACATAAAGCCGGGCACGCTCTTCGCGAATCGCGCGAGTTCGTCCGCTTCATTTGTGTCCTGCAGGTTTGGCGTGTATTTTCCGGCGACATCATTGCGGCTTTCGACGCGTGATCCCGCAGAACAGCTTTTTCCTTGACCTTCCGGCGCGACCGCAGTGCTTCCCATCGCTGTAAATATCCCATGCGCAATACATGGGATATTTCGCCTAAACGACTTAAGAATATAATAATTGGCCTAGTTTTCAGACGAATTATCAAGTCTGCGCGAAGACCTCAGGTGTTTTCGGTGCTGCTTGTCTCCGGCCCGATCGTAAAGGAAGCACGCAACTTCTCTCCGCGCGCAGCATCGAAGGCATTGAATTTGCCGTTGGCCCAAACGACGCGATCGGTCGTCCAGGCGCGCAGCCATGCGGCAAGTCCAAGAATTTCGCGGCCGAGAAATGCTGCAGGCGCGAAGGGAGAGACCTCCCAGCCTTTGGCGCGCGCCACGGCGATTTCCATGCAGAACCAGGTGCCGAGCGTCACCGCGAAAGCAAGCGCCGGAGTCATGTCGAGGAGCGGTGCAGCGAGAGCGCCGGCAAGGGCCGCTGGCAAAGGGCTCGCGAGAGGCTCGAGCCAGAACACAACAGGCTCGTGTTTTCGTCTGATCACTCCCCAACGCAGCTGACGATCGAAGATCTCGCGGATGCTGCGGCGCCCGATATCGTGTCGCACCGTACGATGCGCGAAAACCGTTCTTAGCCCGATGGCCGCGAGCCGCTGGCAGATCGCCGTGTCTTCTGCGATCGTGTAGGCCACGGCTTCGACACCACCGGCACGGGCAAGATCGCTTCGCCTGAACAGCATGACCTTGCCGACGCCAAACCCCATGCCGAGCAAAGATGCTGTGAGAAGCAAGCGGGCATGGCCGTTGATGACAGAGGCTTCGACATGACCCGCAAGCCCCTCCGGATGCTCGGCGACCGGCACGCAGCACACAAGACCGACGCCGGGCGTGAGGTTTTGTGTCAGCGCCTCCAGCATGTCGGGAGCCACGACGACATTCGAGTCCTTCGTCATGACGAGGTCGTATCGCGAGGCGGAGAAGGCCGTTGCCAGCGTATTGAGTTTAGGGCTTACGGCGAAATCGACGTGCGACTGCAATATGCGGGTTTCAATATTCGGATGAGCGCGCTTCAGAGCTGTCACCGAATCGATCGCCGCTGATTTCGCCTCGGCAGCGCTGACCAACACCTCATAGGTTGGATAGGCTTGCGAGAAGATGGAGGCTTGGGCAACCTCGAAACCCGGATTGACCAGTTTTATCGGCAAAATCGCCGAAATAGGCGGTAAATCCCGGCTTGCCGCGCGGCGTCCCTGAACCCACGGTTGGAGGAGCGGGCCGATCGCCGTCGAGACCAAAACAACGCCACCGACGATCCACCAGGCAGCTGCAACATAAGACAGGAAAGCTATGAGATCCATCAGCCTTAGCCCAACCCCTTGCTGCGAGCCAAATTAGGCGACCGCCCCGCTCATCCCTGGTCGACGGTTTCCAGGCTCACTTTCGCAGCAATGCAAAGCCCCCGACGAACCCGATCACATGCGCCCTTGAGGCGAAGTCGTCAGCACGCCGAACCCATGTTGCGATGCTAACGGAGGCTGCCCATCCGTCAGTTGAATCGCAACGTAACTCCTTGACCAAGTCGGACCATTAGCACGCATTGTGATTGGATGGAATTGTCCGTCCGACAAGAAAGCACTCAAAATCAATAAGCTGGAGCATGTTCTCAACCAAGACACTGGATATTCCGATGTCTCGGAGATATGCACTAGATCACGAGGATTTTGGATTGAATCAATCCAAAATCTTGAACGTGATCGATGCTAGTAACTTAGAGCGGGATGCGAGCGGAAAACCGGTGCCCAGTTTTCCTCATCCCGCTCCAGTTCCCTCGCCCCCGAACAGTTTGATCCAAGTCAATCGGCCGCACACCGCCTGTAAAGCAAGAAAACCTAGCTTTCCAATCAATTGGCGTATCAGGAGCGAAACATGTCGCAACAACGGTGGCCGACCGCGACAAATAGCCTCGCGACCTATTCTGATCGGCTGAATCTGTACGGCGTGCAAAAAATCCGACAAATCGGGAGACGTCTCCGAGGTGGGCTGTATGAGCGGGATTCAGCCAAACCGCGCGAATAGTGCATGTTCCCCTCGGCGAAGTGGCCTAATGAGATGCCAAGCCGAGCGACGCCATGAGCTCCTGCCATTCACGCGCCGAAAGTCCGCTGGACGCCTGCGTGACCTGTTCGCCAGCAATCATCCGCTTGACCACGGCGAGGCCGGAGCGCGACAAATTGATCGCACCGAGCCGATATTCGGCGAAGGCCTCATGGGTCAAAGGCACCCAGAGCTCGAGAATTCTGAGCATCGCTTCCGCATAGATGCGGATTTCGTATTGCGCATGCGGGTCTGCCCGCAGCCGAAGGAAATGCATGAGATTGTGCAGATCGGCCTTCCAATACCATTGCGTATAGGTATTGAGCGTCAAATTCATCCGCGCCAGTTCACGCGCGAGGCCTAGACGTTCCGCATCCGGCACGGTGCCGTCGTCGGCCTCGTTGAGCATCCAGGCATAATGTTCGTAGTTGCGCTCGGCATCCTCACGCAACAGTGCGAGGACCTTCTGAGCCTCTTCGCCGACCAAGAGTTCGCCGCGCCCTTGCCGGTTGTTTATCGACTGCGCGGCCAACTGGTCTTCGTCAGGAATGTGGAACTCCTTGTCGAGGATCGAATAGCGCGCCGAATATTCGTTGACGCTCGCCATGCGATGGCGGATCCACTGCCGAGCGACGAAGATCGGTAGTTTCACGTGAAATTTGATCTCGGCCATCTCGAACGGTGTCGTGTGCCAATGTCGCATGAGGTAGCGAATGAGGCCGCGGTCCTCGCTGACTTTCCTGGTCCCGCGCCCGTAGGATACCCGCGCCGCTTGCACGACGGCGGCATCATCGCCCATGTAATCGACCACGCGCAGAAACCCGTGATCGAGCACGTAAAAGGGCTGAAACAGGATCTCTTCGAGTGCCGGCACGGTGGGCCGCCGCGTCGATCGTTGGTCGCCGCGCGCCCGCTCAATATCGGCAAGCTGTTCAGCCGTGAGGGTCATGCGCGCGCCTCCTCGATTGCCACCACCGAAGTTAGGCCGGACGAGCACGGCGAGGCTTCGGATCCTCCTCCGGCGCGAGAGTCCGAAAGTTTTCGAAAAGCGACGAATCAGCCGCCGCTCGAAGCGTCAGAAGAGCAAAAGAACTTCTGAGTTTCAACACGATTAGAGCATCGGACCCAAAAGTGGGAAGCGGTTTTGGGATAAATCCGATGCTCAAACAAAGATGCAGAGCGGCAGCTCCGATTCCATCGGAGCGTCCGCCGCTCTAAATGAAATGCAGGCCGCCGCTCAATCCGATCGTCTGGCCGGTTATGTAGGCATTGCCAATCGCCATCAGTACGGCCTGCGCCACTTCCTCCGCCGCGCCGAGACGGCCGAGCGGGACGAGTTGCGCGAACCTGTCCCTGAGAGGCGCCGCCATATCGGTATCGATCGGCCCCGGCGCGACGGCATTGACGGTGATGCCCTCCTTCACCAACCGCGCCGCATAGCCGCGCGTCAGCCCCTCTATACCTGCTTTCGAAGCATTGTAATGCACGCCGACAGCGCCGCCGACACGCGCAGCAATCGAAGAGATATTGACGATTCGCCCCCAATGCCGCGACCGCATGGCTGGCAGAACCGCTTGCGTGCAGAGAAATACGGATTTCAGATTCACGGCGAGCGTCTGATCGAATTCTGCCTCGGTCAGATCGTCGATGCCGCGGACGAACGCGATGCCCGCATTGTTGACGAGCACGTCGATGCCGCCGAGCTGCGCGTAGACCTTGTGCACCAGGTCTGCGACGGCGGCGCTCTGCGAGACATCCGCGGCGACAGCGACTGCCCGGCGTCCGCTTGCGCGGATCGTGTCAGCGACCTCTTGTGCCTGTTCGGCGCGGTCGCGATAATTCACCGCGACATCGGCCCCGGCCTCGGCCAAAGCGAGAGCGACGGCACGGCCAATGCCGCGCGAGCCGCCGGTGACGAGCGCGACACGTTTGGTCAGATCTGGAAGAAGAGACATCCTACCTCCCACGGCGGTTGTGACTTGCAAGAAGCGGCGTCCAAAAAGGCGGCTTCGACGCGCTATTCCTCCGGCTCGGTCGTGAACAGCAGCGGATAGCCCTTGCTGCGGCCGGTGTCGGTCGCGCGTGTCGCCTTGGTCTCGGCAATGTCCTTCGCAAAGACGGCGACGACGCAGACACCGCGCTTATGCGCGGTGATCATTACGCGATAGGCCTGACTCTCGTTCATGCGGAATTCCGCCTTGAGCACCATCACGACGAATTCGCGCGGCGTGAACTCGTCATTGACGAGAATGACCTTGTGCAGGCGCGGCCGTTGTATCCGGGGCTGAACCTTGATGATCGGCTTGACGACACTATTACTCATCGACGGAGCAACTCCCGATGGCGGCATTCTGCAGACGTACGGCGGTTCTATTTCGCACATTCGCAAGCATCCGTCCATCGCACCGCACAATTCACTCCTGGTTCGCGTCATTCCAATTGAGGATAAAGACACTCAAGTATCGTGCGGACCGGAGCGCGGACCTCCGGTCCGCAACGGAGAGACTGATGCTCTAATGCGCGACCTGAGCCAATCCGGCGCTGTTCCTTGTCGAACTCTATGGCACGCAATAGACCGCGACCGCGGCACCGCGGTTTTCCGCGACGATTTCGCCGATCGAGCGTTCGGATGCGACGGCGACTGGCCTATCCGCGTCCTTCGGGCGTTTCGGTCCCAGAAAGCCGGCAAGAGCGGCCGCATCGATCATCGGTCTAATTGCGTTTGGCGCGACGTCGCCGACCCGTTTTTCAGGACCGGATTCGGCGGCAAGAAGGCCAATCAGCGCGCCAGAACGGTCGAAGACGAGTGTTCCGGCACGGACGCCCTGGGCAGAAGTTACGACGCGGATGCCGGCGGCACCTGGGCGGAGCGTTCCCGGCGCCGCGACGAGATCCTCATTGACTGTGTTGTTGCCCGCCGGAGAAGCGGCTTTGGCGGCGTAAGCAAGCACGACCACCGGCATATCGGCTTCGAGTTCGCTGCTCCGCAGCGCAACTGGAGGACCCGTCACGTTGGCCGTCTCGAGAAGGGTCAGGCCGCTTGATTTTTCCTGTTGCGTGATCTTCGCCGCGTGTGCACCGATTTGCACCTCACGGCAACCTTGAGTCGGCAGGCTGGTCACGACGAGCCCGGAGGCAACGACGAACCCATTCGCCGCCAAATAAGGTTTGGCTTGCGCCACATCGGCCACGCCATGCTCGGCGGCTGCGACCAGCGGCTTGCCGGCAAACGGCTCAAACGAATTCGCAACCGCAACGGCTATGCTGTCATAGGTCGTCCTGGCTGCCGCCGGATAGGTCAATGTGTAGCCCGCCAGCATCTTTTCGCCTGCCTGCTCACCGCGCGCGAAACGCGTGTAAAAGATCGTTCCGGCCGATTCGCCGACGACAACGAAGAAATCAGGGCGCAAAACCTTGTAAGTGACCTTGCGCTGGGCCGTCTCGCTGCGCAGAGCATCAAACCGCTGTTCGAGCGTTGCCTCGGCCTCCCGTGAAAGGCTCGTCTCGAGGGCGGCGGTATTGTCGGGCGACGCATAGCGCGCCCCGTCCTTCGTCGCGCTGATCTTCGGCAAGAGTTTCAACGGCAGACCGATCTTGATCCCGGTACGTTCATCGCTCACGAGCGAAAAGTGCACGGCAGCTTTGGCGCGTTGCGCGGCGCCGGCCAGGGCCGCTCTGGCTTTTGCGTCGAGGCTGCCGTCACCCGGCAATTTCGATCGGAGCGCGAATGCAACGATCGCATCGCGCGTCATCTTGCCGAAACGCCCGTCGGCTATTCCTTTGAAGTCATTCGTCCAGATTAGCGCGTCTTGCACGGCCTTGCGCTCGACTTCCGGCAAAGCCTCGAATGCCCGTTTGGCCGGATCTGGTGCCATGGCGGCCGACGGGGGAGACGCAGTAGGCGTCTGCGCGCGCGCCGGGAAGCAACCGATGCATGCCAATGCGATCAGGATAAGACCGAATATTTCAAAAAGTGAGTGCTTGATTAAGCTCATGTCACGAACTCTTCATCCGACAAATCCAGAGGTTTATATTGAGATATGCGTTTAACACGCGGGATCACGGTCTTTTTTTACAGATCGCTTTGCCCGCAAGACCTTTGCTGGCGACATCGCGACGTCCTGGGGCGCGGCCCATATTGACGAATTTTCCGAAACAGGGAAGTGTTGTATCGCACATTTGCCTACGGCGTGGCGATGATTGGATGCATCCAAACCCTTGGACGAATTGCATCGGACATTGCGCAACTTTGTGATACGCTTCATGCTTGCGCCTTCGGCAAAGAACCTTTCGGATTTCTTTTGATCGCAACTCATGCTCTTGGCAGTGCTGCCTCGGTCGCGGCCAATACGGGAGAAAAATAATGCGTCGCATCATACCCTTTTTGATGATCCTAGCGCTGAGCTTTTTCGTCCAGAGTTTTTTCGTCCATCCTGCCGCCGCGCAAAAAAGTTTTGCCAACGAAGACCTCGCCAGCGACGCGGTCCGGCTCGAAGAGCAAGTCAAGAAGGACGGAGCGGCCTTCTCCGGCCGGCCCTTGGACCAACTGCGCAAGTCGGCGCAGACGGCCATCGCGCAAGGCAATACCGACTATGCCTTGCAGGTCTTATCCGGCCTTATCGCTCTCAATCCGAAAGATCCGGCGCTATGGAACGCCTACGCGCGCATGAAAACGGCGAGCGGTAGCAACTATACGATCCAGCAGGCGGCAACGACGGCGGCCTATCTCGCCTATCTCCGCGCGACGTCGAAGCCGGATGAGGCCAATGCACTGGCACTCCTGGGTGACATATATGCGAAGCGCGAAACTTGGCGCGCCTCGCTCAATGCTTATCGCGCCAGTCTCGACCTCGTCGAGGTGGCCGCCGTGCGTGACACTTATGAGAGGGAACGCGAGACTTATGGGTTTCGTATCCTCGACTATAAAATCGACAACGAATCGGCCGCGCCGCGCGTCTGTTTCCAATTTTCCGAACCTCTGGCCCGCGGTCGCGTCGATTTTGCGCCTTTCGTGACCGTCGGCGGCATGGCCAACGCTGCAATCTCAACCGAAGACCAGCAGCTTTGCGTCGAAGGCCTGAAACACGGCAATCATTACGCAATCGCTTTGCGCCAAGGTTTGCCCTCTTCGGTTGGCGAGTCCTTGCTCAGATCGGCGGATTACAGCGTCTATGTCCGCGATCGCTCGCCGCAGGTGCATTTCACCGGCAAGAATTACATCTTGCCGCGAATTGGCCAGGAAGGCATTCCGATCGTCTCCGTCAATACCCGCAAGATCGGCGTAGACATTATCCGGATCGGCGATCGCAGCCTGCTCCCCACCGTGCGCTCGAATGATTTTCTCGGGCAACTTTCGTCCTATCGGATCAAGGAATTCATCGAGAATGACGGCACCAAGATCTGGTCGGGAACACTTGCCGTTGCAGGAGAACTCAATCAAGACGTGACGACCGCCTTTCCCGTCCTCGACGCGCTTGGAAAGCTTGGCGCCGGCGTTTACCTGATGGTGGCGAAACCGGCCGACGAACAGGCTGCCGCCGACAGTAATGACGAGGAAGGCGGCGGCATCACCGCGACGCAATGGTTCGTCGTTTCCAATCTCGGCCTGACGTCACTCAACGGCGCCGACGGCGTGCATGCTTTCGTGCGCTCTCTGGCCAGCGCGAAACCGCTCGAAGGGGTATCCCTGCGTCTCGTCGCCCGCAACAACGAAGTGCTTGCGACGAAGACGAGCGACAAGGACGGCTATGTCCACTTCGACGCGGGTCTTGCACGCGGCAAGGGAGGCCAGGCGCCGGGCGTTCTCGTCGCGGAAGATGGCAAGGGCGACTACGGCTTCCTCGACCTCGAGCAGACCGCTTTCGATCTCACCGATCGGGGTGTGAAAGGCCGGCCCGCCGTTGAAGCGCTCGACGCGTTCGTCTACACGGAGCGCGGCGTCTATCGTTCCGGCGAGAGCGTCTTCGTCAGCGCCCTTCTGCGCGACGAAAAGGGGCTCGCCAAATCCGGCTTGCCTTTGACGCTCGTCGTCAAACGTCCCGACGGCGTCGAATACAAGCGCGTTCAACTCGACGATCAAGCCGGCGGCGGACGCGTCTACGTGTTGCCGCTCCTCTCCGGCGTCGCGACGGGCACATGGCACATAGAAGCCTTCGTCGATCCGAAAGCGAACGCTATAGGGACGGCAAGTTTCCTCGTCGAAGATTATGTCCCAGAAAGGCTGGAATTCACGATCAAGCCCGCGCAAAGCGAAGTACGTCTGGGTGAAGACGCAACGATCGCGGTCGAGACGCGCTATCTCTATGGGGCGCCGGGCGCCAACCTCGAAGTCTCCGGCGAAATCCAGGTCAAAGCCGCGGGCGACAAGGCCTTGCCGGCGCTCGCCGGCTATGAAGCCGGGTTGCAAGACGAGAGCTTCGAAACCGTCACCAACGAACTCGAAGACAAAGCGACGACGGATGCCACGGGCAGGGCGACCATCAATGTGCCCATTCCGGAAGTCGAAGCCAGCCGCCCGCTCATCGCGAAAATCATTTTGCGCGCTGGCGAGCCAGGTGGCCGTGCGGTCGAACGGACGGTCACGCTGCCGATCTTGCCCAAGACGGGACTGCTCGGCGTCAAGAAGAATTTCGACAGCCTCGGCGAAGGATCCATCGCAACGTTCGACGTGATCGCGGTTGGCACGGACGGCAAGCGCGCGCCACGCCGCGGCGTTTCATGGTCTCTCTATAAAGTGAGTCAGAACTACCAGTGGTATCGCCACGATGGCCGTTGGAACTATGAAGAGGTCAAATCGACCCGCCGGGTCGCGGAAGGCAAGATCGACCTGACGATCGATGCGCCTGCAAGAATCTCAGCACCCGTCCAGCTCGGCACCTATCGCCTCGATGTCAAAAGCGACATTGGCACGGATGCTCCGACGAGCGTCACGTTTTTTGCGGGCTGGTCCGGCGATACGACGGCGCAAACGCCCGATCTCCTCGAAGTGACGCTCGACAAGGCGGAATACAGGCCCGGGGAGCAGATGCGGCTGCGCATAAACTCGCGCTTTGCGGGCGGCGCGACGGTCGCGATCCTCGGCGAGGAAATGCATTCGTCGAAACTGATCGAATTGAAGAGCGGTGAGAACATTGCGAGCCTGCCGGTGGATGCCGGCTGGGGCAGCGGCGCATATGCCGTGGTGCTCGCCCATCGCCCGCTCGATCAGGCGGCGCGCCGCATGCCCGGCCGCGCTCTCGGTTTGGTTTGGTTCGCGATCGATCGCGACGCACATAAGCTCGATGTTTCGCTGGGTGCTCCCGACAAAGTGCGACCGCGTGGACCTCTGACGATTCCGATCACGCTCGCCGGCCTCGCACCGGGCGAAGAAGCCCATGTGACGCTTGCCGCCGTCGACATAGGTATTCTCAATCTGACGCGCTACGAAGCGCCGAACCCAGCTGCGCATTTCTACGGCCAGCGCCAATTAGGCGCGGAGATTCGCGACATTTACGGGCAATTGATCGACGGCATGCAAGGCACGCGCGGCGAAATCCGCTCCGGTGGCGACAGCATGGCCGGCATCGAAGGCAATCGCCCGACGCAACAGCCTTTAGCGCTGTTTTCCGGGATCGTGAGCGTCGGCGCCGACGGCAAAGCCGTCGTGACGTTCGATCTTCCCGCATTCAACGGCAGCGTGCGGCTGATGGCTGTCGCCTGGACCAAGACCAAAGTTGGAAGCACGAGTGCGGATGTGATCGTGCGCGACCCCGTCGTCGTTCAGGCCACTTTGCCGCGCTTTCTTGCACTCGGCGATCGTTCGCGGCTGCATCTTGACATCGATAACGTCGAGGGGCAGAGCGGCGACTATGTCTTCGACGTCGATGTGCATGGCCCGGTCTCGATCGCGGCCGATGCGCTGCACGGCAAGATCAAGCTTGCCGCCGGTGCGCGCTCCACGCTGATTATCCCGCTTGCCGCGGCGGGCGTCGGCACGGCGAGCCTCGACGTGAAACTGACCGGACCCGGGCTTGAGGCCAAGCAGAGTTTTTCGGTCAATATAGAGCCGGGCACCTCGGACCTTTTCCGGCGCACCGTGCGCGTCTTGGCGCCCGGCGAGAGCCTCACGATCTCGGAAGATCTTCTCGCCGAGTATCTGCCAGGCACCGGCCGTGTGTCGGTCGCGGTCTCGGCACTGTCGGGAATCGACGTGGCTGCGCTGTTGCATTCGCTCGACCGCTATCCCTACGGCTGCTCCGAACAGCTCGTCAGCCGTGCCATGCCGCTGCTCTATGTCAACAAGCTCGCCAATCTCGAAGCCCTGGCGATCGATACGAGCATCGCCGACCGCGTCAAGGCGACGATCGACCGCTTGATGACCCGGCAGGATTCGAACGGCGCCTTCGGCCTCTGGTCGGCGGACAGCGCCGACGACATGTGGCTGCACGCCTTCGTCACGGATTTCCTGACGCGAGCCCGCGAGAACGGTTTCGCCGTGCCGCAGAAAGCCTTCGATCTCGCCCTGGAACGGCTGCGCAACCATGTCGCCAATGCGAGCGAGGTCGAAGCCGGTCAGGGCGCCTCGCTTGCCTATGCCGCCTATGTCTTGGCACGCAACGGCCGGCCGGTGATGGGCGACCTGCGCTATCTTTCCGACACGCAGATCGGCTCATTCGACAGTCCGCTCGCCCGGGCGCAGCTCGGCGCCGCCCTGGCCCTGCTCGGCGATCGCGGCCGCGCGGAAAAGGCCTTCGAGTCGGCAGGTGCTGTCTTAGCAACCTTCTCCGACAAGCCCTATTCGCGGCCTGACTATGGCTCGCGGCTGCGCGACGGCGCCGGGTTCTTGGCGCTCGCAGCCGAATCGGGCGTCGCCCCCGGCGAAATCAGCCGTGCCGTCGATGTGGTCGAAGCGGCCCGCGCCGCGGCGTCCTATACGAGTACGCAAGAAAACACTTGGATGGTGCTCGCAGCGGAGGCGCTTGCCAAAAGATCCGATTCGCTGGTGCTCAGTGTTGATGGCGTTCCGCGCAACGGCGCCTATTACCGGACGTGGAAAGCGCAAGCGCTCGAAGGCAAGAAGACTACGATCAGCAATGCCGGGCAAAGCCCGACGCGTATCGTGCTGACGGTCGCCGGCAATCCCTTCACTCCTGAACCTGCAGCGCAACACGGCTATCGGGTCGAACGTGCCTATTACACGCTCGCCGGCAAAAAGATCGACCCGACGGCGACGATCAAGCAAAATGACCGTTTCATCGTCGCCTTGACAGTCACCGAGACGGAGGCCGCCTATGCACGGCTTTTGCTGAACGATCCATTGCCGGCCGGCCTCGAAATCGACAACCCCAATCTCTTCGAAGGCGGTTCTGTCGAGGACCTTGCCTGGCTGAAGAAATCAGTCGAGCCGAATTTTATGGAATATCGCGACGATCGCTTTACGGCCGCCTTCGACCGCACTGGCCAGGACAAGGCGATCTTCTCGCTCGCCTATGTCGTGCGTGCGGTGACGCCCGGCCATTATGTTCTGCCACCGGCGACGGTCGAAGACATGTATCGGCCGGAAAGGTTCGGCCGAAACGCCTACGGCTCGATCGACGTGACGGAAGCGAAATGAACGGGCGCCGCAGCATCGCCATCGTCGCTGCGGCGACCGCATTTTTCAGCCTCGCCATACCCGCGGCGTGGAATCACTATGTGTCGGCTCTCGGCCCCCTTGATGTGTCCGAGACCGGCCGCAGCTCGGCCGTCGTCGTCGATCGGCACGGCCGGCTTCTGCGGGCTTTCACCATGGCGGACGGGCGCTGGCGCCTGCCGGTCAAGTCAACCGAGCCCGATCCGCGTCTGGTTTCGATGCTGCTCGCCTATGAGGATCATCGCTTCGCGACCCATAAGGGCGTCGACTATGCTGCGCTCGCGCGCGCAGCCTGGCAATGGGCGACATCTGGTCATGTCGTTTCGGGTGGCTCCACTTTGACGATGCAGGTCGCCCGCCTGCTCGAACCACGCGAGGAACGCTCGCTCGCAGCCAAGCTGCACCAGCTCGTCAGAGCACACGAGATCGAAGCCGAGTTCGCTAAGTCGACCATCCTCGATTTCTATTTCGGCCTTGCCCCCTACGGCGGAAATATCGAGGGCATTCGCGCCGCGAGCCTGGCTTATTTCGGCAAGGAGCCGAAGCGGCTTTCGATCGCCGAAGCCGCTCTTCTCGTCGCTTTGCCGCAGGCGCCTGAAGCGCGAAGGCCCGACAGATTCCCGAACGCCGCGCGGGCGGCACGCGACAAGGTCATCGACCGTGTCTTCGCCCGCGGCATCATCAGCGCGGCAGAGCGCGATTTTGCGAAACAAGAACCGGTTCCGCAATACCGCCGGCCGTTTCCTATGCTCGCCCCGCATGCCGCCGAAGCCGCCTTGCGCGAGTTTCCGGACATGCGCGTGCATCGCCTGACGCTCGACGCCAAATGGCAGGTTTCACTCGAACAGCTCGCCCGCGAGGGTGCCGAGCGCGTCGGGCCAAAAATATCGGCCGCGATCCTCGTCATCGACAATGCGAGCGGCGAGATCCGCGCCCATGTCGGCGCCGCGGATTATTTTTCGGCGCCGCGATCCGGCGCGATCGACATGACTCAGATTCTGCGCTCGCCGGGCTCGGCCCTCAAACCCTTCATCTACGCGCTGGCGTTTGAGAATGGGCTTGCGCATCCCGAAACGATCGTCGACGACCGGCCGAAGCGCTACGGAACTTATGCGCCGGAAAATTTCAATCTCGGTTACGAAGGCACGGTTACGGCGCGGCATGCGCTGCAGATGTCCTTGAACCTTCCCGCCATCGAACTCCTCGATCTTGTCGGGCCGTCGCATTTTCTGGCGCGCCTGCATAATGCCGGCGCCGAAGTCGTGCTGTCGAAGGATGCGCCTCCCGGCCTTGCCATCGGGCTCGGCGGGCTCGGCATAAAACTCAGGGATTTGGCCAAGCTCTATGCGGGGCTGGCGCGCGGCGGCAGCGTTCCGCCGATCCACGAACGCATGCGGGAGGCGCAAACACCGCAGGCCGATTGGCACCGCATCACGGAGCCGGTCGCGGCATGGTACATCGCGGATATTCTGCGCGGTGCGCCGCCGCCCGAAAATGCGCCAGCCGGCCGGCTCGCCTATAAAACCGGAACGTCTTACGGCTTTCGCGACGCGCTCGCGGTGGGCTTCGACAAGGCGCACACGATCGCCGTCTGGGTCGGCCGGCCGGACAATGGTGCCGTGCCCGGCCTTGTCGGCCGTGCCGTCGCGGCTCCCATTCTGTTCGACGCCTTTGCCCGCATCGGCAGCAGCTACGAGCCGATCGCGCGCCCGCGCGACGCGCTCATTGCCCGCACCGCGAGTTTGCCGCCGCCTTTGCGGCATTTGCGCAAGGATACGCCGAAAATCCTCAGCGCGACCAACACGGCGGAACTCAAAATCGTTTATCCGCCGGACGGCGCGCGCATCGATCTCGGACTCTCTGACTCGCAAGATGCTCACACTGCACTCGCCTTGAAAGCGCAAGGCGGCGTGCCGCCGCTGACCTGGATCATCAATGGTGCCCCAGTGAGCGAGCCGGAGTTACGCCGGCAATCGACCTGGGCACCGGACGGGGCAGGCTTTGCCCGCGTCTCCGTCATCGACGCGAAGGGCGCGTCCGACAGCGTGGTGGTGCGGCTGGAGTAGGGGGCTCAAATCAAGCAATAGCGATGCTTCAGCGCGGTCCTTCTCCCGCTTGCGGGAGAAGGTGGCAGGCGGAGCCCGACGGATGAGGGATCTCTTAAGCCTGCAACCATCCCTCATCCGCCTCGCATTCGCTCGGCACCTTCTCCCGCAAGCGGGAGAAGGGCGCGCCCAACCTTGGTATCTTTCCACTCTATGATAGGGAAGGATGCGTGTGCATCCTGTAACGCTTTCGCGGGAATGACAGGGCGCGCGAATGACGCGGCCGCGAACTGACGGCCTGTCATTTTATGGTATCAGATGAGGAGCCGTCATTGCGACCGCGAGCTTGCGAAGCGGGAAGCAATCCAGTCGTTGTGAGTCTGGATTGCGTCGCCTACGGCTCGCAATGACGGCGCCCAGCATGAGTTCTCACCACAGAGATGTGGTATTATCCTATCTCCAAATGCTCGAAGCCGCGGATCACGATCGGTTGCCGGTTGGGAAATCTTGCGACAATATCCAGTTCGCCACCCATGGCTTCCACGTAACTGCGAAGGGTCGAAAGCAAGACGTCGGTTCGCTTCTCCATCGTCGAAACGCTGGCCTGATTCACGTTCAAAGTGCGTGCCAATTGCTCTTGAGTAAGCTCGAGGGCTTTGCGCAGATCGCGAAGTGTCATTTCCTGCGCAATGAGTTCGGCTGCGCGCGCTTCAACTTTCTTCCGCCGTCCGGCAGGAAGGGAAGCCATCTTTTCGCGTAGCGTGGTCATGGTCGTTTGCCCTTTTTCAAATCTGCGAGGTGTGCGTAATATAGCGTAAGAGCTATATAATGTTCGGGCTATATTTCGCTATTAGCGCGGCTGTCATGAGGCGACATGCGGAAATAAAAATGCTCTATCCCGCAGCCGCGAATCCCTCCCTTTTTTCAAAGGGGAGGGTGGCCGCGCAGCGGCCGGGTGGGGTCTGGAGATAAGAAGAGGCTCACCCCATCCGGTAGGCTTCGCCGACCACCTTCCCCTGAAAGGGGAAGGATTTGCACCCACACCGCTCACACTATCCGCCTCACGTCCCCCTTGGCTTCGCCCGCGTCGTCGGCTGGGCATTGGCCGGATCGTCGGGCCAGACATGGCGCGGATAGCGGCCTTTCATTTCGGTCTTCACCATCGCCCATGAGCCGCGCCAGAAACCCGGCAGATCGCGGGTAATCTGGATCGGCCGCTGCGCCGGCGAAAGCAACTCCAAAGTCAGCGCTGCCTTGCCCTTGGCGATCGCAGGATGTTCACAAAGCCCGTAAAGCTCCTGCACGCGTACGGACAAGAGCGGGCCACCTTCGGCACCATAATCGAGCGCGACGCGCGAGCCGGCCGGCGTTTCGAAATGCGTCGGCGCCTCGGCCTCGAGCCGGCGCTGCAAATCCCAGGACACGAGAGCCTTCAGCGCCGCGTCGAGATCGTCGGATGTGATCTCGGCGAGGCTCGTCTTGCCTTGCAGAAAAGGCGAGAGCCAAGCAGCGGCACTTGCACGCAAGGCCTCATCCGAAAGGTCGGGCCAAGCCGCATCATCTTCGGCCGCACGCAGGAAGAGAATACGGTCCCGCCATTGCGTCAGCGCCTTCGTCCATGGCAGGCGGTTGAAACCTGATTTCGCCAGGCCTTCGGCAAGGATGACCGCGGTTTCGGGCACGGCCGCGGCGCTCAAATTCTGCTCGGCGAGGATGAGCGCACCGAGCCTTCTCTGCCGTCGCGCCCGCACTTGCCCCCGCTCGGCATCGAAACTCACATCGTCAATGGCGGCTATGTCGCCGCCAGCCACCGCTTCAATGTCTTCGAGGCTCACCGGCGCCGCCAGAAGAATGCGTGCCGCGGCGGCACGGCCGGCGATCTCGCCTATGCTGAGAAAAGCTTCACGCGCCAGCACATCATGCGCCTCGACGTATGCGGCGCGGCCATTGGCCAGCAAAAACTCCCCCGGTTTTCGGCGCGCTTTGGCAATGCGGTCGGGAAAGGCCAAGGCGAGATGGCGGCCGCAGAGCTTGGGATCGAGATGCATTCTCGCGCCACGTACCCCTGCATCTTTGACGAATGTGCGGACCAATCGACGCGCATCTTCGGCACGCTGTGAACGATCGCGGCGAAACCGCTCGAGCCGCTGAGTGAGATCGGCACCCTCGCCGCCGAGGCCGCGTTCGACCAGCAGCACGGCAATTTCGGCGGCGAGTTCGGCTTCTTCCTCGGGCGCCGCGATGATCATCCGGGCGAGCCGCGGCGGCAGAGCGAGGCGCCGCATGCGCCGGCCGGTCTGCGTCAATCCGCCTTGCGCATCGAGCGCGCCCAGCACCACCAGCAGAGCGCGGGCCTCAGTGAGCGCCGGCGGCGGCGGCGGATCGAGCCAGAAGAGGTCGCGTTGCGGTTCACGCGCGCCCCAAGCAATGCAGTCGAGCAGCAGATTCGATAGGTCCGCATTGACGATTTCGGGCGGCGCAAAGGGTTCGAGCGCGCCGGTCGCAGCCTGCTCCCACAGTCGATAACAGATGCCCGGTTCGGTCCGCCCGGCGCGGCCACGCCGTTGTTCGGCGGCGGCGCGCGACACCCTGACGGTCTCGAGCCGTGTCAAGCCGAGATCGGGCTCGAAACGGGGGCGCCGCGACAGGCCGGAGTCGATGATGATCCTGACCCCTTCGATCGTCAGCGAGGTTTCGGCAATCGATGTCGCGAGCACGATTCTGCGCTTGCCCGGTAGGCTCGGCGAGACCGCCTTGTCTTGAGCACTGCGCTCCAGCGCCGCATAGAGCGGCGCGATCTCGACCGTCTTGTCCGCGACCTTAGCCGCCAGCAAATCGGCGACCCGCATGATTTCCGCCTGGCCCGGCAGGAAAACAAGAAGAGAGCCGCGTTCGGCAGCCAGCGCCTGCAAGACTGCCCGCGAAACCGCGGCTTCGATCGGCTCGCGCGGATCGCGGCCGAGATAAAAGGTTTCGACGGGAAAGGCCCTCCCCTGCGACTCGATCAGCGGAACATCCGCGCCGAGCAGGCTTGCCACGCGTGCGCCGTCGAGCGTTGCCGACATGACGAGGATGCGCAAATCGCTGCGCAGGTTGGCTTGTACATCGAGGGCAAGCGCCAGGCCGAAATCGGCATCAAGCGATCTTTCGTGGAATTCGTCGAACAAGACCGCCGCGACACCTTCGAGGCCCGGATCATCGAGAATCATGCGGGCGAGCACGCCCTCCGTGACGACTTCGATGCGCGTCTTCGCCGAAACACGCGACATCAAGCGGACGCGAAGGCCAATCGTTTCGCCGAGAGTTTCACCCAGCGTCGCCGCCATCCGATCCGCGGCAGCGCGTGCCGCCAGCCGGCGGGGTTCGAGCAGGATGATCTTGCCCGCCTGCGCCCAAGGCTCGTCCAGCAGGGCAAGCGGCACCCGAGTGGTCTTGCCGGCGCCCGTAGGAGCCACGAGAACCACGCTCGAATGGGTGGCAAGCGAATTGCTGATGCGCGGCAAGACGTCGTCGATGGGGAGTGCAGGATGAAAGGCGCGCATCGAGCCGGGATTTGCCACACTGGAGGCGGGCTGCGCAACATCGAAAGCACGGCTCGCTTGCTCAATGTTGCCGGATTGTTCCGGCCTCCAACGGGGGCATATGTAGGCGCCTCAGCGTATGTGTCGGGCGTCATCCGCTCTCGAGTGGGCCGATGCTGGCCACCTCCAAGAGGGCGGCACAATCACCGCTTCATATAAGTGGCGGTCTGGCTCGCCTTGACGACGGCGAACGCCAAGCGGTTGCCGCCGAAGAGCGCGGGCACTGTTGCATCGGCGCCGGCGCGTTGCAGCGGTTCGCCGACGAAAGATTCAATGTCCTCGATCTCGGCGAGAGATTCGAGGTGCACGCGTTCGATCTCTTGGATGAGTTCACGCTTGCGCTTAATGTTTTCGCGCCTGCTGACGCAATCGTCGAGCATTTGGCGGGCTTCCGTCTCTTTGGCCCTGACGCGCTCGTCGGCAGCGTCGAGCTGATCGCGAATAATGCGATTGGCATTTCTCAAAATACTGAGGGTGCTAGACATCGAAACTACTCCTTCTCAAACCGAATCAGTCGATCGCGGTGACGCTGAGGCACCTAGTGAGCAAACGGATTTCCTCGTGAAATTCATCCGGTCTTTGCTGCAATTTTGATGTTATCCACGGCGGGTGAATTGATGAGCCTGCGAAGCTTATGCGAAACTGGAACCTGTCCATTGTCTGTCACCCCTCCCGCTCTTTCCGACGTCCGCCACCGCATCGCCCAAGCGGCGAAGGATTGCGGCCGCGATCCAAAAGACGTGACGCTCGTCTGCGTCTCGAAGAGCTTTGCGGCCGCTGCCATCGATCCGGTGCTCGCGGCGGGCGAGCGGGTGTTCGGCGAGAACCGGGTTCAAGAAGCCCTGGAAAAATGGCCGCCCTTGAAACAGGCCTTCGAAG
>JBKQHN010000241.1:0-10652 GCA_052148755.1 Beijerinckiaceae bacterium | reverse complement strand
GTTTTCGATCAGCGCCGGCATCTGCCGGTAGAAAAAGGTGAGCAAAAGCGTGCGGATATGCGCGCCGTCCACGTCCGCGTCCGTCATAATGATGATGCGGTGGTAACGCAGCTTCGAAAGATCGAAGTCGTCGCGGCCGATGCCCGTTCCAAGCGCCGTTATAAGCGTGCCGATCTCCTGGCTCGACAGCATTTTGTCGAATCGGGCACGCTCGACGTTGAGAATTTTGCCACGCAACGGCAGTACGGCTTGGTATTCGCGGTTGCGGCCCTGTTTCGCCGAGCCGCCCGCGGAATCACCCTCGACAAGGAAGAGCTCGGATTTGGCGGGATCGCGCTCCTGGCAATCGGCGAGTTTGCCGGGCAGATTGGCGACGTCCAAGGCGCCCTTGCGCCGCGTCAGTTCGCGCGCCTTGCGGGCGGCTTCGCGGGCTTGGGCGGCTTCGATTACCTTGCCGACGATGATTTTGGCGTCATGCGGATGCTCTTCGAACCAGTGATCGAGCATTTCGTTGACGATACCCTCGACTGCCGGCCTCACTTCCGAGGACACGAGCTTGTCCTTCGTCTGCGACGAAAATTTCGGATCGGGCACCTTCACCGATAGGACGCAGCTCAGGCCTTCGCGGCAATCATCGCCGGTGAGATCCACCTTCTCGCGCTTGCTGAGGCCGGACCGCTCGGCATAGCTGGTGACCTGCCGCGTCAAGCCGCCGCGCAGGCCGGCGAGATGGGTGCCGCCGTCACGCTGCGGAATATTGTTGGTGAAAGCGAGCACATGCTCGTGGTAGGAATCGTTCCACCAAAGTGCCACTTCGACATTTATGTTGTCGCGCTCGCCGCGCATCATGATGGGCGCCGAAATCAGCGGCGTCTTTGCCCTGTCGAGGTAGCGGACGAACGCCTCGAGCCCGCCTTCGTAGTACAAGTCTTCCTGTTTGACTTCCGCACCGCGCGCGTCCTTCAAAAGGATGTGCACGCCGGAATTCAAGAACGCGAGCTCGCGCAAGCGGCGTTCGATGATCGCATAATCGAAATCGATAACTTTCTGGAATATCGCAGTGCTCTTTTCCTCGCCGGTCGACGGCATGAAGCAGACTTCCGTTCCCCGCTTCGCCTTACCGTCCTCGATCGGAGCCGGCCCCGTCACGACGAGCGGCGAGACCACGTCGCCGTTCTTGAACATGATCTCGTGTTGCTTGCCGTCTCGCCAGATCCGCAGTTTGAGCCATGTCGACAGCGCATTGACGACGGAAACGCCGACGCCATGCAGGCCGCCTGAAACTTTGTAGGAATTCTGGTCGAATTTTCCGCCGGCATGAAGCTGCGTCATGATGACTTCGGCAGCCGACACGCCCTCCTCGGAATGAATATCGGTCGGTATGCCGCGTCCATCATCGGTAACCGTCACGGAACCATCGGAGTTGAGCGTCACCGATACCTTCGTCGCATAGCCGGCAAGCGCTTCGTCGATCGCATTGTCGACGACTTCGTAGACCATGTGGTGAAGGCCGGACCCATCATCCGTATCGCCTATATACATGCCGGGGCGCTTGCGGACGGCATCCAAGCCGCGCAGAACTTTGATCGAGTCGGCACCGTAGGACAGCGATTCCTGCACCGAAGGATCGGCTTCCGGCAATGTGGGTATTCCCATCGTGCTACATGCTCTCCGTAATGGCGGGGTTGGCGAACTCCGAACCTTTGTTCCGTCGCGATTCTTTGCTCGCAAGTGTTGTGAACCAGCTGATCGATAGGAGCCTTCCGTTAGCGCGTATTCCGATCGGGTGGAATCACCCGATCAATCAAGAATACGCGCGAATTCAAAAAGTTGGAGCATGTCCTTGTCGGAAAAGTGGGGCCACTTTTCCGGGACATGCTCTAGCGCCGCTACACGCGCGCGGCTCCGATCGCATGTATCCGTCCGATCGATGAAAAACAGGGCTCGTTCGGCAGGTCACTGCGGACTTCGCCGCGAAACGGGGGTCCATTTCTTTGTACGCGCTCGACGTTTGGCGACACTTGGCGAGGCTGATTCATTATAGAGGATATATAATACATTTTGGCTGGAATTTCATGATTCCGCGGCGGGTTTTCCAAAGCCGCGAGGCTGATTTAGGCGCTTTCGGCGCCTCCTCGAGCCGCTGTGGCGCGGCGCGGCAGGAGGCGCCAGCGGGTGCCCGAACAAAGGCCCGGAAAAGTGCCGACTTTTCCGGGCCAAACTGCAGCTTGCAGGGCCGATGTGTTGGGGCGGGAGGTTGTGGAGGTCAAGCTCCTTTCGGGAAATTGACCACCTTCGCCTTGCGCTCCGCTTCCCCTGCTGCGGGACGTGCGCGGATCACCAGCCCTGCGCCGCCGGTTTCGATCTGCACCTGCTCACCATCATGAATTTCGCCCGCCAAGATCTCTTCGGCCAAGCTATCCTGGACGTTCTTCTGGATCACCCGTTTCAAGGGCCTTGCGCCATAGGCCGGATCATAGCCCTTGTCGGCGAGCCAGGCGCGCGCTTGCGGCGTCAGCTCGAGCGTGATCTTGCGATCCTCCAGAAGCCGCGCCAGGCGGCCCATCTGAATGTCGACGATGGCTCCCATATCCTCGCGACGCAGCCGATGAAACAGGACGATTTCGTCGATCCGATTCAAGAATTCCGGCCGGAAATGCGCCCGCACCAGGCTCATCACTTGGCCCTCCACGGCGGCGCTCAACTCGCCCTCTTTCTGCGCCACGAGATATTCGGCGCCGATGTTCGACGTCATGATGATGAGCACGTTGCGGAAATCGACTGTCCGGCCCTGCCCGTCGGTAAGCCTTCCGTCATCGAGAACCTGCAAGAGCACGTTGAAGACGTCGGGATGCGCCTTTTCGATTTCGTCAAACAGGATGACTTGATAGGGGCGCCGGCGCACGGCTTCCGTCAGCGCGCCGCCCTCCTCATAGCCGACATAACCCGGAGGCGCACCGATGAGCCGTGCAACCGAATGTTTTTCCATATATTCGGACATGTCGATGCGCACGAGCGCCGTCTCGTCGTCGAATAGGAACGCCGCGAGCGCCTTGGTGAGTTCGGTCTTGCCGACGCCCGTCGGGCCGAGGAACATGAACGAGCCGATTGGCCGGTTGGGATCCTGCAGGCCGGCGCGAGCCCGTCGCACCGCTGTCGAGACCGCCGCCACGGCTTCGGCCTGTCCGACGACCCGTTTCGAGAGCACTTCATCCATTTTAAGCAGTTTGTCGCGCTCGCCCTCGAGCATTTTGTCGACGGGAATGCCGGTCCAGCGGGAGACGACCTGCGCCACATGATCGGCTGTCACGGCTTCTTCGACGAGGGCCTCGGGATGTTTGGCTTCAGTGGCCGCCAGCTTCTTTTCGAGATCGGGGATGATGCTATAGGCCAGTTCGCCCGCTCGCTGATATTCGCCGCGGCGCTGCACGATCGCGAGTTCGTTGCGCGCCGCGTCGAGCTGCTCCTGCAGCTTTTGCGTCGAGCCGAGCCGGTCTTTTTCGGCCCTCCAGCGCCCCGTCAACGCCTTTGATTTTTCTTCCCAGTCGGCAAGTTCGGCTTCGAGCTTCACAAGCCGATCCTTCGAGGCTTGATCCGTCTCTCTCTTCAAAGCTTCCTGCTCGATCCTCAACTGCACGACGCGGCGATCAATCTCGTCGAGCTCTTCAGGTTTCGAATCGACCTGCATGCGCAGGCGCGAAGCCGCCTCATCGATGAGGTCGATCGCTTTATCGGGCAGAAACCGATCGGCAATATAGCGGTTCGACAGAGTCGCGGCCGCCACGATCGCCGAATCGGTGATCTTCACGCCATGATGCAGCTCATATTTTTCCTTGAGGCCGCGCAGAATCGAAATCGTGTCCTCGACGTTCGGCTCGGACACGAAAACCGGTTGGAACCGTCGTGCCAGCGCTGCGTCCTTTTCGACGTGCTTGCGATATTCGTCGAGTGTCGTCGCGCCGATGCAATGCAATTCGCCGCGTGCCAAAGCGGGCTTCAGGAGGTTCGACGCATCCATCGCGCCCTCGCCCTTGCCGGCGCCGACGAGCGTGTGCATTTCGTCGATGAACAGGATTATGCCGCCTTCGGCCGCGGTGACTTCGTTGAGGACGGCCTTCAGCCGTTCTTCGAATTCGCCGCGATATTTTGCGCCGGCGATCAGAGAGCCCATGTCGAGCGCGAGCAGCTTCTTGTCGCGCAAGCTTTCCGGCACGTCGCCATTGACGATGCGCAAGGCAAGGCCCTCGACGATCGCGGTTTTTCCGACGCCTGGTTCGCCGATGAGGACGGGATTGTTTTTCGTTCGGCGTGAAAGAACCTGGATGGTGCGGCGGATCTCTTCGTCGCGGCCGATCACCGGATCGAGCTTGCCGCTGCGTGCCGCTTCGGTGAGATCGCGTGAATATTTCTTCAAAGCGTCGTAAGCGTTTTCCGCGGTCGCATTATCCGCGGTCCGGCCTTTACGCAAGGCCTCGATGGCCGAGTTCAGGCTCTGCGGCGTCACGCCGGCGCGTTCGAGGATTTTGCCGGCTTCGGAGCTCTTTTCCATCGCGAGCGCGAGAAGAAGACGCTCCACAGTGACGTAAGAATCGCCCGCCTTCTGCGCGACTTTTTCCGCATTGTCGAAGATCCGCGCGGTCGTCGGCGCAAGATAAAGCTGCCCGGCGCCCGCACCCTGCACTTTCGGCAATTTGGAAAGCGCCAATTCCGTTTGGGTCAGCGCATCCCGAGAGCGGCCGCCGGCTCTGTCTATCAGACCCGCCGCGAGACCTTCCTCATCGTCCAACAGGACTTTCAACAGATGTTCGGGCGTGAATTGCTGATGCCCTTCGCGGATGGCCAGGGATTGTGCGCTCTGAATGAAACCGCGCGCCCGCTCGGTATATTTCTCAAAATTCATTTTGACCCTCCTCGCCCGCGCCATGCCCCGAGGCGGCGAAAGCGCGGCAAAATCACAACCCGGCCCCAGACGGCAGCCTTGTGTGTGAAATGTAGGGAGGCAAGATGCGGAGCGGAAGTGGCGAGACCTGTGAAGTTGAACAAGCTCCGTTTTTTGTTCGCTCAAAACAGCGCCGGCGCCCGCATCACACGGGAGGGCCGAGGCTCAACTCCGGCGCCGAGCGCTCCACGGCGTATGGAATAAAAACGGAAACCGATTTTGCGTTCGGACGCGTGTCAAAACAAAAACTTAGAGCGGGATGATGATTCCAGGACAAGTCATCCGGCTCCGGCTCTTCGATGCCTGAAAAGGTCTGCCGAGACCGCTAGCGAATTGTCGAAGCCAGCGGGGATCGGCGGATCAATCTTCGATCGGATCATTTGCCGCAGTCGTCTCGCCGGCCTCGCCACCAATCCCGATTTCCAACTTGGGCCGGCGGCGGCGGCGCGGCCGCAGATGGAACCCTGTCGCTTCCCTCTCGGCATCGGACCGTTCGATCAGGTTCGCGGCCATGCCTTCGTCTTGCGTGCTGCCGACATGGGCTTCCGGCTGCAGCCGCACGGGTGCCGTAATGAAGGCTGGCAGATGCCCGGGGCTTTCGAGCTCTACCGCCGGTACATGAGCTTCGCTGCGATCCAGTCGGCCCTCTTGGCGATAGTCCTGACGAAAGTCACGGCCACTGCGCCCGCCGGGCGAGTTGCGCCCGTCGCCGTCGCGGGATTGATGACGCTTTTCCTGATAGGGACGTTCCCCGGCGCCGCGTTCGGGCGCGGGCCGCTCAAAGTTGCGCTCCGGATTGCGCTCTTGCCGATTGTTGCGCTCCGGATTGCGCTCTTGCCGCTCGTAGTTCGGCCGTTCGCCATTGGTGTAAATCGGTCGCTCGCGTTCGGGCAAATTGAGCCGCGGGGGGTGTTGCGAAGGGAAGGGCTGTTGAGCTGGTGGCGGGACACGTTCTATGGGCGAGGCAAAGCGGTCGTGGATGGGGTTGAAATCGTCGTCCTCTTCAATTTCCTCCGGCTCCGCCTCACCGGGTTGGCGATTGAAGCTGAAAGCCGCCTGCTGAGCTTGTTGAGCCGCCGCTATCAGGCGGAAATAATGTTCGGCATGCTGCAGATAACTTTCGGCCATCACCGGATCGCCGCTCGATTGCGCATCGCGTGCCAATTGCAGGTATTTCTCGCCGACGTGATGTGCCGTGCCCCTTATTTTCACGTCTGGGCCGTTGGATTCGTATGTACGCGAAAGTGGGTTCGGCCCTTTGCGGGTGTTGTTACGCCCGCGCATACGCTTATTCTGACTTGGTCTCATTGATATTCCTTGCGTCGCATCGTCAGTGCAATCTGCCGTACCGCGATCTCGGGCAGAGCCGGATCGGCGCGTCGTCTGTCTTTCAGGCGCGAAAGATAAGCTGGTAACGTTTCTCCAGCCGGTGACTGGTGCTAAGCGGCCAAGCCGCGGCAACTTCCAAACGGTCGTCGATTACTGAGGCCTCAAGCGCTCGGGCTTTACCGTTTACCGCGCTAAGCACTCCCAGCTCATGGCGCCAGGAAGCCCATATCGACGGAAATCACTCTTGTCCTGTCTGCATATCCAAAGAAAGGAAGGAGGATCTCAACGCCGCTGCAGCGGTACTCTAGCCACAAAAGGCACTCTGCATGGCCGGAAACTAGTCGCTTTCACGGAAAACGCCAAGAGCTTTTCCGAAATATTTCCATGGAGGAGCTGGTCTGTGGCAGATTTACCACTTAACGAATTGTTTCAACAAGCTAAATTTCGTTTATCCATCTTGCAGTTAACTCGGTTTTAGCCTGGCATGGCGAGATATGTCCGCCATTCGGAAATCTCCACCGCGGTTGATCTAAAACTGTCAAACTGAGGAGCACGCCGTAACGATTCGCTCCCGCCCGGCAAGGTCATGGCGCGCGCCAAGTGAGACAAGCCCGGCCGATTCGAGAAGCGCAATGACGGCGTGACTCTGCCCAGCGCCACATTCGAATGCGACGCAGGCTTTTGGCGCGAGGAGGCCCGCAACGGCCGGCGCCAAGACGCGATAGGCAGCCAGCCCGTCCTCGCCGCCATCGAGCGCAATGTGCGGCTCATAAGCACGTACTTCCGTCGCAAGATCGGCGATACGGCGCCGCTCGATATAGGGTGGGTTCGCGACCACGAGATCAAAAGGCCCGCGTAAGGCTGCCGCCCAATCGCCGCAAGTGACGAATCCGCGCGTGCCGAGGCCGAGGCGGGCGAGATTGGCTTTGGCGGTGGCGGCGGCGGCGGCCGAAATCTCGACACCAAGGCCCGTCGCATTCGGAAAAACCGACAAGAGCGCCGCCAATATGGCGCCGGATCCTGTGCCGAGATCGAGCAGGCGCAAAGTCTCTTGGCGCCGTTCCCGCATCAGGTCGAGGGCCGCCTCGATCAATGTCTCTGTGTCGGGGCGCGGATCGAGCACCGCCCGATTGACCTCGAATTCGAGACCCCAGAACTCCCGCCGCCCTAAAATATGCGAGACCGGCTCGTGCTCGAGGCGGCGCGCGCAAAGTGCTGCAAGCGCCGCGGCGCTTGCGCCGATACAAAGATCCGGATCGCGTACGAGGCTGACGTGATCAATCGCCAAGGCCGCGCAGAGAATCAGCCGCGCATCAAGCTCGGCAGTCTCGAGCCCCGCGGCCGCAAAGGCCGCCGTGAGCCGACGCTGCGCTGTCTGGCGCGAAAGAGTTTCTGCGAAGATAGGCTTGGCGACCTCGATCATGAAGATGTCTGTGTGGCGGCTTTCAGCAGGACCCGCGTGAGACGCGTTGCAAAGCCCGCCGCGTCGGCCGGCTTTTCTCCGTCCATCAACCGCGCCTCGTCGAAGATGAGCCATATCATATCGGCGAATGCATCTTTGTCCGAATGGCCCACCAACGGCGCCAGTTTCGCGACGAGCGGGTGCGTCGGGTTGATTTCGAGTACCGGTTTGGACGCCGTTCCCAATTGGCCGTGTTCTGCCAGCATGCGTTCGAGCCGCCGGTCCAAGCCATGATCCGCCGCCACGAGGCAGGCGACGCTCTCCGACAAGCGATCGGAGGCGCGCACATCCGCGACGGCCTCGTCGAGCACTTGCTTCATCGAGGCAAACAGTGTCGCAAGAGCAGCTGAGGAGGGCGCTTCGGACGCCACCTGCGCCGCGTCCTCGAGCGCAATGGATTTAATGTCGGCGGCTCCCTGCGTCACCGATTTGAAGGGCTTGCCCTCAAAGCCGACCGCCGTCGACACCCAGAAAGCATCGATCGGATCGGGGAGCAGCAAAACTTCGATGCCGCGGGCTCGGAAACCCTCGAGTTGCGGGCTCGCTGCGAGCCGTTTCAGATCATCGCCCAAGAGGTAATAGACGGCGGTCTGGTTGGGCCGCAGCGCTGCGACATAATCTGCGAGTGTGCGCTTGCCCTCCGGATGCGTCGATGTCGCGAAACGCGCCAGCTTGAAGATCGCGTCGCGGCGTTCCGGATCTTCATAAAGGCCTTCTTTGAGGACGGGTCCGAAATGCTCCCAGACTTTGACGAAAGCTTCCGGAGTGTCCTCAGCAAGCTTGCTCAGCTCCTGCACCAGGCGATTGGTCACGGCCCGTTTGATCGCGGCGAGAACGCTGCTCTCCTGAATCATTTCGCGCGACACGTTGAGCGGCAGATCGGCTGAATCGACGAGGACGCGAACGAAACGCAGCCACCTAGGCAAGATCTCGATGTCTTGCGAGATCAGCACATGGCGAACATAAAGCTTGCTGCGCCCCGTGCGTCCCGGATCGAAAAGATCAAAGGGACGCGAACCCGGCACGAAGGCGAGGACCGTATATTCGTGCCGGCCTTCGGCGCGCCAATGGACGGTGAGCGCCGGCTCATCGTACTGGCCCGAAAATGCCCGGTAGAACTCGGTGTAATCGGCCGCGGCGATGGCGTTTTTCGGTTTGGTCCAAAGCGCCGAACCGTCGGTCACGCGGCGTGCCTCGGCACCAGGCGCCGCAATGATTTCGATCGGCACCGCGACCGCGCTCGAATGTTCGCGGATGACGCGCTCGACCTCGTCGACCTCGAGATATTGGTTTGACGCCTCATTCAAATGCAGCGTGACGCGGGTGCCGCGCGACGGCGCGCTGTCGAGGGCGAGCGGCGCGATCGTAAAACTCCCCTTGCCGTCGGAACTCCATAAAAACGCTTCGTTCGTGCCAGCCCGCCGGGTTTCGACATCGACGCGATCGGCCACCATGAAGGCGGAGTAGAAGCCGATGCCGAATTGGCCGATCAAGTCCTGTCCCACACCGGCCGCATCTTTGCCTTCGGCGGCCAAGCGGTCGAGGAAAGCCCGCGTTCCGGAGCGGGCGATCGTGCCGAGCGCATCGGTGAGGTCGCCATGCGACATGCCAATGCCATTGTCCGCGACGCTCAGAGTCCGGGCCTCTTTGTCGAGCTCTACGGTAATGCGGAAGCTTGCGCCGTCCTCGGCTTTGGCCGGATCGGCAAGCGCCTCATAGCGCAACTTCTCACAGGCGTCCGCGCCGTTGGAAATGAGTTCGCGCAAAAATATATCGCGCTCGGAATACACCGAATGCACCATGAGATGGAGAAGCTGCGCCACGTCAGCCTGGAAAACGTGGGAATGGCTTTTTGTCTCCGCCCCCGTCATATCAATCACCTCTGCTGGTTGAGAATGTCTGCCGTATCTGGCTCGCCTCTAGCGCCACCGCTCATATCGGCTTTTGACCGCAGCGATTCAAGCCGGCGCCCATGGGCTTGTCCGGGGCCAGGCAAAACGAGTACGGCAAGCCACGGAGCAAAAAAAAGAGCCGGCGGAAGCAAAGGCTCCACACCGGCTCAGCGTTGCCACAAGTCTTTCGACACATGCTTGGGATGACGACTCCACGGGGGCTGGGGGCTAACAAAAACCGGAAGAACGTGACCAAGCTCTTGGGCAACCCTCACAATTTCTCTTCCCATCGCGGCACGCGCTGGGCCGCAAATGGGCAAAACTGTGATTTTACCGAAACCTTGGGGGCGGCTTTTCGGGCGCTCTAAACATATTTGATAAGCTATTGATATTTAATGCTATTCACAGAAACAGCAGGGCTTTTGGCGGCCCGCGGAAATGGTCGCAAATTTGTCATCCTAAGGCTTGCCGCGCGTGCCGCTTCGCGCAATCATGGCGCCAAATAAATCTCGCAAATAAATCACGAGCGCACCAACATGAATGAAGTGGAATCGACTGACGATCATCGCGGGGCGGGCGGCGTCGCGGTATTCGTCGACGCCAGAGCGATCCAACCGGCCTCGCTCTCCCCCGCCAGATTTCCCCCTCCCTGCGCCGCCGCCAACTCCCAGATCGTCACCTTCGATCGCCCGGAATTGCGTGAAATCCTCAATCTCTATGGCCGCAAGGTCGCGGAAGGCGAGTGGCGCGACTACGCGCTTGATTTCAGCCATCAGAAGGCGGTCTTTTCGATCTACCGGCGGACCTCCGAGTTTCCCCTCTACCGGATCGAGAAAGTTCCGAAACTGGCGCGCAAGCAAGGCACCTACAGCGTCATTGCCGCCACCGGACTCGTGCTCAAGCGCGGCCAAGACTTGGCGCGCGTCATCGCCGTGCTCGACAAGAAGCTGAAAGTTGTATCGGGGTGAAGCGATTTTCAGCCGCCCAATGGACAAATCCGCAAGCCGAAAGGGCCGCCTCGGAGAGGCGG
>JBKQHN010000240.1:0-24929 GCA_052148755.1 Beijerinckiaceae bacterium | reverse complement strand
GGCGGCCTGATGCCGCCTCGGCGATCCGCCCGAGCATGTCGTCGCTGCCGCACGTGTGCGTGACTGCGTGCCTGCGGATCAGCGCCTCGGCCTCGAGGCCGACGAACTGCGGCATCAGCACGACGTGCGCGCCGCCTGCGGCAGTCCCCAATGCGAACGCGAGGCCGAACGTGCCGCACAGCGGCATAGCCGACAGCGAGCAGGACCCGGCCGTGTCCGTTGCGAGTGCGGCTGCCACATCGCAAGCGTGGCCAGCGATCGAACGCTGCGAATGCAGCACGAGCTTCGGCGCGCTCGTCGTGCCGCTGGTGGTGAAGGTGAGGCATGATGCGTCGGGTGAGGCGAAGTCGTCGATCCGCCCGCAAGGCTCCAGCGGAACGACGGGAAGGCCAGCCACGTCGGGCACGCTCGCATTTCGCCCGACGATGCATCGCAGGGCAACGCGATCTTCCGCGGCGATCTCGCCAAGCAGCCGGGGAAAATCGACCGGCGCGAAACCCCAAGCCGTGACGAGGACGCTGGCGCGGGATCGCCTCAACAAATAACCGACTTCGACGGTTCTGAACCGCGTGTTGACATGCACGGCCAGAGCTCCAAGCCGCGCGCAGGCGAAGATCACGGCAAGATAATCGATGCAATTGGGCAGCCACAGAGCGACGCGGTCGCCGAAACCTACGCCTTGGCGCGCCAGAAGCGCGGCGTAGCCCTGCGACAAAGCAGCAAATTGCATCCAATCGAGGCTGCCGCGCTCATCACTCGCCGCGACGTCGTGCGGAGCCGCCACGACATTGCGCGCGAGGAGGCTCGACAAAGTTTCAGCCCCCATCAACCGGTCTCCGAGACAAACGGACGGTGAAATGCCGCGCCCCGCCGTCATAGGCAGCGCCTATTTCTTGATGAGGGGGCAGCGGGATTGTTCGAGCGGCAGGAAGGCCTTGTCGCCCGGAATCGTCGCCAGGATCTTGTAATAGTCCCAGGCGTATTTCGAGTCGGAAGGTTTCTTCGCCTCGACGAGATACATATCATGGACCATGCGGCCGTCTTCGCGAATGTGTCCGTTGGTCGCGTAGAAATCATTGATCGGCGTGTCCTTCATTTTCTGCATCACCGCCGCCGTGTCGAGCGTACCGGCGGCTTTGACCGCCTCGAGATAATGCATGGTCGCGGAATAGACGCCGGCTTGCGACATGTTGGGCATCTTGCCAATTCGTTCGAAATAGCGCCGCGAGAATGCGCGCGTCGCATCGGTGCGGTCCCAATAGAAGCCGCTGGTGGTCAGCATCCCTTGTGCAATGTCGAGGCCGAGGGTGTGGACGTCGGTGTCGTACATGAGCAGCGCAGCAAGCTTCTGGCCGGATTGCGTGAGGCCGAATTCGGACGCCTGCTTGATCGCCTGCACAGTGTCGCCGCCGGCATTGGCGAGGCCGATGATTTGCGCCTTCGAAGCCTGCGCCTGCAAGAGGAAGGACGAGAAATCGGCGGTGTTAATCGGGTGACGAACGCTGCCGAGCACGGTACCGCCACTCGCCTTTACGGCCGCCGAGGCGTCGCGTTCCAGGTCGGAACCGAATGTGTAATCGGCCGTGAGGAAGAACCAGGATTTCCCACCGGCGGCAGTGATCGCCTGGCCCGTGGCATTGCCGAGGGCATAGGTGTCATAGGCGTAATGGACGGTCTGCGGAGCACAATTTTCGTTGGTGAGCCGCGCCGTACCCGGGCCATTGAGAATGATGATCTTGTTGCGTTGCTTGGCGATTTCCTGCGCCGCCAAAGCCGTTGACGAGGCCGCGACATCCATCAGCGCCACGACATTTTGGGTGTCGAACCATTCGCGCGCTTTGGCCGCTGCGACATCCGCCTTGTTTTGATGGTCAGCCACGAGAATCTCGATTGGGCGGCCGAGAACTATGCCGCCGAAATCCTCGACGGCCATTTTCGCCGCCATGGCACTGCCGGCGCCGGTGAGGTCGGCGTAGAGGCCAGACATGTCGAGGATGAGGCCGAGCCTGATTGGATCGCTGCTGCCCTTGTCGGTGGTCTGCGCGAAACTGGTCCCCGCAGACAGCAGCAGACAAGCCACAACCGATAATATTCTCAGCAACATGCGCGTCTCTCCTGGATGATCCCTCGAATGGGCGATCTTGTCATGCCGATCTCTCGACCGGCGAGCGAAGACTCGGGTAGCCGCGGACAAGAGACGAGTTTTGTCGGACGACCCTATCCGACCGGGTTTATGCGTCAAGGGGATCTACCAATCGTCGATATTTGATCGGAGACTGCTCGGCGGTCAGATCTATTTTGAGATAGTGGCGACATGCACCGCAAGATGGTCGCCGTGCAGCGAGCCACTCTTCCGCGGCTAGACCCGCACGCTTCCGCGTCCTTGCTTCTTTCAGATTTATGGTAAGTGCGCAAATTGAGGTCATCCGAGGGGCCGAAAATCGACAATTCATCGCGGCATTGGACGGCGGTAAATTTCAGAGCTAAATCGTTCCGGACAGTCAGTTCAGGCGCGGCGACGGCAACCACAGGAGGACACCTCATGAATCCCATTCTGAATCCCATCATCCGCCGTCAGACTCTGAGCGATCTGCTGCATCGCAGCGCAGCGCGCACCCCGCATAAGCTGGCCATCGTCTGCGGCGACACCCGCTGGACCTATGCCGAATTCGAACACATCTGCGAGCGCGTGGCAGCGGGGCTGGCCGAGCGGGGCGTCGCCAAGGGAGTGCGAGTGGCCATCCTCGCGCGCAATTCGCACGCCTTTGCCGCTTTGCGTTTTGCGCTCGCACGGCTCGGTGCGGTTCTCGTGCCGATCAACTTCATGCTCAAGGCCGAAGAGGCCGCCTATATTCTTCGCCATGCGGGCGCGACGATGCTCGCCACAGACAGCGAATTGGCGCCGCTGGCGCGCGCGGCGGCGGCGCTCGACACCGCCGTGCGAGACTTCGTCTGGCTCCCATCGGAGGGACCGAGCGAGCCCGAAGCCGGCATGATCGGCTTCGGCGCACTCGCCGCAAGCGGCGCGGCGGTTCAAGATGTGGAGCTGAGCGGCGACCTCCTGGCGCAGATCGTCTACACGAGCGGCACGGAGTCTGCCCCGAAGGGCGCGATGCTGAGCCATGACGCAGTGTTGTGGCAATATGTGAGCTGCATCGTCGATGCCGAGATCGCTGCAACGGACTTCGCGCTGCATGCGCTGCCGCTCTACCATTGTGCGCAGCTCGACGTCTTCCTGGGACCCTCGATCTATGTCGGCGCCAGCAACGTCATTACTGCGCGTCCGGTGCCGGACAACCTGCTGGCGCTGATCGAGCGCCACCGCATCACGTCGTTCTTCGCGCCGCCGACCGTCTGGATCTCGCTGCTGCGTTCGCCGCTGTTCGATCGCACCGACCTCTCCAGTCTCAGCAAGGGCTATTACGGCGCCTCGATCATGCCGGTCGAAGTCTTGCGTGAACTGGCGCAGCGCCTGCCGCAGGTGCGGCTTTGGAACCTTTACGGACAGACTGAAATCGCGCCGTTGGCCACGATGCTCGGCCCCGAGGATCAGTTGCGCAAGCCGGGCTCGTGCGGGCGTGCCGTGTTGAATGTCGAGACGCGCGTCGTCGACGATTCGATGCGCGACGTGGCACTGGGCGAAGTCGGCGAGATCGTCCATCGCTCACCGCACCTGATGCTTGGCTACTTCCATGACGACGAACGCACGGCCGCTGCATTCAAGGGCGGCTGGTTCCACTCCGGCGATCTCGCCACCATCGACAGCGAGGGCTATATCACGGTGGTCGATCGCAAGAAGGACATGATCAAGACCGGCGGCGAGAACGTCGCCAGCCGCGAGGTAGAAGAAACAATCTATCGTCTGCCCCAGGTGTCTGAGGTCGCGGTGGTGGGTGTCCCGCACCCGCGCTGGGTCGAGGCGGTGGTCGCGGTCGTCGTCGTCAAGAGCGGCCAGAGTCTCAGCGAAGAAAACGTGCTGGCGCATTGCGCCGTCGCCATGGCGTCTTTCAAGACACCAAAGCGCGTGGTCTTTGCCGAGGCGCTTCCCAAGAACCCGAGCGGCAAATTGCTCAAGCGGGAATTGCGGCAGGAGCATGCGGAGTTGTTCGGCATTGGTTGACGGCTTGTGTCGCGCCTTTGCAGTCTTCGTAGGCGCAAAGAAAATTGCCATAAGGCTTAAAACAAGGTGCGTTTGAACATCCCGCAACGGCATGGACCGCCGCTACAAGGATCGCAAGTTGTCTCCCATCGCAGAGCTTGACGATGCAGCTCGCCGAATTCATCGAATATCACCGGCCTGCTCTGGAAATGAGCGAAGTGAAATATGGCCTGATCCTCGGCGTCCTCGGTCAGCCGTCCGCGAAAGAGTTTCGTCGTTGGACGCTCGATGCACCGGGGGCCTGCGCGATCCAAAGCCCCCTCTTTCCTATCATCCTTGGTGCACTAGCCAAGGCGCAGTGCCAACGATTGGCCGAGGAGACCAGGGCGCTCGGGTTTCCTGGTGTGGTCGGCTGCGATGACACGGCACGGTGGTTCGTCGAGCGAGCCGTCGAACTCGGTCTCGAATTTCGTGAGCCGATTCCGCAGCGAATCCACGCGTTGTACAGAAGTCCCATTTATCCTGGGGCGCCTGGCCGCGCCCGACAGGTCTGCTTCGAAGATACCGCACTGTTCGAGGACTGGACGCTCGCCTTCCTCGACGAAGCTGTGCCGCACGACCGAAGACCTGCCCGCCAGCAACTTGAAAAAATCGCTGGCGAAGGGCGCTATCTCTTCTGGGTCGTCGATGATCAGCCGGTGTCGATGGCGGGTATTGTCCGCCGCACGCGCAATGCTGCTGCGATCGGGGGCGTCTACACCCCGCCGTCGCTAAGAGCACGCGGCTACGCAGGATCGGTCACAGCCGCCGTGGTGGAGCGTATCTTCGCCGAGGCGAAGACCGCGGCTTGTCTTTATACCGATCTTCGAAATCCGTTCTCCAACCGCTGCTATGCCAGGATCGGGTTCGAGCCCGTCTGCGATTCCTTGCATTTCGTGAGAGATTTGGACCAACCCAACTGAGCAGCGATGAGGCGTGCGGCCAGGCGGTCCTAGGAGTTAACCCGTTATCTTATCGCTGCTTCGTCGCCGCGAAGCGGCGTGAGCGCTTCAAGATCGCCTGATCGACAAGCGCCGAAATCTGCGGTCACGCCCGTTCCGCAAGCGTGCCGGTGGTGCCATACTGGAGAACCTGCACTTTCTCGATGGTCACGAGCCCGCTCGTCATCATTTGATCGAGCACGGGCAGGAAGGCATCGATTTTTTCCTGCGAGTCGACGATCTCGACGATCACGGGCAAATCTTGCGAGAGGCGCAAGATCTTGGTCGTGTGAATATGGCTCGAATGCCCAAAGCCGATATGGCCGCGCAGAACCGTTGCGCCGCCGAGATGCATTTCCCGGGCTTTCAGCACGATCGCCTCGTAGAGAGGAAGATGATGAAATTTGTCGTCCTCGCCGAAGAAGATGCGAAGCAAAACGGCATCGCGCGGAATCTGCATGGTCAGATCCACTTCGTTGAATTGATGGTCGAAGCAAGCATGGAGCCACCCCAAACCGCGACCAGGCACAAGAGAACCGAGAAGACAATGTTGGCGCCAGCATAGAGCCATTCACCATCATTGGCGAGATTGAGGGTCTGCAGGCTAAACGAGGAGAACGTCGTGTAACCGCCGCAGATGCCGATCATCATAAACTGGCGCGCGGTCGATCCGGCGAAGAAGCGCCCGTCCGGACCGGTGAGTGCCGCGATGAATCCGATCAGAAGAGAACCGGTCACGTTGATGACGAGCGTCCCCCAGGGGAATGTCTCGCCGATCAGTCGCGCGACCAGGCCCGATAACCAGTAGCGTCCCGTCGTCCCGAGGGCGCCTCCGAGTGCCACCCATATATAGTTTTCCATCGACGCTTTGATCTCCGCATAGGCAGATTGGGTCAAACTCCATGGTGCACTCCCTCCCCAGGCCGGACAACTCATAGCGTTTCATTCGGCTTGCGCCGCTGAGCCTGTGGCCGGTGTCATTTCACGATCAGCACTGGACATTGCGCGAGCTGCGTGATGCGGTCCGCGCGACTGCCGACCATGCGATCATAAATTGCCGAATGGCCTGTTGCCCCGATGACGAGCAAATCGACCTCGAGTTCGGCGGCAAGCTTGACGATGTCGCGCACCGGATGTCCGGCGAGGACATGGGTATGAAGCTCGACGTGATTGTCCTCGGCCATTTTGCGGGCGCGCTGCAGAACGCCGTGAAAGCGCCGAGCGGCCGTCCCCGCCTCTTCACGAACCTCTTCGATGAATTCCGGCATGTAGTCGATCTCCTCGACCGACACCATGTGAAGCTCGGAATTGTTTTGCCGTGCGAGCGCGAGCGCCAAAGCGAGCGCATGAAATGCATGCTCCGAGCCGTCGTTGGCATGCAGGATTTTGTTGAACATAGGCTGCCTCCCACATTATTCGGCTTTGCTCGAAACTTGCCGCAGCGGCGTCACGGTTGCGTGTTCGACAAATCCGCCTTCCGGCTCCGGTTTCGGCAGCAAATGATGCGGCAGATAGAAGGCGTTGGCAATGACCGTCGGAATCACCGCGCTGGCGATGACGGCCGCTACCAGTGCCGAGTACTGGCCTTGATCGATGATGCCGTGGGAGAGCCCGAATAGGGACGAGATGGTGCCGAAGGTGAGCCCCGTCGACATCAGCAAGGTGGTGTACATGGCCTCCTTGTTCGGCGCGCCGAAGACTTTCGTTACCGGATAAACGCCTACGATCTTGGTGACGACCTTGACAACGAGAAAGAATAGAAACGCCGCCGGCGCGGCGACGAGCGCGGGTATCGAGACGAATGAGCCCGCGCGGATGAAATAGAATGGCGTCAGAAGTCCGAAGGTCAGTGTGCGGAGGCGTCTGACGAGGGCGTGATCCTTGCCGACCGTTCCTGCCAGGACCATGCCGATGAGATAGGCCGGAAGCACGGCCTCGCTGTCCGCCCAGGTGGCAAGCGCACCCATGCCCAAAAGGCAGAGCAGCAGAAACTTCGTCTCCAGTTCAGAGGGTCGATTGCCGTAGAGCCGAAAGAAGCGGGGCGTGAGCCACGGCAAGATCACGAAGACAACGACGCCCACCCCGAGGAAGATCAGAGTCTTCACGGTGAAGGGTGCGAAGATGAGACCGAGGGCCACGACTGTTCCAAGGTCGGTGACGAAGCAGGCGGCGAGAACGGTCTTGCCGTAGTTGGTCGTGTTGAAGCCGAATTCCAGCATCACAGCGTAGACAACGGCGACCGAAGTCGTCGACATGGCAACTCCGGCGAGCCAACTCGGCATCGCGTCCCAGCCGAGCACGTAGTGAGCCGCTGCGGTGCATCCCAGAAACGGCAAAAAGAAGCTGATGAGCCCGATGGCGGTCGCTTCCTTCCATTTGAGCTTGAAGACCCGCGGATCGAGCTCGGCTCCCGCAAGAAAGGTCAAGACGATCGCGCCGATGCCCGACAGAAACTTCACCCAAGACTCGTCGGTTCCAAGCACGGCCGAGCCGATGGCGGCACCGATGATCAACTGGGCAATCGTCCCGACGACGATCTCCGATAGGGCAGTTGAGATACGAAACCAGATGGCGAACAGGCTCGCGATCAGTGCGAGGCCGAGCCAGAGTGCTGCGAGTGCCCATACGCCTGTCATCTGTAAGTCTCCCAATCACCCGTCCGAGTCGCGCTCACACGTGAATCCTAATTTGATGGCCACTGGGCCAGCAAAGTCGCCGCGCCTCTTGCCGAAAAGGCTCAGGGAACGCCCGCGACAATATTCGTCCGCGCCCTTTCGAACGCGCAACACTCACGACGGATGCTTGGAGACAGCGGAGAGAGCCAAGGCAAGCTCCTACCGACGCTAAGCGTCCGGTAGGAGTCATTAGCCTCATCGGCGGTTTCGGGGGGACCCCATCCCTATTCTGTCCGTCGATCTTAGCCAATAAATGAGCGATGGCAAGACCAGCCCGGATTTCTACGATGAAACTAATTAGATCGATGGGGGTGGTTGGGCCGTCCTCGGTCTGGCAGCCGGAGTTTCATGCGAGTGGGGCCGGCCAAAGGCCGGTGGTGAACTCACACCGGACATCGTCTGCGCCGGCCCAAGGCAGTGCGAGCCACGGGGAGCGGAAATCTAGGCCCAATGCTCGAAGCGGCCGCGCTTGCTGGGAGCAAGACACGGCGGGTCGATCACCGGCGCGCCCCGGCATTTGATGCAGCCGGCGACTTCGAGCACCAAATCGACAACGGTCCTCGCTTCCATTTTCTTCATCAGATGGGCGCGGTAGATCTCGATCGCCTTGGGGCTGATCGCGAGCTGGCGCGCGGCCTCCTTGTTCGACTTGCCGGCGAGAATGCAATCGAGGACCTGGCGTTCGCGCTGCGAAAGGCTATTGAGATGCGCCGTGAGGCTGGCATGATGGGCAAGTTCCTGGCGCGAGCGGGCGTCGGCATCGACCCAATGTTGCACGCGCTCGATCAAAAACTCTTCGTTGACAGGCTTTTCCAGAAATTCCTTCGCACCGAGCTTGACCGCGCGCACTGCGGTAGGGGCGTTGCCGTAACCTGTGACGATCAGCACGGGCATCATTTCGGAACGCTCGTGCAGCCGCGTCAGGACTTCGAGGCCGTTGAGTTCCGGCATCCTGAGATCAAGAAGAATACAGCCTGGATGAGCAAGATCGGAACAGGCTAGGAATTCGTGGGGCGAAATGAAAGTTCGCGCGTTCATGCGGACGGTCTTGAACAGCAAGGCAAGCGAATCGCGGACGGCATTATCATCATCGACGATGTAGACAGACGCGTCCTCAATCATCGCAGCTCTCCTGTGTAGATCTGGCCATCGGCAGATCGACAATGAACTTGGCCCCGCAGTCGGCATCGAACCGCGCAGAAACAGCGCCGCCAAACTGGTCGGCGAGAATGCGGCAAATCGCGAGACCAAGGCCCATGCCATTCGGCTTGGTTGAGACGAACGGTTCGAAAATGCGGTTTTTGAGTTCGGCGGGGATGCCCGGTCCCGTGTCGGATACGCCGAGCTCGATGCCGCCGCTCGCAGTGCGGGTGGTCCAGATCTCGATGCGCCGCTGGTCGCAGGGAACGCATTGCAGCGCTTCAGCGGCGTTGATCACGAGATTGAGCAGTATCTGTTCGGTAGCAGTGCGCCCGGCGCGCACCATCGGCAGGTCCCGGGCAAGATTGAGATCGATCTTGATCGCATATCGGCCAATGCTCGCATCCGCCCATTCGAGCACGTTCCATGCGCTGGCGTTGATGTCGAAATCACTGATCTCCATCCCCCGTTTGTCGAGCAGGCTGCGGAGGTTGTGGATGATCCTGTGCGTGCGTTCGGCTTGGCCGCAAATTTTCTCGATGGCTTCGATGCAATCGGCATGAAATTCAGGGCCCGCGCGCAAGGCTCGCTTTGCACTGGCGGCATAGTGGAGGGTCGCGGCCAAGGGCTGATTGAGTTCATGCGAGAGCGCGATCAACATTTGCTCCAGGCTGATGCCCCCTTCTGGAAGCACAGAGTCTTGCGAGAGCCAGCTTAGGCTAGTACCGGCCGGTCCCTTTTCGTTTTCGCGCACAACGGCGGCCAAGGTCGCGGCCGTATCGTCTTGAAGCGCGGCGATCGGAGATTTGGTCGGATCCAGTCGAAGCAATGCATCTACGGCCACGGTCATGACATCCTCGTGGATTTATCGGCGGCTGTTAGGGAATGATGATTCCGCGACCAAACACGGGACGCGTAAATGCACCACACGGATAGCGCGAATCGGTCCCATTTGTTCAGTCCCGATATGCATGCAGTTACAACCCTAGGTTGTCAACGCGATTCGAGTCGAGTTCTGGGGAAATCCTGAAGGAGTGATCGCAAAAGTTCCTAGGATCTTAGGCGATTCGGGTGCCGCGAGCATGCGGCGGAGCCAAGCCGCAAATGCGCAAACGCCCGCCAGGTAAGGGCCAACTTGCAAATGCGGCCGCGCGCAAAGCCTGTGCGGGCAGGCGCGGCACACGCTGTTAACTCTGCCTTAACGAAAGCGACCTCTCAGGGAAATCCCGATGCGCCCAAGGGGCTGAACCTGAATTTCTTGCAAGGCGCGAATCTGCTCCATTGGGCATGCAGCCAGATCTCAGGAGCACAAAATGGCAGTGGAAAAAACCATGGCGTCGACCAGCCTCGCCGAAGTGGTCGATCGAATCCTCGACAAAGGCGTCGTCATCGATGCGTGGGTGCGCGTGTCTTTGGTGGGAATTGAACTACTCGCAATCGAGGCCCGCATCGTCGTCGCGGGCGTCGATACTTACCTCAAATATGCCGAGGCGATCGGCTTGACGGCGGCAGCACAAGCCGCATGACGTAAACGGCGGCGGTCCGGCTTGACCGCACCGCCGCCGCACATCCGAGACTGGCCGAATGCCGGGCTCCGAAATATTCCTCCTGGCGCAATGAGAGGCCTTCATGTCACTAGCAGCTGCGATGAGCCAATTGGCCGATGATATCACGCGCACAACTCGAAATAGACGGGACGCCTTAGCCCGGATGCGTCGCGCAACGAACGTTTCTCTTGTCGATTACGCCAGCCGTCGCCGTGCTGTTGCGCAGCGCCACGCCGCCACGACTGAAAGCTATCTCGAGTCGCTCCACGATGACGTGAAGCACCTGCGCGCCGCCGCCGCCAAAGAACTCGAGGCTCATGCCGAAGCGCGACTCGCCGCGGCCTTGGATATCCGCACAGGCTTGGAGCGCGACGCGAAAGCACTGCACGAGACAGTTGCTGAAGAGCTTGCAGTTCTGACCCAAGCACGCGAAGACGCACGTCCGGTGATGCACGCGGCTTTCGAGGACAATGTGCATCAGACGACACGCAAAGTGCAAGCGATGCGTCACGAAGTTGGTCAATTCGTCGCCGCCCTCTCCGCCGCCAATTGCGAAAGGGCTGATCGGCAACGCGAGATATTGGTCGAACACGTCCGCGTTCTCGGTGCAAAAGTCGATGATAGGCTTCAGTTGCTGCACGCCGACCATCAGGCTGCCCATGCGCTTTGGATGAATTTTGTCGGCCGCAAAGCACCGGCTTCTGTTACTTCGCAAGAATCCGCGTCGCTTGCTCCCGAGGCCGTGCATCGGGAGATGCGTGGCGAGGCCTGAGTGAAACTTTGCCCGGCAGCGGGCACGCAGAAGGTTTGCACGAAGAATGACTCCGCATTGCGGACGTCCCTCTGATACCGGGTTCCCATTTTAATTCAACGATCATGCCGGAGCGGCGCCGAGGAAAGAACTTGATGTCAACCGCCTATCGAATTTCGAGCGACATTCCGCCAACAACATTGGCGACGCGTCCCAGTGCGAGCTTTGTCGAGACCACCGACGTGTTGGAGCTGAAGGAGCGGGCGCTCGGATATCTGCGCGCCGGCATGCCGGTGCATTTCCGCGGTCCCGCCGGCTCCGGCAAAACGACGCTCGCTATGCATGTCGCGGCGCAGATCGGCCGCCCGGTGATGTTCCTCGCCGGCGACGAGGAACTGACCACCTCGCACCTGATCGGGGGCGAATTTGGCTACCAATATCGCAAGGTCGTCGACCGTTTCATCCATTCCGTTCTGAAATACGAGGAGGACGCGACGCGACGCTGGCTCGATCATCGCCTGACGACCGCATGCCGCGAAGGCCATACGCTGGTGTATGACGAATTCACCCGTTCGCGCGCTGAGGCAAACAACATTCTCCTTGGCGTTCTCGAAGAGCGCATGCTCGTGCTTCCGACGCCGAACAAATCCGAAAGTTACATCAAGGTGCATCCCGAGTTCCGGGCCATCTTCACCAGCAATCCGCAAGAATATGCTGGCGTTCACGAGACGCCGAACGCGCTCAACGACCGGATGATCATGATCGACGTCGACTATTTCGATCGCGCATCTGAATTGGCGATAACCATGGCGCGGTCAAATCTGCGTGAGGCCGAGGCAACGAAGATCGTCGATCTGGTGCGCGGCTATCGCAGTTGCGGGAATTTCAACCAGCCGCCGTCGCTGCGGGCCAGCATTATGATCGGCCGGATCGTTGCCGCGCGGAACCTGACAATATCGAGCGATGATGGACGCTTCGTCCAGGCCTGCCTCGACGTTCTTGGCGCCCGTGCCGGTTTCTCACCCACGACGCGTGCCGAAGCACAGCAGCGCCGCGAGGTCTTGCTGCATCTCATTGCCGAGAACTGTCCCCGCGCGCCAGATTGGAAGGACGCGTTGGCCGTCGTCGACACTTGGAGCAGCGCTGCTCAGCCAGATGTTCAAACGACGTCAGATCACGCTGATTTTGGATTGAATCAATCCACAATCATGAACGCGATCGATGCCAATAATTTAGAACGGGATGCGCAGATAAGTTTACGCAATCTGCGTGAACTTGATTGCGCCGGAAAAGCCGCGCAGCGTCCCACTTTTCAGCATCCCGCTCTAGTCGCCTTTGAACTCGAGATCGACTTGGGCGCTTCCGCGCCTGCGTCGCGGAATTAAACCCATGGTGCACGTCAAAGGCATGCAGGACGTGATCGCTGCGAGGAACCCTGGCGGAACACCAGGTCAAGCCTCCTATGCCGAAATCGGCACGCGGCTCGCGCGCCTCGACCATCAGCGCCTCCTGCTCGAACGACAATTTGCGATGTGGAGTAACAAAAAGGAAGCCGCTCGCCGACGGATTGCTGCGCTCGTGGCACAGATTGCGGATCTTGAACGGAAAATCCTCGAGACAAGACCGCATTCGCAAAGCGGCCTATCCACAAACGCCACGTCCCAAACCCGCAGCACGGCGCCGGTCTTGCCTCTTGCAGCCGTCTCAATAATGCCGCCTACGGCATCGCGCCGCCGCGAAATTTCTTTCGAATATTGAGCCGATCCGCGGCGCCGAATGCCGTGCCACCACGCAGAACGAGGTGTCGAAATGTCCGATGGAAAATTTGATCGAATCAAACCGGGAGGCGGTGCCACACCGCGCGCAGCCGACATTGGAATTGGGGGCTTGTTTCGCGGACTCGGCAATTTCGTCGAACTTTTGGGCGACATGGTCGAGGCCGGACAGCAATCGGCCAGCCGTAGCGGAGAATTCACCGTGAAAGGCCTCGGCGAACAGTCTAAAGGCGTCTATGGCGTCAGTGTCAAAGTCGGGATCGGCGGCGAAACAGAGCTCAAGCCTTTCGGCAACATCCGAAGCACGAAGGAGGGTGCCGAAGCCGCCGATATACGCGAACCTTTGATCGATGTCTTCGACGAGGCTGACGAAGTGGTCGTCGTCGCCGAGCTGCCCGGTGCGAGCGACGATTCGATCCGGGTCGAAGCGAGCGGCGACATCCTCTCGCTCGCGTCGAGCGGCACGCGCCGCTACGCGAAAGAGATCCACCTCCCTTGCGCCGTGGCCGCGGAGACGTTGCGTAGGACCTATAAGAACGGCCTGCTCGAGATCCGGATCGGCAAGGCCTAGACCATGGCTCGTCCGGTCGTCCATTTCTCGCAGCATCTCTTCGGGGGCACGCTTGTGCAAGTCCTGGCAGACGAGAGCGACGATCTAACCAGCCTTATTGAAGCCGAAAGCACCGTCATCGGCCGCTATGGGCAGGCCGTAGCCTGGCCGCACAAACGGGTCAATATGTTCGTCCTTCAAGATCTCGGCCCAATCGTCGCCCAGATCGGCCGGGTCGTCGCGCTGCCGACATTGGTTGCCGCCGACCTCGGGCTTGGCCCGATGGTCAACCTCTATGATCTCGGCAATTTCGAAGAATGTTCCATTTTCATCAACCGCAGTGCGCTGGAGTGTACCGGCCAATGGACCGATGCAGCGGCCCTCCAAGGTCTTTTGGCGCATGAACACGGCCACCCGCTCGGCGAAAATATCACGACCGCTTCGGTGCGGCACCTCTCGCTCGCGCTGCGGATTGCAGGAATTCGAGACAATACGATCCCGGCATCCGCTGCCTCGCACGCGAGTGGCGAGCCCAACCTATTCGGAGGGATGGCATCCGTCCTTCAGACTCTCTTCATCAAGCTGACAGTGAAGGCGCCGCAGGAAATCTTTGCCAATGAAACGGCTATCCGTGCCGGGTTCGGAGAAGATCTCTATCGGCTCGACGAACGCCATCTCGCCACGCTCGAGGCAGGCCTCTCGCGGCGCGGTGAATTGGTCGGCCTGCTGGATCGCGCCGTCGCGGAAGGGCGCCTCGGCAAAGATGGCAGGACCCTCTTGCTGTTGGTCGGCGACCTGCAGATCATTCTACCCTTTGTGCTCGAAACATCTGCATTTCTGCGGGCCCGTGAACGTTCATTTGCCGAGCGACTTGACACGAGGCTATCCCGCCTGAGCTGCGGGCAGGTTTTGGAGCCTGTCCTCGATCTCTATGATGGCCTGCGCGACCATTGCGCAACACTTGACCCCGGCCTTTCCGTCGATGCCGTGCGCGCCTGGTGCGATGCCGGCGTGACGCCGCTCAAGCAAGCGCTGGCCGCCGTGGGTCTCGACCTCGAGATCAGCTTTCCCGCGGTGGCTTCGCCGCAACCCTCTGTCGCACTTGCCGCGCGCGAACGCGCCCTGAACGAAACACCATAGGCGATCGATGACCATGACAGCCTTTTCCAGCGCTTCAACGTCGACGGCCATCCAAAGCGATGACGCAACCGAGCCGCACTACGTCTATTGCATTTTCCGCAGTTCGACGCCGGCAGTCTTCGAAACCCGCGGAATGGGCGAGCGCGGCGATCTGGTCCACACGATCCATTATAAAGACTTGGCAGCAGCCGTCAGCGCCTCTCCCGTTGCCGACTATGAGAATACGCGACGTAACATGATGCGCCACATGCGCGTGCTGGAGGAAGTGATACATCGGTACGCGATTCTGCCTGTTCGCTTCGACAGCCTGGCGCCGAGCCCATCCGCCGTCCGTGATCGCCTCCTCAAGGCACGTTACGACGAACTCACGGCACTTCTCGAATCGCTTGAAGACCGTGTGGAGATCGGCGTCAAAGCCTCTTGGTCGGAGAAGGAGATGCTTGCGGAGATGCTGCAGAACAACGCGCCGATCAGACAGTTGCGCGACAGCCTCGCCAAAAGGGGCGCTACCGAAAGTCATTACGAACGGATCCGCCTCGGCACGATGGTCGAGGCGGCACTCGCGGCGCAGCGCGACGCTACTGCCGGGCAGATATTGCGGCGGCTGCGGCCTCTGGCCGATGAAACGAAACTCAATGACACGCTGCTCGACACAATATTTCTAAACGCGGCATTCCTTGTGCAGCGCTGCCGTGAGCTCGCATTCGAAGCCGAGGTTCGCGCCATCGACCACGATGTCAACGGCCGTTACCTCCTGAAATGCATCGGTCCTGTCCCTCCCTATAATTTCGTCAACGTGGCGCTGCGCTGGGACGCGTGACGTTGCGGTCGAGAGTCGATCGGAAAACAGTATGGCAATTGTTTGCGATATTCTAACTGCGCCGGTCTCCCTACCCATCAAAGGTGTGTTGTGGATCTTTCAAACGCTGATCGAACAGGCCGAGCGTGAACTCTATGACGAGACCAAGATTCGTAAGGATCTGGCCGTACTCGAATCTGAATACGAACAAGGCATGTATGATGAGGACGCTTTCGAGCAACTGGAAGCAAACTTGTTGGAGTTGCTCGCCGTCGCTCGCAAGATGAAGGAAGTTCAAGCATGATTAGCACCGGCACCGCGGGTCTCCGCGGCAACGCTGATTACAAAGACCCCGAGCGGCGGCTTCTCACCGCCGCCGAAGTCGCGATGCGCGCGAAGATGCAATTGGCAGGCATTACCGGCCTCGATGCCGATCATGTTTCGAGCGTCGAGAAACGCGAACAGGGCTGGAACGTGACGGTAGATCTCATCGAATTACGGCGCATCCCGGCTGCAACCGACGTTCTTGCCGCCTATGAAGCCGAGCTCGACGATTATGGCACATTGGTCGGCTACCATCGCAGCCGCCGCTATTTCCGCGATCAGACGCTGGAGGAAAGATGACCCGTCTCGACCCGATGTTGCCGCTCGCGGGCCATTCTTCACCGGGCCGGCAAAAGCCGCTGCCAGACGTGCCGCTTGCGCTCGGAAATGGGCGGGGCTCCTACGAGTCCGCCTCGAGTCTCCTATGTCCGATCGGTCTCTTTCACCGCGAAGAAACCGAAATCGAAGCCGCAACCCGCAAGATCAATGCAGCATTTTCGTTGGCTGAGCGAGCCCTGCATGCCGGCGCGATCGTAGAAGCCACGAAAGTGCTCACATCCTGCACCCATTTTGACCCGGCGAGCCTGCACTGCCGGCTGTGCCAGAACTTCTCGCACCTTCGTGCGAGAACCGCCGAGCTCCTCGTTCAGGCGGGAAGTTCCGTCGCAATGAAGGGCCGGGAAGACCGGGACCCATGACCGTCGGAGCTGCGAATCACCCAATGCAACATTCACTGCAGACGACGAACCTCGCCGACATTCTCGAGCGCGTCCTCGACAAAGGCATCGTGATCGCCGGTGACGTCACGATCTCGCTGGTCCAGATCGATCTCCTGACCATCAAATTACGGCTGCTCATCGCCTCTGTCGATAAAGCCAAAGAGCTCGGCATCAATTGGTGGGAGCACGATCCGCATCTGTCTGTGCGCGCCGAAAAGCTTACCGAGGAAAATCAGATGCTGCGTAAACGGCTCACGCAGATCGAGGGCGACCTCGTTGCGCTGCGACCTCCAGCCGGCAGCGACGTAAGGGAAAATTCATTGAACCCAACGCCGCCGCGCAAAGATCAGATCGCGCCAGTCGCCCGGGCCCCGCTTGGGACGCCACGGCGTGCCGAGTAATCGAGCCCCGCCAGCGGAGCCAAGGAGCGGAAAAAGGACAATGGAAGATCAAACTGCGGCAGAGCCCAGCTTCCGCGTCGCCGAAGCGCTTCCCAAAGACGTCGGACGCGGCCTCGCGCGCTTCGATCCGAAAGACATGAAGATGCTCGGACTCAGGGTTGGCGACGTGGTCGAGATCATCGGCAAGCGCCGCACGGTCGCGAAAGTCATGCCCGCCCAGGTCGAGCAGCGAGGAGTTTCAGCGGTGCAGATAGACGGCATAGTTCGCGCCAATGCGGGGGTCGGACTTGGCGAACAGGCGAGCGTAGGGCTGGCTGCCGCCAATGCTGCACGTTCGCTGTTGCTGACGCCCGTCGAGAAATCCGGGCGGGCGCCGCGCGACCTCGATGGGCGCTATCTCGCGCGTCTGCTCACCGGCCTGCCGGTCGTCGGCGGCGACCGGATCCGCGTCGTGCCGTTTGGAACCATGCCGCGCAATTTTGTCCTGGTCAAAGCCGACCCCACCGGTCCGGTGATCGTCACCGCGGACACCCATATCCGCTGCGAAGGCGCAACAACCGGCACGGTCGACGTAACCTATGAAGACATTGGCGGCCTGCGTAAGCAATTGCATCGCGTGCGCGAGATCATCGAACTTCCGCTCAAACATCCCGAGCTCTTCGCCCATCTTGGCATTGAGCCCCCAAAAGGCGTCCTGCTTTATGGTCCCCCCGGCACCGGCAAGACGCTTATCGCACGCGCTGTGGCGCATGAAGCGAATGCCCATTTCATCCATATCAACGGCCCGGAAATCATCGACAAGTTCTACGGCGCGAGCGAAGCGCAATTGCGCAAGATATTCGAAGAGGCAGAACGCCACGCGCCGGCAATCATCTTCATCGACGAGATCGATGCGATCGCCCCGAAGCGGGAGGACATGGGTGGTGAACGCCAGGTCGAGCGACGGGTCGTCGCGCAGCTTTTGACCTTGATGGATGGTCTGCAATCGCGCGGCCAGGTGATCGTTGTCGCCGCAACCAATATTCCGAATACGCTTGATCCGGCGTTGCGGCGCCCTGGCCGTTTCGATCGGGAGATCGAAATCGGCATTCCCGACAAGGACGGACGGCGCGAAGCACTCGAGATTCATTCCCGCGGCATGCCGCTTGCCGAGACAGTCGACCTCGCGCGGCTCGCCGGCATGACGCATGGGTTCGTCGGCGCCGATCTTGCCGCCCTCTGCCGAGAGGCTGCTATGAGCACCCTGCGGCGGAGCCTGCCCGCCCTCGATATCGGCGGTCCAACCATTCCGGATGATGAAATCGCGGCCCTGAAGGTCGAATGGGATGATTATCTCTCGGCGCTTTCCGAAGTGGCCCCTTCGGCACTGCGGGAGGTCGCCAGCGAAATCTCGACACTGCATTGGTCGGATGTCGGCGGCCTGGATCAGGTGAAGCAATTGCTCACCGAGGTCGTGCTCTGGCAATTTCGCTACGCGAATCTGTTCGAGCAAGCCGGCGTGAAGGCTCCCAAGGGTGTCCTGCTGCATGGTGCGCCGGGCACCGGAAAGACGCTTCTCGTCAAAGCTCTCGCTGGAGAGACGGAATCGAACTTTATCGCAATCAAAGGTCCGCAGCTCCTCAGCATGTGGGTTGGCCAGTCCGAGCGCGGGGTTCGCGAAGTCTTCCGCAAGGCCCGTCAAAGCGCGCCCTGCATCATTTTCTTCGACGAGATCGACGCATTGGCGCCGCGTCGCGGCAACGGCGGAGACGGGCAGACAACCGAACGCGTCGTGGCGCAGCTGCTGACCGAGCTCGATGGAATTGAGGATCTGAAAGGCGTCGTCGTGGTTGCCGCCACGAATCGGCGCGACCGCATCGACCCCGCGCTGTTGCGCTCGGGCCGGCTCGAATTCCATGTCGAACTACCGGCGCCCGATCTTGCCGCGCGCCGGGCCATCCTGGTCGTGCAGATGCGTCATATGAAGCTTGCCCAGGATGTGTCGATCGAAGACCTCGCAGCAGCGAGCGATGGTCTCGTCGGGGCCGATCTGGAAGCACTCTGTCGACTGGCTGCTCTCTTCGCCATACGCGAGGCCGTCGAAGGCTGCGCTGCGGCGGAGTCGCGCTTCGCAACGGACCTGAACCCACGTGTTCAAGGCGGGCATGCGAGCGCAGCGCAGCCGCCCCTGCAGGTCACAATCGAAAAGCGACATTTCGATCACGCAATTCAGGAATACGCCGCAACGAGGTCTTAGCGCATGTCGACTATCTATCTCTACGCTGTGCTTGCCGCCGCAGATCTGCCTGCCCCCCGCGTTCTTGGCCTCGCGTCCGGCGATTTGCGGTGCATCCGTCATGGCGCCGTCGCCGCTCTCGTCGGCCGTCCACCGAAAGATACCGGGACTAAGCCACGTCGCGAAGTGGTTCTGCAGCAGCTCGTTGCGCATCAGCGGGTCATCGAACAGGCGATGAGCCATGCGGGCCTTCTTCCTGTCAAATTCGGCACCGTCCTTGCTGACGAGGCCGCTGTAACGCGCCTCTTGTCGCAGTGGCAGGATTTTCTGCGCCGTCGCCTCGAAGACTACGCGCATTGCATCCAATACGAGGTCGTCGTCACTTGTCCGCTCAAGCGCCTTGTCCGCGAGCCTGCAAAGGAGACGAACATAGCTGGCGTGCTGCAGCAAATCGCCGGGTGGATGGACTGCGCCAGCGAAGCGGACCGCGCTGCACTCGGCCGCGCCGTGAAGGATGATTGCGACCGGCGACGGGCGCAGGCCAGCGGACGCATCGATTTGGCGCTCGGGCCCGTCGTCATTGATCGCATCGAGAATGCGAAACTCAGCGATCGGATGGTGACGAATCTTACGCTGCTGTTGCCCCGCAAAGCTGAGTCGCGCTTCCACGAAATTCTCGACGAGATCGATCGCGACTTCGATGACAATCTGGATCTTCGCTGTGTCGGGCCGTTGCCGCCCTATAGTTTCGCAATGCTCGAAGTCACCCAACTGAGCTATGCGGCGATGGATGCTGCGCGACAGATGTTGAACATTGGGCTCAGCGCCACACGCGACGAGATCAAGAGCGCTTATCGCTGCCGCCTTCATCAAATACACCCAGATCGCCACGGTGCGGTACAAAATGCAGCGGCCTCCACCGCAGAACTTTCCGAGGCATTCCGCCTCTTGATCGCCTTTATCGCGGCGCGGACACAAGCAACGGACGAGGCGCCGAACACGGTGCATTGCTTCGACCGCGCGGCGATCGAATCGACGATCCTGCTGGCGCTCCGCCGTCAGGAGTCCCAGTATACTGCCGCACCCACCCGGGATTCGCAGCTCGCGGGGGCGCTGCTATGACCGGGACCGCGACCGCGGTTGAGGACGCGCAGCTCGTCTACTTGTTTGGTGTCGTGTCGGCTGACGCTCACGCAGTCAAAGACTTCGATACAATCGAAGGCCTCTTGCCGAACACGCGCGTCTTACCCATCGACTTGCCCACCGACTTGCCCATCGACTTGGCCGTCGACCATGCCGATCTCGTCGGCGTCGCGTGTCTCGTGCCGGCGGATACATTCGCGGCGGAGACCTTTCCGGCTGCGGTCGAGGATAGAGACTGGCTCGAGGCCCGCGTCCTCAGCCATGAACGCGTGCTCGAAGCTTTGCTCGCCGTTCACGATCTCGTACCTTTCCGCTTCGCCACGGTATGTCGCGATTTCGCGGCGGCAAGAACTCTCCTCGCAGAGAACGCCTTGCAGCTCCACCGCGCGCTCGCTCAAGTGCATGGCGCCCAGGAATGGGGTGTCAAACTCCATGTCGATCCGCAAGTGGTGCGGCGGGCGCTCGCAGTGACGTCGAAAGCCGTGCGAGATCTCAGCGCGCGGATTACAGCGAGTTCGGCAGGCCAAGCCTATTTTCTGCAAAAGAAGCTCGAAAAGACGCTCCAGTCGGAAGTGGATATCGTCATCTCCGACAGTCGCGAGCAGGTTCGCGCGAGGCTTGGCGGGCAGGCGCGGGAGTGCGTCGGAATTGCGATGCGCCAGTCTTCAGGTAGTCCGCAGCGCCTCGCCTGGAAGGCCGCCTTTCTCGTCGACAGGCAGGCAAGCCTTGGCTTTCATACATGCCTTGCCGAACTCGACGGTGCGTTGCGGCCGTCCGGCCTGTTCATGGAAGTGAGCGGCCCTTGGCCACCCTACCATTTCGTTTCATCCGAGCCCTTAGGAGTCGCGCATGCCTGATCAGACGGACTCCTATGAGACTTTGGCGCTCGCCGAGTTGCTCGACCGTGCGCTCCACAAGGGTGTCGTTTTATGGGGCGATGCGACGATTTCGGTCGCCGGCGTCGATCTGATCTATCTCGGTCTCAAGCTGATCCTCGCTTCGACCGATACCGCAAGGGCTCAATCCGCAATCGCCGCGGCGGCCACGGCCGAGCGCAATTTTTGATGTGCGCGGAATGAACACTGCGCATCTTTGCGTCTATGCCATCATCGACCGTCCGGCCCGTTTCTTGCCAAACTGCGCCGGGCTCGCAGGCGCGCCGCTCATCGCGATCACGCATGACGACATGGCCGCCGTCGTGAGCGCAATCGATGCGCGGAAATTGCCGAGCGGGGTCGAAAGCGTGCGAGTCTATGGTCGAGTTCTGGAAGCATTGATGTTCTCGCATACGGTTTTGCCGATGCGGTTCGGCACTCTCTCGGCGAGCGAGAGCCGTCTGACAGAGGCACTCGCGATGCGCGCTTGCGAATTCAGAAAAGACCTCGCGAGGCTTGCGGGCCAGGTCGAGATAGGCCTGCGGATTGCGCGCAGACACGCTCAGACGGTGCCTTCACCCTGCGCGCTTGCCCTGCCTGCGCAGATGAGCCCCGGTATGGCCTACTGGCATAAGCGCCAGGCGGAACTGCGCGCGCAAGAGGGCATTGACCATTTGCAGGCAGAAACGTGCGGTGAGCTTTCGGTGGCCCTAGCACCTCTGGCGAGCGAACATCGATGGGACACGCAGAATGGGCGAGGCGGCGGCATGTCGGCGGCCTTTCTGGTGGGTTGTGAAAACATTTCCGCATTTCGACGCGCGGTAGAAGAGTTTTCCACGGCCCATACAGACATGGCTCTCTTCTGCACGGGCCCCTGGCCAGCCTTTTCCTTCGTGACACAATCCTTAAGCGATCGGATGAGCACATGATGCGCGAGCCAACCGCGCAAGAGCGAAAAGTCCTTTACGCGAGTGAGACTTTTCCGAATGAAGCAACGGCCGAGACTTGCGCCGAGGTTTTCTCGGAGCCTGCAACCGCGAGATTGAGCCTCGACCCCGAACGGGTCGAACGCGATCTCGCGCGGCTCGTTTTGAGTCTGGTCGAATTGTTGCGGCAGGTTCTCGAAAAACAGGCGATGCGTCGGGTCGAAGGGGGAAGCTTGCAGGAGGAGGACATCGAACGGCTTGGGCTGACATTCCTGCGCCTGAGCGAGCGCATGCAAGAATTGAAAACCACATTCGGCCTCGAAGACAAGGATCTCGATCTCTGTTTGGGGCTGAGCGGCGATTTGTTGCAGGATTTGGGAGATTAATGATTTTTGGTTGATAAAAGAATCAACTCTATGCTTGTCATTCCCGCTTCCTGTCATCCCCGCAGAAGCGGGATCCAGTCGTTAAAGCGCGGCAACGCGGAAAAGAGTCGTATCGCCGCGGATGCGGCTCTGGCTGGATTCCCGCAAAGAGCGCCGTTTAGACGCCCGTCGCATGCGACGGTCTATCCGCGGAAATGACGGCGATTGAGTTGATCATGGAGGTCAAGCTCGACCTTTCATTTTGGATGGCCGGCGGTGCCGTGCCGAGCACAGCGCGTAAAAAGCTCTGCAGCTCGGCCGCACCCCTCACACAATACCCCGTGCAATCACGCTTTCCGCCGTGGCGATGATCGCCGCATCGGCAGGGATCAGCGGACGCCCGAGCAGCGCGACCGCGTCGGAGGCATCGAGCCGGCGCACGACGCCGAGTTCGTTGATGCTGCCACGTACGTCGGCGTCGAACATCGCATAGAGCCGCACCGCCCAATCCGGCATTGCGAAGCGCGGCAACTTGCCCGCCCGCTCGGGAAAGCGGCGGCGTAAAACATCCGCCGTCTCGAGGAAGGACATGCAACGGTCGCCCATCGGGAAACGATGGCCGCCGGCCTCGGGCTTGGTGAGCGCCGCGACATGCGCGGCCGCAACATCGCGCACGTCGACAATTGCGAAGCTGATGCGGGGTGCCGCGGGAATGCTGCCGTTGATCAGCCGGATCACCAGAATCGCCGAGGTACCGGGATCTTCGTCGAGCAAGGGCCCCAGAATCGCGCTTGGGTTTATCGTGACGAGATCCTTCTCGCGTCCTGCCTCTTTCATGATGTCCCAGGCGCGGCGCTCGGCACGGGTCTTCGATTCGGCATAGGCATTGATGCGCGGGCTATCGGGATTGCTCCAGTCCTTGGCGGTGAACGGCGTTGTCCGCGGCGCATCGTGGCCATAGGCGATTGCAGCCATGGAGGAAGTCAGGACGATCCGCTCGACACCGGCCTTCAGCCCAGCCTTCAGCGCCCGCTCGGTGCCTTCGACGGCCGGGCGGATGAGTTCCGCTTTGTCCTTCGGCATTTTCAAGACGAAGGGCGAGGCGGTGTGCAGCAGAAAGCGGCAGCCTTGCGCCGCCTCACCCCAGCCGCGCTCGTCCAAGAGATCGAGCTTGACGAATTCGAGCCGCGTCAGATCGGCACCGGTCTCACCCAGGGCCTTGCGCACTTTGTCGGCCTTGTCGAGGTTGCGCAAGCTGCCGCGAACATTGTAGCCAGCATCGAGCAAGGCGAGCGCGACATGGCCGCCCAGAAAGCCGGAAATGCCGGTGAGAAGGACGAGATTTGACATAATATGTTCCCCGCTTGAGACTGAACGATAAATACTATATTCGTTCAATTCGTACAATAGGAAGTTTGCGCGTGGCGAAAACCGGCAAGGACACGAGATCGGCGGAAAAGCGCCGCCGCATTCTGCAGGCCGCATGGCAGCTCGTTTTGCGCCATGGGTTGCGCGGTACGACCATGGAGGCGCTGGCCCGCGAAGCCGGCATTGCCAAGGCGACACTTTATGCCCAATTCGCCGACAAGGATGCGGTGATTGCCGGTGTCATCGACGATATGCTGGTCAAACTGAGAGCGGCCTATGACCAGGGCATGGCCGACAAAGGCAGCGTCGCCGAACGCATCGGCGTGGCCTTGGCGGCCAAATTTGGCATCATCCTTCGCGCGCTCGAAGGCTCCCCCCATGCGGAAGAGCTGTTGAACGAGCACTATCGCTTCGCCGAGCGCTTTCATGCGCTCGACGCGCATATGGAGAGCGAAATCGCGGCCGAACTCGCGCGCGCCGGCGCCGCTGATGGTGTGAAGCTGGCGCGGATCGTCATCGGCGCCGCACAGGGCATCGCCCGCGAAGTGTCCGGCGCGGCCGAAGTCGACAGAGCAATCCGGCTCATGTGCCGGCGGATGATCGAGCCGGAGGTGCGCGAGTAGCACAGATCGCGAGGGCGCCCGCATGGCCGATCACGCCATTTTCGGCAAGCTCTCCTTAGCCAGCAGCTCGACGAAATTCGAGCGGGTGAGGCCGCGCCGCACCGCCTCCTCGTCGATGGCGCGAAGTATGCCGGAATCAAGCGACAGATTGGCCTTGGCTGGGCGCCCAGTCTCGCGAATCAATGGCACCGAGACGAGCGCCGCGCCCTCAGCCAAAGCCGCCGCGACTTCCGGATCGCCACGCAATGCCTCGAGCGCATGGGCGGCGGGGATCGTCTCTCCAGCTTCCTCTGCCCCCTCGATCCAATCGCGCAGCGAATCCGCCGCATGAGTGAGCACCGCCTCGATCGTAGCCCCCATGGCGGTGCAGCCCGGCAGATCCGGAAAGGCTATTCCATAGGCGCCTTTCTTGCCGTCAATCAACGCGACGTAGCGGGTCATGCTGAGCTCCTATAGCCGCATAAATTCAAGCAGGGAACGCGGCGCAGTTCAAACACGACTGTCATCCGGCGCC
>JBKQHN010000239.1:0-7852 GCA_052148755.1 Beijerinckiaceae bacterium | reverse complement strand
CGAAGCCGAGCACGAAAATGAGTTGCCAGGCGAACGGGTTCAAGAACCAGGTGCCTTCGACTGGCCATGTCGGCAGATTGAGCCCGTAGGCGAGCGCAGCGACGTAAATCACCAAAGAGATCGGCAGGACTGCCCATGGTACATAACGGAACGTAAGGGCGAGGAAAGGCGCGCCCGCCATCAGTAGGACATAGAGCGGCAGAATGTTGAAGTAACCAAGCTGGTGGAGCAGCAAGACGAGCCCGACATGAGCTTCGACGGGCTCGCGAAACACGGCCGACGCATTGTGCCAATCGAGCAGAAACGGCGCATCGAGGAGGATCGAGGCGCCGGCTAGCAGCGCTAAAGCAATTTCGGTAATCACCAATTGGGCGAAATAGACATTCACAGCCCGACCTGAAAGCCGCAGGAAAACCCGCCCCGGCGACAACGAATCTGCGCTACCTTGAACTTGAAGGCGCAAAGACCAGCCGGCGAGGAAGACGAAGAGTTCGGCCGAATCCGAGAGCGAAAAGTTACGATAGGTAAAGCGTTCGAAATAAATTCCGGGGACGTGGTTGACGAAGATCGTGATGAGAGCAAAACCACGCCAGAAATCTATCTCGTTAGGTTTCCGCATGGCTGATCCCGTGGCGTCCGACTGAAGTCGTGTCAGACGATCATGACCAGATTTCGATATCCGGTCGTCAATCCTCCGTGTTTACGAATTGCCGCTTGTAAAAATTTGCCGCAAGACCGGCGGCAGGTTTTCCGGAATGTCTTCTGCGATAAGTCCCGGCCCGAAGTTTTGCGCGGCTGCGCCATGGAGGTAAACCGCGGCACTCGCGGCTTCGAAGGTAGGCATGCCTTGGGCGAGGAAAGCGGCTATGATCCCGGCGAGGACATCGCCGGAGCCGGCTGTTGCGAGCCAGGGCGGGGCATTTTGGGCAATCGTCGCTCGGCCCTGCGCGTCGGCAACGACGGTGTCGGCGCCCTTCAGCACGATCGTCGCCCGCATCAAAGCTGCGGCGCCGCGGGCGCGTTTGAGTTTTGAGCCAGACACGAGAAGTTCGGTCGCCGGATGGTCCCGGACTTCGCCTTCCTTGGTAGCGAAGAGGCGCGCGAATTCACCGTCATGCGGCGTCAGAACGACCGAGCAATCGGAGGCTGCTATGGCCTCGGCCAACCGCATGGGCTCGCCGGCAAAGCTCGTCAGGGCGTCGGCATCGAGGACAATGCCGCGCGGCGGCCGCGCGGTGTCGCGATTCCTCGCCAGCGCCGCGAGAACCATATCGCGCGCCGCTTTGCCAAAGCCGAATCCGGGCCCGATGACGAGGGCATTCTTGCGCCGATCGGAAAGGATCTGCACGAGATCTTCCGGCCCTTCGCAAATCGTCGTCATGATCGCCGTAAGGGCCGCGGCATTTATCGACAAGGCTTCGCTTGGAGTTGCAACGGTCACGAGGCCGGCGCCCGCACGAAGGGCGCCGCGCGCAGCAAGCCGAGCCGCGCCTGTGTGGGCGCGGCCGCCGGACAGGACCAGCGCGTGGCCGCGCGAATATTTATGTCCCTCGATCTGCGGGCGCGGGAAACAAGCAGCCCATACGGGCGGCGAATTGATGAAGGTCTGAGGGGTGATCTGCGCCAGGACATCTTCGCGAATGCCAATGTCGGCGAGTTCGATCTCGCCGCAATAGAGGCGTCCCGGCAACAGAATATGTCCTGGCTTCAGCCGAAAAAACGTCACGGTGAAGGAGGCCTCGACAGCAACGCCCCGGACCTGGCCGCTCGATCCATCAATACCTGATGGGATATCGACCGCAACGATGGGCTTGCCTGTCCGCCGCGTCCAATCATTCAGACGCAGGATGGCTTGTTTGGCATTTCCCTCGACGTCGCGGGTAAGGCCCGCACCGAAGATGGCGGCGATCGCGAGATCGGCTTCCTCGAGCTCGACAGCATCCAAAGAGGCAAACGAACCGGTCCAGCCGTCAGCTGCCCAAGCCGCCTCGCCGCTGAGATCAGCGCGCGCGCAAAGCAGACCGAGCCTGACTTCAAACCCTTCGGCGGCGAGGTGCCGCGCCGCGACGAATCCGTCGCCACCATTATTGCCCGGCCCGCAAAAAATGGCGATGCGGCCACCGGCATGCCGGCGCGCTGCGACGAGGCGAGCTGCGGTACGCGCCACCGCCGCGCCGGCACGCTCCATCAAGACAGTCCCCGGCGTCCCGGCTTCGATCGTCAATTGATCGGCCTTGGCCATCTCGGCCATCGTGAGAAGCTGGGGCGGGGGTAAATTCGAGGCCATGGACAAGCGTCGCGAACCCTGACGAAAACTGCAGCTTACGATTAAAAAAACCAGACCGATTGGCCGCGGACGTCGAGCGATCCGGTCGCGTTCACCGCGATTGAAACGCCCACACCATCCAATGTATCATGGAATTTCGAAGAACCGAACAAGCACTGTTCAATCGTTCACAATGTTGACTTTGCGGCAGTCGGCGAGTAACCAACATCCTACCCGAAAGGCTGATTTTTTGCCGTTTTCGGCGCTTCAGCAATCCGTTTTCCGGGGGCAGTCCCCGTGCCTATGAAACCACGTAACGCGAAATTCGGAATAGGCCAAGTCGTGCGCCACCGTAGATATCCCTTCCGCGGGATCATTTACGACGTCGACCCTGTTTTCGCGAACACCGAAGAATGGTGGCTCGCCATTCCCGAAGAAGTCAGGCCGCGCAAGGATCAGCCGTTTTATCACCTCTTCGCCGAAAATGCCGAAACGGAATATGTTGCTTATGTGTCGGAGCAAAATCTATTGCCAGACACGTCCGGGGAGCCGGTGCGCCATCGGCAGGTCGACGAAATGTTCACGCGGGCGAGCGACGGCGGCTATCAGATCAAGGCCGCGCGGCTGAACTAGCGCATTTTCAATATAAGGCATTTATTGGTCTCGTCGAAATCGCTACCCGAGGCGCGTCTGGAGCTTGTCTAGTAAAAAAACGGGTCCAGTTGTTGGTCCTGAGCTTATCGAAACAAAAAACCATGGGCCGCGGCATTCCGCACGTCACCCATGGTTTTGTTGTCTTCATGTCTCGTAAACCGCGCCGCTCCGGCGCGGTTATTTGTTGGCCGGTGGTGGCGCAGGGGGCGGCGCCGCATTCTGTTTGGCCGCCTCCAGCCGCTTGCGCTCTTCTTCGGCGCGTTTTTGCAATTCCTCTTGGAATTTCTTCTGCTGCTCTTCGAGGACCTTCGGATCGATGGCCGGGCCATCGAAAGCCTTTTCGAAGCCGGAGAGCGGCACGGCGAACGTCACTTCCGCATTCCTTTGATTGCGTACCGAAATGTTGAGGGTCGTACCTTTCTTGATCTGATCAAGAATGGGGCTCTTGATTTTCGACTCGGCGAAACATCCATTCGGAAGACAGATCTCGAACGTACCTTCGTTGCCTGCTCCTTTGTCGACGGCATAGCGCAAGCCCGGTCTCAGCATGAGCCCGACCGGCAGAAGCAAGCGCACGATACGCGTTTCGTCGCCGGCAACGTCATAAACTGCAAGCGCCAAGACGGGAGGCTGATCCGCTTTCTGGGTGAAGTCGCGCGTCGTGTAGCAAATGTCCTTGTTCGCAGTCTGGTCGTGGCCGCAAATCTTCGTCCAGTCATTTTGCGTCGGCAAAAGCTCGACTCGTATCCCCTCCGGCTGCGGTGCTGGCGGTTGCGCCGGAGGCTGTGGCGCGGGAGCGGCAGGCTTGGTGGCAGGCTTGGTGGCGGCAGGCTTCTGCGGGGACTGCGTGGACTGCGCGTAGGCCTGTCCCGCAGTGAATAGAAAAGTACAGGCCAAACTGGCGAAGCCGAGACGCTTCAACGTGAACGGCATCAGAAATCCTTTCAGATAGACAGCCCATCAAAACGGCAGGTTGTCGGCTAGTGGGTTCGGGCGGGCGATCCCGGAGCCGCGGCCACACAAAGACGCGAACGGGGCTCGCCGTCAAGACAAGGCAAGTTGGACATCAACCGCGAATGCGGCGACAAATTGGCAGTCTCTACGCAGAACTGCCTCATGAATCAGGCTTTTTGTCACATAACGCAGATTCCCGGCAAGCCGTGCGGGACGAAAATGGCGAGTCCTCTGAACATAGGGCATTTTCCGCGCGCTGTCGCAGCATTCCCGGGACCCGTGGCAGCGTCCCGCTTCCGTCAAATACCGATTCCGGGATAAAGTTCAAGCATGGGCATATGTTCGATTCGCCGGGCTGCGGCGGCCTGGCCGAAGGTTCTGGCCGTCGCGGCCAGTCTGTTCGCTGTCCCCGCGACTGAAACGGCAGCACAATCGGCCGCCGCGCCGCAGCACGCCATAGCCATGCACGATGAACCGGCCCTGCCGGCCGATTTCGACCATTTGCCTTATGCCGATCCTGCGGCGCCGAAAGGCGGGCGCTTGGTCATCGGTCTTCCCGGCACATTCGATAGTCTCAATCCCTACAACCTGAAGGCCGGCTCGACGGCGCAAGGGCTCATCGGCAATGTGTTCGAGACCTTGATGAGCCGGTCCCTCGACGAGCCGTTCACGCTCTACGGTCTCGTCGCACAAACCATCGAGACCGACGCTGACCGTTCCTACGCCACCTTTCGGCTCGACCCTCGCGCCAAATTTTCCGACGGCACGCCGATCACCGCGGCGGATGTTCTGTTCACTTTCGAACTCCTAAAGAAACACGGGCGACCGCAGCAGCGCGCCGCTTTTTCCCTCATCAAAAAGGTGGAAGCGCCGGACGCGGCGACCATTCGCTTCGATTTTCCGGGGCTCGATGACCGGGAAATGCCGCTCACCTTGGCGTTGATGCCGGTGCTGCCGCGCCATCGCATCGACGAGGCCAAATTCGACGAAGCGAACCTTGCGATTCCGCTCGGCTCCGGTCCCTACCGGATCGTCACTGTGAAACCCGGCGAGCACTTGCTGTTGCGGCGCAATCCGGATTATTGGGCAAAGTATGTACCCGCCCGTCGCGGTCTCTACAATTTCAACGAGATCGAAATCGACTATTACCGCGACCAGAACAGCCTGTTCGAAGCTTTCGCCGCCGGGCTTCTCGATTTCCGTACCGAGACAAATCCGATACGCTGGACGACGGCCTATAATTTTCCGGCGCTGCGCGAACATCGCGTCATCCGCGAAAGCTTGCCCGTCGGCGGCCCGAAAGGCATGGAAGGCTTCGTTTTCAATCTGCGGCGTTCGCAGTTCACTGACATAAGGGTCCGCGAGGCCTTAGGCCTGATGTTCGATTTCGAGTGGATCAACGCCAATCTTTACGGCGGGCTCTATACACGGACCAAGAGTTTCTTCGACGAGTCCGAACTTGCCTCGACCGGACGCCCGGCGAGCGCGTCGGAACGTGCACTGCTTGCGCCGTTCCCGAATGCTGTTCGCGACGATATCCTCGAAGGCAGCTGGCGGCCACCGCAGAGCGACGGGTCTGGCCAAGATCGTCGCCAGCCGCGGCAGGCCTTAAGCCTACTTGCCGCTGCAGGCTATGCACTGAAAGATGGCCGGCTGATGAAAGGCAATGAGGCCCTCGGCTTTGAAATCATGGTGCAGGATCGCGCCCAGGAAAAGTTCGCGCTCAATTATGCGGCTTCCCTGGCCCGCATCGGCGTCGAGGCCCACATCCGTCTTGTCGACGAAGTGCAATATCAGCGTCGTCGGCAGACTTTCGACTTCGACATGATGATGGGCACTTGGTACGCTTCGAGTTCGCCCGGCAACGAGCAGCGCGGACGCTGGGGATCAGCCGCCGCCGACCAGCCAGGTTCGTTCAATCTTGCCGGGGTAAAATCCCCGGTCGTCGATGCGATGATCAAAGCCTTGCTGGCGGCGAGATCACATGACGATTTCATCACGGCCGTGCGCGCTTATGATCGCGTCTTGCTCTCCGGTTTTTACATCGTGCCGCTGTTTCATGCTTCGACGCAATGGATCGCGGCTTCCGCAGCGCTCGGCCGGCCCGAACATCTGCCTCGCTATGGTTCGCCGACGGCCAGCGCGACGCTTGATACCTGGTGGAGGAAAACTCAATGACGACCCAAGCGGCGGGACGAGTGACGGGACAAGTGGCGGGGATGGACCGCGAAGCGCACGATCCCTTCGCCCAGTACAGTCTTGCTGCGCTCATCTCCGCTACGGCGCGGCTTCGTCCTGACAGCCTCGCCTTGCAGGATCGCGCGCAGTCGCTCCCCTATGGCGTTCTTGCGGCACAGGTGGCAGCGGTCGCGCGGCTGTTGAGCGACTGTGGCCTCAGGCCCGGCGAGCGTATTCTGCTTACCGGCGGAGCTGAGATTTCGCTCGTCGTCGCGCTCATCGCGGCGCTGCGCGGCGGCTACGAGCCCGTGCTGGCGCCGCTCGATCTTGATCCGGCAGACCTTGCTTCCTATGCGCGCGCGCTCGATGTCGCTGCGCTTGTCGGTCCCAGTCACTACGGCGAGCTTTGTCCTGCCGAAACTTGTCTCACAATCGCTGCATCGGTCGCCACGATCCGGCTCGTCGCGAGCTGCGGTCCCGAGGTTTTCGATGGCGCCGTCGATCTCAGCCCGGCGGCATGCCTTCGCTATGCCAGCGAACATCCCGACACTGGGCTCGAAACAGCCGGATTTGCGCCGGCAATGCCGCGCGTCATAACGCTCGATCGTCGCGGCGGGCTAGAGCCCGTTTTCCATCAGCAAGTGACCTTGATCGCCGCGGCGCTCGACTTCGCCGCCCGCGCCGGGATCGGACGTGAGACGCCGATTCTTTGCACATTGGCGCCAACGAGTTTCGCCGGTCTCGTCGCCGGCCCGTTTGCTGCGGCCTTGTCGGGCGCCGCATTGCATCTGCACGGACCTTTCGATGCGCGTGACTTTCTGAAGACGCGGGATCGCCTCGTTCACCCGCATGTCCAGCCTCACCTCGTCGTGCCGGTTGGCATGGCAAATGAACTCTTGCAGGCCGATTGTATGGCGGGTCTCGCCTCGGTAATTTTGGTCTCGCGCGCTTCGGTGCGAGAACCCGTCCGATTGCCGGAAAGACTGAATGCGCCCTGCGCTTTGGTCGATCTTTATGCCATCGACGAGGCGGCAGTCATCGCAGAAGACCGCTGCGACGGCGTTGCCCAGCCGCCGGCGCGGCAACCGCATTACATTGGTGTCGATGAGACACGTGTCGTCGCCATCGAAGCGCTTGCAGCTTCCGGCGCTGGTTTTGCCGTGCGCGGTGCGGCGGTGACGAGCGCGGGCTGAAAGTGGCGTGCCGGCGAAAACTTCGAAGGGAAACGGCCTCCGTCAATCAAATTGCGCGTGGAGTTTACGATGCGGACCGGAGGTCCGCACAAAAATCGAGTTTCTTTCTCGTCAATTTGAGTCACTCGAGCCTGCGACAGAAAGCGGGCGGAACGCCATCGTACCTGCTTTAGAGGGTGATGCTGTAAGGTTATTGTTCTTGTTATGTTCTTTACTTGAGACACGTCCTCGATTAGGCTTGCGCCCGTTGCTGCCAAGCGGTTTCGGGGGGTCGGGTGCAAACGTTCGACGACTTACGGCAATTTTTCGATGAGAACTCGTGGCGCTGGCCGTTCCACGCGACGCCGGCAATCCGCGAGCAAGGCCTGCTTCTCGGCAACGGCAGCGTGCTCGCCCGCATGGGGCGCAATCGCAGCGGCGAAGATTTGCTGGCCCTCCCACAGGATGAAGAACGCCTGCTGGCGCTCTTGTCCGCTGTCTGCGGCCGGCAGATCTCGCCGCGTGTGATGCATTATGTGTCTCGCGCCTCCGAACAATGGCGGCGTGGCGACAAGGTCATGGCGCAAATCGAGCTTGCCTTTGCGCGTTTCCCGCGGCTCGAGACAAG
>JBKQHN010000238.1:0-24751 GCA_052148755.1 Beijerinckiaceae bacterium | reverse complement strand
GAACGTGATCGATTCCAATAAATTAGAGCGGGATAGGCAGATAAGTTTACGCAATCTGCGTAAACTTGATTGCGCCGGAAAACCGGTTCCCACTTTTCCTCATCCCGCTCTAGGCTTTAAGTGCCGTGGCTTTTCGCTCGGCTTGCGCCGCGAAAAAGTCACGCATTGCGATCGTCGGCTCATTGGTCTCGAAGGCCGCGGCAAAACTTTCGATCCCCGCCTGGATGGCGGCGCGCAGCGGCAAGTCTTCCCACGATCGGATGAGTTGCTTCTGCAGGCGGACGGCTCGCGGCTTGGAGCTGAGAACCTGTCCGAGCCAGTCCTCGACGGCTTCGTCGAGGTGCTCCAGCGACGTGACGCGTTCCAAAAGCCCCCAGGACAAAGCATCTTGTGCGCTGAATATCTCGCCCAAGAGGAGGATCTGTCGCGCGCGGCCCCAACCAACAAGCATGGGGAGGAGCGCCGCCTCAACCACGGACGGTATTCCGAGCTTGACCTCAGGCATTCCAAAGGTGGCGGTTTCGGAGGCGATCCGGAGGTCGCAGGCGGCCGCAATTTCCAAGCCTGCGCCAAAGGCGAAGCCCTGGATCCGCGCGATCGTCGGGACCGGGATGGAGCGGATCGCGTCACAGCAAGCGTGAACGCGCGAGATGAAAGCGCGTGCGCCGCGGCCGTCCTCGATGGCACCCATTTCCCTGATATCCGCGCCGCCGATGAAGGCCCTTTCGCCAGCCCCGGTGAGGACGAGCGCGCGCAGACGTTCTTCGCGCGCGAGCTTCGACAGTGCCTCTACGAACTGCGCCATCAGGGCGCTGTTCATCACGTTGAGCCGCCTTGCATTGTCGATGAAGACAAAGGCGATAAGCCCATGCGGCCGCTCGTCGAGACGAACTTCGACTTGCCTTTCTCCTCTGTGATCCACGGCGTTATCCTCGCTCAAGGTCAAGATTGGGTTTCGGACTGTACACCACAGGCGACGGTTTCGATCGGGCGCGGTCGCCGCTCGAGCGGGATGAGGAAAAGTGGGAACCGGTTTTCCGGCGCAATAAAGTTTACGCAGATTGCGTGGACTTATCTGCATATCCCGCTCTAAACCTTTAGAATCGATCACGTTCATGATTTTGGATTGAATCGATCCAAAATCATCGTGATCTAATGAACACGCAGGCGATGATCCCGGCAAGCGCGACAAGTTCGCCGCCCATAACACCGAAACGCGGTTCCGCCCTTTGCCGACCGCGTGCGATCCGGTTGAAAAAACGAAAAATTCCCTTGGCCGCGGCATCTGCGTCGGGCGGCCTATGATAGGTTCTTCTATTAGATTCAATGATTCGGCGCGAAGCGAACATCAGCTTCGTATCGTCGGCGTGTAAACGAGTTGGTTGGGGAGGCGCGCGCTCGCAGCAAAGCGGGCTATAAGGAGACCGATGTGATCGGATTGGATTCAGACGTGCACGCAGCGACGTGTGCGAGAGGCACGGGCGCCCCGCTCATAACCTCAGGTTTCGACGATTTTGCTGTCTTGCAGACAATGTTCGCGGCGGCAATGTTGGAGACATTCTTCAAGCAGCTCAAATTGATCAACACGATCATGACTACGCTTCCGCTCGCGTGGCCGCCCGCGGATGCAGATCGGCGACATGTGCCCAATCTGAAAGCCGTCATATCCGAACTTCCGACGATCGACTTTACATCAGCCTCGAACGTGATGGGTCCGGAGGTTCTTCCGGCGCGCCGGAAAGCCCGACAAAATAAAGCTGCGGCGGAAAAGGCCTTGTCTTAACGAACGCTCTGCGGACTATTGGATGTCCAGATTTCGGCAGAGTGGGGCTACTTTTCCGGGCGTAGCCAAGCATATTTTGTTCTCGACGAGCCGGGTTGGGGCGAGCGGCGGTATGGAATTGCCACGAGAGACGGCGGAAAAGGGACGCAGGCCACTGGGGGCATGATCCCAGTGCCCGGAAAATCCGGCCTTTTTCTCGTCTCGACGTGCACCTGATCAGAGCGAAGAATTAGTCTTTGGCAGAACAGCGCCAAGCAAGTCATACTGGGCTAGTTATCTGGGCAGGCGGCGTTTTTTAACTTCACATGCCCGCTGCGGCCGAAAGTCTTGCGTTGATTTGACGCGTCTGTCGCGCTTGCGCTGCAGCATCGCCGCTGTCTGCGGAGGTTGCGCACAAAAATGCCATATGTTACGGACGCTCGCCTTCGGGGATGAGGCCGCTTTTGCCGCGCCTTTTCCCCGTTCCCTTCATAGCCTGTGCTTTTTGGTTTTGCAGCGATCGCCGAAAACGATCTGAATCCATCAAGCCGGCTTCTTTCAGGCACATGGATTCGGGGGCTTTTTCGACTTGCTGAAGGAAGAAACCATCGTATCGGGAATGGCTGGCCGCTATGCCCAGGCGCTGTTCTCCCTGGCGCAGGAAGAGGGCAAGACGGACCAGGTCGCAGCCGATCTTTCGCGTTTCTCCGCATTCATTACCGAAAGCGCCGATCTTCAGCGCTTCATCAAGAGCCCGGTTTTCTCTGCCGACGAGCAAGTCAGAGTCCTTGCGGCGATTTTGAAGCGCGCGGAGATCACCGGAACCGCCAGCAATTTTCTCCAGCTCGTCGCCACCAAGCGGCGGCTTTTCGCGGTCGCCGATATGATCCGCGATTTCAACAAGCTCAACGATTCTGCCAAAGGCCTGACGCGGGCGGAAGTGACGGTCGCGGAAGCTTTGAAAGATACGCATATCGACGCCTTGAAGGCGGCACTCGCCGAATTGACGGGTGGCCAAACCGTCGAAGTCGCGATCAAGGTCGATCCTGCCATTATCGGCGGCCTTGTCGTGAAATTGGGTTCGCGCATGGTCGATGGTTCGCTCAGGACTAAACTGAACACGCTCCGTACACGCATGAAAGAGGTCGGCTGATGGATATCCGCGCCGCGGAGATTTCCGCGATCCTGAAAAACGAGATCGCCAATTTCGGAACCGAGGCCGAAGTTACCGAGATCGGGCAAGTTCTGTCGGTAGGCGACGGTATCGCCCGCATTTATGGCCTCGATAATGTCCAAGCCGGCGAAATGGTCGAGTTCGAGAGCGGCATCCGCGGGATGGCCCTGAACCTCGAAACCGACAATGTCGGCATCGTCATTTTTGGCTCGGACCGCGACATCGGGGAGGGCCAGACCGTCAAGCGCACCGGCGCGATCGTCGAGGTGCCGGTGGGCAAGGAACTCCTCGGCCGCGTCGTCGACGCGCTCGGCAATCCGATCGACGGCAAGGGCCCCATTCACGCGACGCGACGCGCCCGCGTCGACGTGAAGGCGCCCGGCATCATTCCGCGCAAATCCGTGCACGAGCCGATGGCGACCGGCCTCAAGGCGATCGACGCCCTGATCCCAATCGGGCGCGGCCAACGCGAACTCATCATCGGCGACCGGCAGACCGGCAAGACCGCGCTCGCGCTCGACACGATCTTGAACCAGAAGCCGCTCAATCAGGGCACGGACGAGAGCGCCAAGCTCTATTGCGTCTATGTCGCCATCGGACAAAAGCGCTCGACCGTCGCGCAGTTTGTCAAAGTGCTCGAAGAGCATGGCGCGCTCGAGTATTCGATCATCGTTGCGGCGACCGCTTCCGACCCCGCCCCCATGCAGTTCCTGGCACCCTTCGCGGGTTGCGCCATGGGCGAATATTTCCGCGATAATGGCATGCATGCGCTGATGGTCTATGACGATCTGTCGAAGCAGGCAGTTGCCTATCGCCAGATGTCACTTTTGCTGCGCCGGCCGCCGGGGCGCGAAGCCTATCCGGGCGATGTGTTCTATCTGCACTCGCGTCTGCTCGAACGCGCCGCCAAGCTCAATGAAGAGAATGGGGGCGGTTCGCTCACCGCCTTGCCGATCATTGAAACCCAGGCGAACGACGTCTCGGCCTATATTCCGACCAACGTGATTTCGATCACCGACGGCCAGATCTTCCTCGAAACCGATTTGTTCTATCAAGGCATTCGCCCGGCGGTGAACGTCGGTCTCTCGGTGTCGCGCGTCGGCTCCTCGGCGCAGACGAAGGCGATGAAGAAAGTCGCCGGCCGGATCAAGGGCGAGCTCGCGCAATATCGCGAAATGGCGGCCTTTGCGCAGTTCGGTTCGGACCTGGACGCGACGACCCAGCGCCTGCTCAACCGCGGCTCGCGGCTCACAGAGCTGCTGAAGCAGTCGCAATTTTCGCCAATGAAGATCGAGGAACAAGTCTGCGTCATCTACACCGGCGTCAACGGCTATCTCGATCCGCTGCCGCTCGCGCGCGTGAAAGCATTCGAGGAAGGGTTTCTCGCGCTGCTGCGCACGAGCCACGCCGATCTTCTCGAGACGATCCGCGCATCGAAAGACCTGTCGGATGGTTCTGCCGCGAGTCTCAAGACGATCGTCGATAATTACGCGAAATCCTTCGCCTAAAGCGGGATGAGGAAAAGTGGATACCGGTTTTCCGTCCCATCCCGCTCTAATTTATTGGAATCGATCACGTTCATGATTTTGGATTGATTCAATCCAAAATCATCGTGATCTAGTGTTGCGATGCTGACCGATGGTGCCCAGTCGTCAGTTTGCTCGCAACGCTAGCTCTTAGACCTGGTGGGCCGACTTGTCTTTACGCTCGGGTCCCGAGCGGAAGGGCTGGACCATTAGTGCGTTCACGAAAGCTCAAAGCCTAGCGGATCGAAAATGGCCTCTTTGAAGGATCTGCGTAATCGCATTGCTTCTGTCAAAGCGACGCAGAAGATTACCAAAGCCATGCAGATGGTGGCAGCGGCCAAGCTGCGCCGTGCGCAAACGGCCGCGGAGTCCGCCAGGCCCTACGCCGAACGGATGGAGCAAGTCCTCGCCAACCTCGCGGCGAGCCTCGGCAACGGCACGCAGAAGCCGCGGCTTCTTGCCGGCACCGGCCGCGACGACGTGCAACTGCTCGTCGTCTGCACGGCCGAGCGTGGCCTTTGTGGCGCCTTCAACTCCTCGATAGCGCGTCTGGCGCGCGACAAGGCCGTCTCGCTCATGGGTCAGGGCAAGAGCGTCAAGATTCTTTGCGTCGGCAAGAAGGGTTACGATCTCCTCAAGCGGCAGTTCGGCGAGCATATCATCGAACACGTGGACTTGCGCAGCGTTCGTCAGATCGGGTTCGACAACGCCGATTCGATCGGCCGCAAGATTCTCGAGTTGTTCGACAAGAGCGAGTTTGACGTCTGTACGCTGTTCTTCTCGCGCTTCCGCTCGGTGATGACGCAGATCCCGACTGCCTTGCAGCTCATTCCAGCCGAGTTTGGGGCGGGGCAAGAAAACGCCGGTGCGGTCTATGAGTACGAGCCGGAAGAAGACGAAATCCTGTCGACGCTTCTGCCGCGTAATATTTCCGTGCAAGTGCTGCGCGCACTTCTCGAAAATGCGGCTTCCGAACAAGGCGCGCGGATGAGTGCAATGGACAATGCGACACGCAATGCCGGCGACATGATCCGCAAACAGACTTTGACATATAACCGCACCCGCCAAGCGATGATCACGAAGGAACTCATCGAAATCATCTCAGGCGCGGAAGCGCTCTGATCGCCTGGAGTTATCGATTGGGCTCAGCCCCATCCAGTTTCAAGAGACCAACCCATTCGTTCGGGCATTTGCTGCCCGACGCAAAGGCAAAGAGGACGTAAACCATGGCTGATGCCGCTCAAAACTTGGCCGTAGGCCATATCACTCAGGTGATCGGCGCCGTCGTCGACGTCAAATTCGAAACGCATCTGCCGGAGATCCTCAATGCGCTCGAGACGACAAACCACGGCAACCGGCTCGTCCTCGAGGTCGCGCAGCATCTAGGCGAGAATTCGGTTCGCTGCGTCGCCATGGATGTTTCCGAGGGTCTCGTCCGCGGCCAGGAAGTTGTCGACACTGGCGGGCCGATCTCGGTTCCGGTTGGCGCGGGGACGCTGGGGCGCATCATGAACGTTATCGGTGAGCCCGTCGACGAGGCCGGCCCCATCCCCGCGGAGGCGCGGCGCGCGATCCATCAGCCGACGCCCTCTTACGCCGAGCAATCGACCGAGGCGCAGATTCTGGTCACCGGTATCAAGGTCGTCGATCTCCTCGCACCCTACGCCAAGGGCGGCAAGGTCGGTCTCTTCGGCGGTGCGGGCGTCGGCAAGACTGTGCTGATTCAGGAGCTCATCAACAATGTCGCCAAGACCCATGGCGGCAATTCGGTGTTTGCTGGCGTGGGCGAGCGGACGCGCGAAGGCAACGATCTTTATCACGAATTCATCGAATCAAAAGTCAACGCTGATCCGCATCATCCCGATCCTGACGTCAAATCGAAATGCGCTTTGGTGTTCGGCCAGATGAACGAGCCGCCCGGCGCGCGCATGCGCGTGGCGCTGTCGGGTCTGACGGTCGCGGAACATTTCCGCGATCAAGGGCAGGACGTGCTGTTCTTCATCGACAACATCTTCCGGTTCACGCAGGCGGGCTCGGAAGTGTCGGCGCTGCTTGGGCGCATCCCTTCGGCGGTCGGCTATCAGCCGACGCTGGCGACCGACATGGGCGCCCTCCAGGAGCGCATCACCACAACGACCAAGGGCTCGATCACTTCAGTGCAGGCGATCTATGTCCCGGCCGACGATCTGACCGATCCGGCGCCGGCGACCTCCTTTGCCCATCTCGACGCGACCACCGTGTTGTCGCGCTCGATTGCCGAAAAGGGCATTTATCCTGCGGTCGATCCGCTCGACTCGACCTCACGCATGTTGACGCCTCTGGTCGTCGGCGAAGAGCATTATGCGGTCGCCCGTCAAGTTCAGCAGATCCTGCAGCGCTACAAGGCCCTTCAGGATATTATCGCCATCCTCGGCATGGATGAGCTTTCGGAAGAAGACAAGGTCACGGTTGCCCGTGCCCGCAAGATCGAGCGCTTCCTGTCGCAGCCCTTCGACGTCGCTGCCGTCTTTACCGGCTCGCCCGGCGTCCAAGTGAAGATTGAGGACACGGTGAAGGGCTTCAAGGGGCTCGTCGAGGGCAAATACGACCACCTTCCGGAGGCGGCATTCTACATGGTGGGGCGGATCGAGGAGGCCGTCGAAAAAGCACAAAAACTCGCCGCCGAGGCGGCCTGACGGCGCGCCTTTATAAGGAGACGGCCATGCCCACATTTCCTTTCGAACTTGTCTCACCGGAAAAGTTGCTGTTTTCCGGCGAAGTGGAGGCGGTTGTCGTACCCGGCAGCGAAGGCGAATTTACTGTCCTGAAGAATCATTCTCCGCTGATGTCGGTCTTGAAGCCCGGGATCGTCGAGATCGACGAAACGACAACGAGAAAGTCGAAGCTCTTCGTGCGCGGCGGCTTTGCCGACGTTTCGGCGCGCGGCCTGACGATCCTCGCTGAATTTGCAATCCCCCTCGAAGAACTCGACAGCGCCAAGATTGACGCCGGTCTCAAAGACGCCGAGGACGACGTCGCGGATGCGGAAAACGACGAAGCCCGCCGTCTCGCGACGGAAAAGCGCGATCAGCTATTGGAGCTGAAGGCGGCGCTCGGAATCTGAAAATGCGTCTCGGCTGGATGATGCAGAGGCTGCCTTGCGGCCTTTTTTCGCGTGCAGCTGCAAACGGCGATTGGAGTAAAGCCGTTTTCGTGGCATTGAGGGCGCGTCTGCTCGCGCTGCTTCGATAGGATGGATCATCGGTTCGACAAGACCACGCGACAGGTCAATAAGTTGGAGCATGGCTTGGAAGAGTTTGCAACTTATCCGGGATAACTTCTGGGGACCTCATCCCATGCTTTTGCGTAAAGAAAGCCCAGGCGTCATTGCCATACCGCAGATTAATCATGCCTGGGTCTCCGGCCAGTTGGCCCGTGCCTGGGGCAACGAGAGATTTGCGACCCCGACTCCTCATGAGCTTGTGTGTCTTGCGGCCGAACAGCATGACATCGGCTGGCTCGATTACGACCTGAAGCCCGATTTTGATGTTGAAACAGGACTGCCGCAGGAATTCCTGCATGCTCCGGAATCGGTCCATACGGCTCTCTGGCGCGATGGAGTGAATCACGCGCGAGTCTACGGACGATACGTTGCTCTGCTCGTCTCGCTGCATGCGGACACGCTTTACCAACGCCATTTCGATCGCGAAAGTGCTGATGTCGAAACGGCGGCTCTCGTCCACCGCTTCCTCGGTGATCAGCGTGCCTACCAAGCGGAAATGTTGAGCTCGTTGGCGGAGGATCCCGTCTACGGAAAACTGACCACGCCTGAGGCAGTCGAACACAATCGCCTGCTCATCGCGGCGCTCGATTCGATGTCGCTGTCGATCTGCTGGGGCGTGGCTAAGCCTGTTCCCGTCGGCGCAGCACCGGTGCGGGCCGCCGAAACGACGGAAATCATCTTGCGCCCGGACAGTTCGGTTTCGGACATTATCGTCATCGTCGACCCCTGGCCTTTTGGCGTGCCCCAGGTCGAGATTCAGGCGGAAGGCAGGCGCCTGTATGGCCCCTATCGCGATGACGCAGAATTGTACGAGGCCTTCGAGGTAGCCGAGCCCGCCGTCGTCCGCGCGGTGCTGCGCCCGGCCTGACGCGCGCTGAGCCAGCGGGCGGTCTCTTCGAGATTTGTCCCAAGATAATGGCAGCGCGGCATGTCACTTTTCCTCATCCAGCTCTAGCGTGCCTCGGCGCACCGTCCTTCTTCAATCTCGTGTGGCTTGGGATTTTCCGCTTTCGGCGTTACACCGACGCGCGTCCTCAAGCTTGTTCGAATTTGCTGCCGCATGGCCCCACCGCTTCTGACACTACAAGACATAAAACTCTCATTCGGCGGCACGCCGCTGCTCGAAGCGGCGGAGCTTTCGGTTTCGCAGGGCGAGCGGCTATGTTTGGTCGGCCGCAACGGGTCAGGCAAATCGACGCTCCTGAAGATTGCAGCGGGCCTTCTCGAATCCGATTCCGGCACACGCTTTCTGCAGCCTGAAGCGCGGGTCTTCTACCTGCCCCAAGAGCCGGATTTTACCGGCTTCGCAACAGCTCTCGCCTATGTCGAGGCCGGCCTCGGGCCGAGCGACGATCCCCACCGCGCCACGACTTTGCTGAATGAGCTCGGCCTCAGCGGCGAAGAAGTTCCAATGCGTCTTTCGGGCGGTGAAGCCCGACGCATCGCGCTGGCGCGTGTTCTGGCCCCTGAGCCCGACATTCTTCTGCTCGACGAGCCTACGAACCATCTCGATCTGCCGGCCATCGAATGGCTCGAGGCCGAACTCGCGAGTTTGCGCTCGGCTCTCGTGCTCATCAGCCATGATCGGCGTTTCCTGCAGAAACTCTCGCGCAAAACGGTCTGGCTCGACCGCGGCAAAACGCGAAATCTCGACCGCGGCTTTGCCGAATTCGAGATCTGGCGCGATCAAATGCTCGAAGCGGAAGAGGAGCGCCAGCACAAGCTCGATCGCAAGATCGCCGCCGAGGAAGACTGGCTGCGTTACGGTGTGACGGCACGACGCAAGCGCAACCAGAAGCGGCTTGCGGGCCTCGTGGATCTGCGCCGACAGCGGCGCGACTATCGACGCGCCGCCGGTAATGTCAAGCTCGTCGCCAACGAGGCGGAAACTTCCGGCAAACTCGTCGTCGAGGCCGAACATCTTGCTAAATCTTACGAGGGACAGCGGATCGTTGCGGATTTTTCGATCCGCATTCTTCGCGGCGACCGATTGGGCATCGTCGGTGCGAATGGCGCTGGAAAGACGACATTGATCAAGTTGCTCACTGGCGAGCTCGAACCCGACGCGGGCTCAATCCGGTTCGGCGCCAATTTGGAAATGGCGAGCCTGGATCAGAAGCGCGCGAACCTTGATCCACAGACCATACTGAAAGATGCTTTGACCGGCGGCGGCAGTGACTATGTCGAAGTTGCCGGCAATCGCAAACATGTCATCGGCTACATGAGGGATTTTCTCTTCGGGCCGGAACAGGCGCGAACGCCGATTGGAAGGCTTTCCGGCGGTGAACGCGGCCGGCTCATGCTGGCGCGGGCGCTCGCATTGCAATCGAACCTCTTGGTCCTCGACGAACCGACCAATGATCTTGATCTCGAGACGCTCGATCTGCTGCAGGAAATGCTCGCCGATTATCCCGGCACGTTGATTCTTGTGAGTCACGATCGTGACTTTCTCGATCGTGTCGCGACGTCTATCCTGGTTGCCGAAGGCGGCGGGCGCTGGGTCGAATATGCGGGCGGCTATTCCGACATGCTTGCACAACGTGGCCACGGCATAGGCGGCAAGGACTTAGCCCCGAAGCCGTCGGCAAAACCCAAGTCCGAGGCCCCGCTTGCGCCGGCAAAGCCCAAGCGGCGCTTGTCGTTCAAGGAAAAACACGCGCTCGAGACCTTGCCGGCGCACATCGAAGAGCTGCGCGGTCGTGCCGCGCGTCTCCAAACCGTGCTGGACGATGCGGATCTCTATGTCCGCGATCCGAAGAAATTCGCCCAGACGACCGAGGCTATGGGAAAGCTCGCGGCCGCGCTCGCCGAGGCTGAGGATGAATGGCTGGAACTCGAGATCTTGCGTCAGCAAATTGAGGCCTGAGCCGGCGGCTGGGGTCGCGCTCACTCCTTCGTGATTTGCTTCGTCTTGGCATTTGCCACAGCCCAGGATTCCAGCGCTCCCGGCCTCGCAATTGCGGAAGGAGGTATCGCGTGAAAGGATTTGCGCCGCGGGCCGAGGACTCGGCGCCTGTTAGTGGTGTGCCTGCAGAAGTTGCCGGGCCACCCGGCTTGCCGCGGCGGCAGCGATGGTTGGCCATGACGCCGATTGGAATCGCCGTTGCCTTGGCGACGCTCGACGCGGCGATTGCCAACACGGCGCTGCCGACCATAGCTGCGGATTTGCGCGCGAGCGCTGCGGATTCGATTTGGGTCGTCAACGCCTATCAGCTCGCACTGATGGTCTCGGTGCTGCCTTTGGCGTCTCTTGGCGAGATCCTCGGCTATCGCCGCATCTATATCGCCGGCCTGATCGTTTTCACACTGGCTTCGCTGGCCTGCGCCTTGGCATGGTCGCTGCCGAGCCTGGCGATTGCGCGGGCGCTGCAAGGACTTGGCGCAAGCGGCATCATGAGCGTCAACTCGGCGCTGGTGCGTTTCATCTATCCGGCGCGATGGCTTGGCCGCGGCGTCGCCAATGTCGCCCTCGTCGTCGCAGTCTCTGCAGCGACCGGGCCAACGGTCGCTTCGGCGATCTTGTCGGTGGCAACCTGGCCATGGCTTTTTGCGATCAATGTGCCGTTCGGTGTCCTGGCCGTCGTGATTGCTTTGGCGAGCGTGCCGCGCACGCGGCGCCTGCGGCATCGCTTCGATATCTGGAGCGCGATCTTGAATGCGGCGACCTTCAGCCTCCTGATTCTGGGGATCGGCGAAGCCGCGCATGAAGCACCGCCGCTTGTGATCGCTGCAGAATTGCTCGGCGCCTTTGTCTTCGGCATGGCTCTGGTGCGCCGGCAAGTATCGCATCCTGCGCCAATGCTGCCGATCGATCTCTTTAGACGCCCCATTTTTGCTCTGTCTTCCGTCACGTCCAGTTGTTCTTTTGCGTGCCAGGGCGCGGCTTACGTCGCCTTACCGTTTTTTTTCCAAAATATCCTCGGCCGGACCCAGGTCGAGACCGGCTATTTGATGACGCCTTGGCCCGTGGCCGTTGCGATCATGGCGCCGATCGCCGGCCGTTTGTCGGAACGCTATCCGGCCGCCATTCTTGGCGGCGTCGGCATGGTCCTGCTCTGTCTCGGCATGGTTTCGCTAGTGTTCATGCCGACGAGCCCGAGTGTCATCGATATCGTCTGGCGCATGGTCTTGTGCGGCGCCGGGTTTGGTTTCTTTCAAACGCCCAACCTGCGGGCTCTGATGAGCGCTGCGCCGCCTGAGCGGTCGGGCGGCGCGAGCGGGGTCATTGCGACCTCGAGACTCTTGGGGCAGACGATCGGGGCGGCGATGGTGGCGCTTTGCCTCGGCCTTTTCCCCGCCAAGGGATCAATCGTTGCTTTGGGTGTCGGCGCGGCTTTTGCCACGGCTGCGAGTGTCGCGAGCTTTTCAAGGCTTTTTGCGCCACCGCCGAGCGCAGGCTCGGGAAAATAGCGGTTACGGCGGGCGGGTTCGCGCATCGGTATTTATTTCTGTGACAAAAAGGCGAGATATGCATGCTCCGTTCACACCGCGGAGATGTGAAGAGAAGCCGCCGCTCTTGTGAAACGAGGTGACGACATGACCGATACGAACGCGATCAACCGGTCGGAAAAACAAACTGTGGGGCAACAGCGCCTGCTTCTGCCGGCGCGTCTCGTGGCGGGCTATGAAGTCTTTCTCGGCGGCCGGTTCCGGCGCGAACAAGATCGCTACAGACAGCTCGGGGCGATAGGACAAAAACCCAATGTGCTGTTGATCGGATGTTGCGATTCGCGCGTTTCTCCGGAAGTGATCTTCGATGCCGATCCGGGCGAGATCTTCGTCGTGCGCAACGTCGCCAATCTGGTGCCGCCTTACGCCCCGAATGATGATCTGCACGGGACGTCGGCAGCGCTCGAATTCGCGGTGATGAGTTTGCAGGTCCAGCACATCGTCGTCATGGGCCATGCGAGTTGCGGCGGCGTGCGGGCCTTTCTCGAATACGCCGAGGACCCGCAGCAAAAGCCCCTATCCCCCAGTGACTTCATCGGAAAATGGATGGCGCTCATCGCGCCTGTCGCCGAAAAGCTCGGGGTCCGCACGGAGCCTTTCGAGGCCTATGTGGAGCGGCTCGGCAAAGCCGCCATCATCGCGACTCTCGCCAACTTGCGCAGCTTTCCCTGGGTGCGCGAAGCGGAAGCGCGCGGCGATCTTTGGCTGCACGGCGCCTATTTCGGCGTATCGGACGGTCTCTTGCTCGGCCTTGACGAAGCCAGTGGGCAATTTTTGCCGATTGCCGGAGAAATCCATAGCAAAGCGGTTGCGACCGGGCGGTTTTGACTTGCCGAGTTGGAAGACGTGCCAGCAATTCCCGCAGTCTCTGCTGTAAGCCTCTGCAGCCCAGCTGATCGAACGTAAAAGAAAGGCCGAGGTCCCCGCCCATGAGAGTTTTGCCACGTCTCTCGGCCGCGCTGCGGATTTTCTACGATGCCTATTTGCATTTCAGCGCCCATGACGGCTTTGCGATCGCCAGCCACATCGCCCTTTCGGCCTTGATTTCGATGTTTCCTTTCCTGATTTTCATCACGGCGCTTGCCGGTTTCTTTGGTTCGCAGGAAATGGCCGATGCCGCAGCCCGTTCGCTCTTCGAGACATGGCCGGCGCAGGTTGCCGAGCCATTGACCAAGGAACTCCGCGACGTTCTCACGCAAAGCCGTGGCGGCCTTCTGACATTGGGCATCGGGTTGAGCGTCTATTTTTCGGCAAACGGGGTCGAAGCGCTTCGCGTCGGTCTCAACCGCGCCTATGCATCGCGGGACACGCGGCCTTGGTGGCTGACGCGGCTGCAATCCATCGCTTTCGTGCTTGTCGGGGCTTTGGCTTTTCTGGGACTCGGATTTTTGGTCGTTCTGGCGCCGCCGTTCTGGACGGCCGCGCTACGTATCGTGCCGGCGCTGCAACCGCTCAAAGGTCTCGCAGCCTATGCACGCTTCGCGATTACCGGATTGGTGCTGGTTCCGGCCTTGTTTGTTCTGCATGAATATTTGCCGGCTAAACACCACAGGATAGGCGATCTGACGTCGGGCATATTGCTGACGCTGTTTCTTTGGATCGGCGCCGCCTATCTTTTCGCGGCCTATCTTTCGGCCTATGCGCGAAACTACACCAATACTTATGCGGGGCTCGCCTCGGTTATGATCGCCTTGGGGTTTCTTTATATGCTGGGCGCGATCTTCATTTTCGGAGCCGAACTGAACGCGGCGATCCACCGTGCACGGCGCAAAAGGGCAGCGCTCGCTGCGGCTCTTCGGTCATAACCTTGTTCCGCCGCAAATGGCGATTTAGCCTCGCTCGCGATCTGGTTGATCGCGGCCTTCGGCAATCTCATTCGATCAGCTTGCGAGATCATCCGGCAAGTCGTGCATTCGAAGCATGATCCTGAAGAAGCCGATTGAGCTTGGCTATCGTATTTTCCTGAGGAAGCGGCGTGTAGACGATCAGCTTCATATCGGAGCCGTCGTCGATCGCGAAGCTCATATGCTCGAAGGCCATGGTGCCGACCGTCGGATGCTTGAGCCGCTTCAAGCCGGACAGACGCCGCAGCACGTCGCGTTGCGGCCACCATTGCCGGAACTCGGGGCTCTGGCGTGTGAGTTCGGCAATCAGCCGCTCAAAGGCCGGATCACCGACATATTTCGCACTGTCGGCCCGAAACAGACCAAGGGCTGCCCGGGCGAGTTCTTCCCAGTCCACCAACAGCCTGCGGTGGCTCTTGTTGGTGAAGATGAGATGCATGATGTTGCGCGCGTCGCCTTCGAGCACACCATAATCGCCGAACACCATCTCGGCTGCTCGATTCCAGGCAAGGACGTCCCAGCGGCGCCCCATGACATAGGCCGGCTGAGCGACGAGGCTCGCCAGCATCCGCGACAGCGGTTCCTCGACACGGTCCGGTACGGCGGCGGTTCGATCCGGGGGTGGGCGCCCGGCCAGGATGAAGAGATGCCTCTTTTCGGCCGGATCGAGCCGCAGCGCAGCGCCGAGCGCAGCCAGCACTTCGGCCGAGGGACGCACATCGCGTCCCTGTTCCAGCCATGTGTACCAGGTGGTCCCGACGCCAGCCAGAAGCGCCACTTCTTCACGCCGTAGACCCGGCGTGCGCCGCCGCAAGCCGGGCGCGAGGCCTAAGTCTGCGGGCGTCAGCCGCTCGCGTCGGGAGCGAAGATAGGCGCCCAGTTCCCGGCGCCGGTTTTCTTCGGATAGACCAAGATCGCGTGCCATGCAGCGATCATAGCAGGATTGATACTAGGATCAATCGAGGACAGGATGAGGCTCGCTCCTCGCGCCATGTTGGGAGTGCGATACGAAAGACGGAGGTTCCTGCATGACGAGATACGACGCAAAGACGGCGCTGGTCACGGGGTCGACGGATGGCGTCGGCCGGCTGGTTGCCAAGCGTCTCGGCGAAGCCGGTGCGCTTGTCTTGGTGCATGGTCGCGACCAAGACAGAGGTGAACGCGTCGTCGCGGAGATCAAGAAAGGCGGCGGCGCGGCGGAATTCTTATGTGCAGACCTCGCAGCTCTCGCCGATGTGCGTCGCCTTGCCGATGCCGTACGGCAAAGGGTGAATCGGCTCGATCTCCTGATCAACAATGCCGGCATCGGCACTGGTGGCACCGGCCCGCTGCGCCAGACGAGCGCCGACGGGCATGAGCTGCGCTTCGCCGTCAATTATCTTTCCGGGTTCCTGCTCACGCACCTCTTGCTGCCGCTCATCCGGGCGAGCGCGCCGGCACGCATCGTCAATGTATCTTCGGCCGGACAGCAGGCAATCGACTTTGCCGATGTCATGCTGACACGCGGCTATAGCGGCGTGCGGGCCTATTGCCAGAGCAAACTCGCGCAGATCATGTTCACCATCGATCTCGCCGACGAACTGCAGGGCACCAATGTCACCGTCAACGCTCTCCACCCTGCGACCTACATGAATACGACCATGGTCCGCAAATCCGGCGTGACGCCGCTCAGCAGCGTCGAAGAGGGCGCCGAGGCAATCCTCAATCTCGCTACCTCGCCAAACCTAGAAGGGCGCAGCGGCCTCTATTTCAATGGTCTGCGCGAGGCGCGCGCCGACGCGCAAGCCTATGACGCCAACGCGCGCCGTCACCTCAAGGCGATCAGCCTCGAGCTGACCGGTCTTGCCACCAAAACCAATGCATCTGCCAAATAAGGATAGGACATGACGAACACCAATGACCACGCCGTCATCATCGGCGGCTCCTCCGGAATCGGGCTTGCGACGGCGCGCCGGCTCCTCAAAGAGAAGATAAAGGTTACGATCGCCGGAAGGGACCGAGACCGGCTCGAAAAGGCCCGCAGTGAGTTGAAGGGGGATGTCTTGGCATTAGCCTTCGATGCAGCCGACGCTGCGCGGATGGGTGATTTTTTCGACAAGGTCGGCGCCTTCGATCACCTCGTGCTGGCCTTCGGCAGCGGGCGCGGATTCGGTCCCTTCCGTGAAATCGACCTCGCCGAAATCCGCCTCGGCTTCGACGAGAAAGTGTGGCCTCACCTCCATTGCGCGCAAGCAGCCTGTCGTTCGATCCGTAAGGACGGCTCCATAACCTTCATCTCGGCGGTGACGGCCCAGATGGCGATGTCGGGCACGGCAGGTCTGGCCGCTGCCAATGGCGTGCTCACGACCGTCACGCCGCTGCTGGCCTCCGAGCTCAAGCCATTGCGTGTCAACGCGGTGTGTCCTGGCGTGATTGATACGCCGTGGTGGGCGTTTCTGCCGGAGGACCAGCGTCAAACGGTGTTCGCTGACTATGCGGGGAAGACGCCCGTCGGGCGCATCGGCGCTCCCGACGATATCGCAGAGGCCATCGCTTTCCTGATCAAGGACAGCTTCATGACCGGGCATGTTCTCATCTGCGATGGCGGGTTGAAGCTCGCGGCGTGAACGTCTTTACGATGCTTGTTGGTCACGGCAGTTGCGGAGGAGGGCAAAGCCCTCCTCACTTCACTCTTGCGAACAAAACTTGCGTATCCCCATAGGTCCGCGACTCGAGCAATTCATATCCGTCCGGCAAGGCAAACGGCGCCTGCGCCGCTTCTTCGATCAGGACTAAAGCACCTGGCGCGAGCCAGCCTCCGTCGCGCAGTGCCACAAGCGCCGGTTCGGCCATGGCTTTTCCATAGGGCGGATCGAGAAAGGCGAGCGCAAAAGATTCGCCCGGTGGCGCTGCGCCGAGCTTACGTGCATCGCGCCGGAAAATCCGCGTCTGACCGCCGAGGCCGAGGGCTTCGACATTTGCACGGATCAACGCACGGGCCTCGCTTCCATCGTCGACGAACAGCACTTTATGGGCGCCGCGCGACAAAGCCTCGAGGCCCATCGCGCCGGTGCCGGCAAACAGGTCGACGACGGCAGTGCCCTCGAGGCTCTCGGAATGTTTATGGGCGAGAATGTTGAAGAGCGCTTCGCGCAAGCGATCGGACGTCGGCCGGATTGCGTCCGAAGCCGGGGCTTTCAATACGCGGCCTTTCAACGTTCCGCCGATGATGCGCATGTTCAGCTTTTGCCGCGCGGCGGCCTCTTACCGGACGGTGCATCACCACCACGCGACGGTCTTTTGCCGGAAGGAGCAGGACCTCGTGGCGGCCTCTGACCAAACGAAGCAGCGCCGCGCGGCGGCTTAGTCCGCTCGCCTTCGCGGTGCGGCGGCCTCTGACCGGACGGCGCAGCTCCGCGTGGCGGTCCCTGCCTGGACTCAGCGGTTCCGCGCGGCGGCTTAGTCCGCTCATCGTCGCGTCGCGGCGGCCGGCCCGAGCGTTCGTCCCTCGCCCTGACGCCAGCCCGCACCTCCGGCCGCTCGCCATGCGCCGGCTTCCGCTTCACCCGCTTTGGCTCCGAGGTTTTGGTCTTGCCGGGCTCGACCGCCGCGACCCGCCGTTCGACGACGACGCTGCGGCCCTTGCGGTCCTGCGTCTCGCCCCGCAAAGTGCGTCTGCGGCCCTGCTGAGCCGCTTCGGCCTCCTCGCCACGCAGCGCCGAGACATGTTTGCGCGGACCTGGCTTCGGCCTTGTCCGCGGCTTGGCCGGTTCGACCTCAGGTTCGGGGCTAGCCCGATGTGGGCGAAGTCCGCCACGCTGCGGCGCGCCGGCCGCGCGTTGCTTGTGAGCCGGCGGCCTGAACTCGCGGCGCGCCGGCGGTTCCGCGATCTCCGATTCGAAATCCACTCCCGCCGCTGCGGCCAGCGTCGCACCCAATTGGTCGCGCAAGACGCGGGTGCGGACTTCCTCGATTGCACCGTCTGCGAGTTCGCCCAATTGGAATGGTCCGAAGGAAAGGCGGATCAAGCGATTGACGACGAGTCCTAGATGTTCGAGCACGCGTTTGATCTCGCGGTTCTTGCCTTCGCGCAGGCCGATCGTCAGCCAGATATTGGCGCCTTGCACGCGGTCGAGCGCGGCTTCGATTGCGGCATAATGGATGCCTTCGATGGTGACGCCGTCGCGCAGACGATCGAGGACAGCCTGATCCGTCTCGCCATTGGCGCGGACGCGGTAGCGGCGCAGCCAGCCGGTCGTCGGCAGTTCGAGAACGCGAGCGAGGCCGCCGTCATTGGTGAGCAGAAGCAGACCTTCGGTATTGATGTCGAGCCGGCCGACGCTGACGAGACGCGGCAAGTCCGGGTGCCGCTCTTTAAGATAGTCGAAAACGGTGGCGCGCCCTTCCGGGTCCTTATTCGTCGTGACAAGGCCGCGGGGCTTATGAAACAAGAAGAGACGGGTGCGCTCGCGCTGCGCCAGCGGCTGACCGTCGACGTGAATTTCGTCGTTCGGCCCTATGCTGACGGCGGGGCTGGTCAACAGCTTGCCGTTGACGGCGACGCGGCCTTGGCTGATCCAAGCCTCGGCGTCGCGGCGCGAGCATAGACCGGCGCGCGCCATGACCTTGGCAATGCGATCGCCCTCGGACTGAGGCGGCTGTGCCGGACTCTGCTTCGAGGCGTTAGCGTGACCATGCGCCGACTTGTGCGGCGCTGGCCTTTTCACGACAGGCTTCACCCGGTCGCGTATCGGTCCCGCCCGCTCACCTTTGCGCTCGCTTGGGCGCTCACCTGGTTTGCCGCGCGACCATCGCTTTGATTTGTCTTTATCCATCCCGTCCTGATAGCAGAAACTGCGCAGGATAGGGAATTCGTGGAGAGATCTTCGTGTCTTTTGAGGAGGGACTATGAACGAGCCATCAAGCAAGGCCGATCCGATGGGCCTCGCTTTTGCCGCAGCCCGCGCTGCCGGCGCGAGGGGCGAAGTGCCCATCGGCGCGGTCGTGGTCTCTAAGGGGGAACCGATTGCTGAAGCGGGAAATCGCGTGCTTATCGACAAGGACCCCACCGCGCATGCGGAGATCCTCGCCATTCGCGCCGCCTGTCTGAGTCTCGGATCCGAACGGCTTGTCGATTGCGATCTCTATGTGACTTTAGAGCCATGCGCGATGTGCGCCGCGGCGATCTCGTTTGCCCGCCTGCGGCGGCTCTATTATGCCGCCGCCGATCCCAAAGGCGGCGCGGTCGAGCACGGACCGCGGTTTTTCACGCAGCCGACCTGCCATCATGCGCCGGAAATCTATGGCGGCCTGCGCGAGAGCGAATCCGCCGACTTGCTCCGCGCCTTCTTCAAGGAGCGGCGCTAGGGGATGAAATCAAACACTTGGCACCCAAGACTTATGGACTTGTCCGAGACCCGATACTTCTGTCATTGTTGGCGGACGCTGCAGTAGTCGACCTGCGGAGACCGAGATGGATTCGACAGATTTGAAGCAATGGCGGCCGATGGCCACTGCGCCCAAGGACGGAACGCGGATCATTGTCTTGACCAGGGCGACCGAGCAGGGGCCTTCCGACGTCGACGTCGTGCGCTGGACAAAGCCGCCTAACCTGGGCGACTATTGTTGGACCGCGACCGACTCAGACCACAGTTGCACGATCATCTATGACAATTGGGAAGTCGCCTATTGGATGCCCATGCCCTCCGGGATGGCGCCCTACAAAACGCCCCACCTCGCGTCGAAGCTTCCGCCACCGCCTGAGGAGGAAGATGGATCAGGTATCTGAGGGGACGCGACCGAGAAGAGCCATCGGGCCAAGTCTCGTTAGCTCGCTTTCTCAAAAAAACTCCAACAGGGCGGCAAGTGTCGCCTGCGGATTTTCCTCCGGCAAGAAATGCCCGCAGTCTATCGCCTGACCGCGGACGTCGTTTGCCCATTGCCGCCACACGTCGAGCGGTGACACGCCGCCGGCCGGGATTCCGTCGGCGCCCCACAAGACACAGAGCGGCACCTCGATCTTGCGCCCGGCTTTTTGGTCCGCCTCGTCGTAATTGCGGTCGAGCGTCGCGCCGGCCCGATAGTCTTCGCAGCTCGCGTGGATGCGCGACGGCTCGTTGAAGGCAGCGCGATAATGCGCCAGCGCGTGCGGATCGAAAACCTCGAGGCTCTTTGCCGCGCTCCAGTTCGAAAGCGTCCGCTCGAGATAGAAAATGGCTGCCTGACCGATCAGCTTTTCCGGCAAGGGCGCGGGCTGTGCGAGAAACAGCCAATGATAGACTTTCATCGCGCTTCTTGCGTCCATGCCCTGCCACATCGTCGCCGTCGGCATGATATCGAGGAGCGCAAGTTTCTCCAACCGCTCGGGATGATCGAAGGCGAGACGATAGGCGACGCGGGCGCCGCGGTCATGGCCGATCAGGCCGAAACGGATGTGGCCCAGCGTCTCCATCACTTTTACGGCATCTTGCGCCATGAGCCGTTTCGTATAAAGCGCGCCGGCTTCGCTCGCCGGAGCGGAGGACCAGCCGTAGCCGCGTAAATCCATCAAAACGACTGTAAATTGCTCGACGAGGCGCGGCGCAATCCGGTGCCATTCGACATGGGTCTGCGGATAGCCGTGCAGCAGCAACAGCGCCGGCCCTTGGCCTTTCGAGCGGGCGAAAATCCGGCCTTCGGGGATATCGATCCAATGGGTCGCAAAACCGGGATAGAGGTCGGCGAGTTCCTGCATGGCAATCTCCTCCCTACTGGCCAAGTCATTGACAATAATGGTAAAGACTCTTGAGTTTTATGCGGACCGGAGGTCCGCGGTCCGGATCGCGGACTTCCGGTCCGCAACACACGCGTTACGCCGACGAAAACGGCCGATCGGCGGCGCAAGTCATAATTTGGCCGCGGACTTGACACCCGTATCGGCGATCTTCACAAGAACCTCGGTGCGGGTTGGACCATCCCATGACATCTAAGCCGAAGCTACGAATCTTTCTTTGCGCCCCGCGCGGGTTTTGCGCCGGCGTCGTCCGTGCAATCGATGCGGTCGAACAGGCGCTGCGCCTCTACGGCGCCCCGGTCTATGTGCGGCACGAAATCGTGCACAACAAATATGTCGTCGAGGGCCTGAAGGCCAAGGGCGCCATTTTCGTCGAGGAACTCGACGAGGTCCCTGATACGACGAAGCCCGTGATTTTTTCCGCCCATGGTGTGCCGAAATCGGTCCATGCGGATGCGCAGTTGCGGCATGTTTTCGCAATCGACGCGACCTGCCCGCTGGTGACCAAGGTGCACCGCGAAGCCGAGGCGCATTTCAAACGCGGCAAGCAGGTCCTGCTCGTCGGCCATGCGGGCCATCCCGAGGTGGTCGGCACGCTCGGGCAATTGCCCAAAGACTCCATCATCCTGGTGCAGACGCCGGAAGATGTACGAAAGGCCAAGGTGGTCGACGAGAATAATCTGGCTTATGTCACGCAAACGACGCTGTCGATCGACGATACGCGCAATATGGTCGAGGCGCTGACACTGCGCTTCCCGCGCATCATCGGACCGCACAAGGAAGATATTTGCTATGCGACCACCAATCGCCAGGAAGCCGTCAAACGCATAGCCCCGTTCGTCGATGCAATGATCGTCGTCGGCTCCTCGAATTCATCCAATTCGCAACGCTTGCGGGAAGTGGCCGAACGCTCCGGCTGCAAGCTGGCTCGCCTCGTCTTGCGCGCCGATGATGTCGAGTGGGACTTGTTCGAAAATGTCGCTTCCGTCGGCATTACCGCCGGCGCCTCGGCACCGGAAGTTCTCGTCGAAGAAATCATGGATGCTTTCGCCCAGCGTTTCGACCTCATCGTCGAAACCGTATCGACAGCAGATGAAAGCGTCTTTTTCCCGCTGCCGCGCGAATTGCGTCCCGGCTCCGGTCCCGATCTGCCGGACGAGGCGAGCTTCGACGCGGAAGCACTGCACGACGAGTGATGCAGAAAGACTGGAGCTGGATGCGGAAAAGTGGAAACCAGTTTTCCGCTAAAATCCCGCTCTAAATTAATGGAATCGATCACGTTCATGATTTTGGATTGAACCAATCAAAAATCATCGTGATCTAGTATCACCGCCGCCCGAACAGCCTTTCGACATCGGCGAGTTTCATCTCGATATAGGTGGGCCGGCCGTGGTTGCATTGGCCGGCGCCCGGCGTGCGTTCCATCTCGCGCAAAAGGGCGTTCATCTCGTCCGGCGTCAGTCTTCGGCCGGCGCGGACCGAATGATGGCAGGCCATGGTGGCCAGCACGTGATCGAGCCGGCGCTCAAGCGGGGCGAGCGCGCGATCATCTTCACTGAGCACGTCAGCGAGGTCGAAGATGAGCCGCTGCACGTCGGGTATTTTCAGGATGCTTGGCACTTCGCGCACCGCAATGGCGCCGGGGCCGAAGCTTTCGAGGACGAGCCCCAGTTCGGCCAAGAACGGTGCCGCATCGAGAAGCCGCGCGACCGCGGATTCGTCCATTTCGACGATTGCCGGGATGAGCAGCAGTTGCCGCTGCGGATCGCTCTTCGTGCGGGCTGTTTTCAATCGCTCGTAGACGAGCCTTTCATGCGCTGCATGCTGATCGACGATGACGAACCCGTCGAGCGTCTGGGCAATGATGTAGGTGTCATGGATCTGCGCGCGTGCCGCGCCGAGCGGTGCGTCGATCGCGTCGCGCTGAGGCTCTGCGGCTGCGGCACGCGTATCGGCGGATGGCGGCACGAAGGGCTCATAAGGCACGCTGTCTTCGGCAAAGCCCGGATTGGCGGGAGATTGCCGGCTATCCCATCGCGGCAGCGGCCGCGTCGATGGGCTGAACCCGGCACGGCTCCACGCAGGCGATGATTGCCGTCGCGCGAAGGCTTCGAGTGCGGCCGTCGCATTGCTCGGCGTTGCCTTGTGCAGAGCCGCGGCGAGCGTCTCCTTCAAGCCTCCGACGATGAGGCCGCGGACGAGGCCCGAATCGCGGAAGCGCACTTCCGCCTTGGCCGGATGCACGTTCACATCGACGTCTTGCGGATCGCAGGAGACGAACAAGACGAGCGCCGGATAACGGCCCTGCGGCAGGTGGTCGACATAGGCGGCGCGGACTGCCCCGGCAAACAGCTTGTCGCGCACCGGCCTGCCGTTGACGAAGAGATATTGGCTCGCCGCATTGGCGCGGTGCCATGTCGGCAGGCCGGCGAAGCCGCGCATGCGCACGCCTTCGCGCAACGCATCGACGGGGAGCGCGTTGGCACGGAAATCGGTGCCGAGGATCTGCGTCAGGCGCTCGAGAAGACCGGCCTCGTCATCGCTTGCGGCCGGATAGTCGAAATTTCCGACATCCGGGCCGGACAGGATGAAGCGGACGCTGCAATGCGCCATGGCGAGACGCTGCACGACATCGGCGATGGCGCGCGCTTCGGCGCGATCGCTCTTCAAGAATTTGAGCCGCGCCGGGGTTGCGGCGAAGAGATCGCGCAGCTCGACGCGGGTTCCCTGCATTTGCGCAGAGGGCTTCAGTCCATGCCGCACGCCTTGATCGACACGGATGACGGCGCCGCTCGACGCTTGCGCGTCGCGGCTGGCGATTTCGAGCCAGGCGACGGCGCCGATCGACGGCAGAGCCTCGCCACGAAAGCCGAGCGTCCCGATCCGCGTCAAATCGCCATCCGGCAATTTCGACGTTGCGTGGCGCTCGACGCAGAGTTCGAGATCAGCTGAGTTCATGCCGCTGCCATTGTCGACGACGCGGATCAGCTTGCGGCCGCCCGCCTCGATGACGATTTCGATGCGGCTCGCGCCGGCGTCCAGGGCATTTTCGACGAGTTCCTTGACGGCAGCAGCTGGCCGCTCGATGACTTCGCCGGCGGCGATGCGGTCGACGAGAATAGGATCGAGGCGGCGGATGGGCATGAGAAATCTCTGAGAATTACCGACGGCGCTCGTGGCCAGAATCGGTATATTTGGAGCTTTTCCGCGTCGCTTGGCTCGCTCGCTCCGCAATCCACTTAGATATCATGGCAACGCGAGGCTTTGCACGAACCTGCCGATTGTTCCCGCTTTTTTCGTCGGCTTATGGCAGTGTGGATTAGTAAAGTTTAAGCTAGCTCAGCCTTGCTTCGGCAGGCGCGTCGGTCTATTGCCGTGACGTTGCCAAGTTTTGGAGTTGCCAAGTTTTGGAGTTGCCATGTCGGGCTCGCAAATTTCGAGCGCGGGTCTCGATGCCCGCCGCCGCAGGGCCTTGTTCAGGTCCTGGCACCGTGGCATGCGGGAAATGGACCTCATCATGGGCCGTTTCGCCGATGCCGAAATCGAGCAATTGAGCGAAGCCGATCTCGACGCTTTCGAAGCTTTGCTCGACCTGCCGGACCACGACGTCTTCGCCTGGTTCACCGGAGAGGTGGACGTTCCGCGCGACTATGACACGGCGGTTTTCCGTAAACTGAAGCTTTCCCATACGCATGACGGGCCGATTGAGCTATAAACGGAAATAGACGAGGAATGCGGCCGTCGCACCGTCGTCGCGTGGACCGAACCGATCCGGATTTACTCTCCGGACTGATTTGCTATGCGCACCGCCCGCCGCTCCTCTCCCCGCTTGCGGGGAGAGGAAAGGTGAGGGGCTAGGGGATGGTCCGAACCGGATAGATATCTGACAGTTTAGACCGGATAGATACCTGACAGGTTTTTCTTGGTCGGCGAAGGGGAGACTTTGCCGATGCCTTGGAAGGAAACCTGTGTGATGGACGAGA
>JBKQHN010000237.1:0-20255 GCA_052148755.1 Beijerinckiaceae bacterium | reverse complement strand
TCTCGTCCATCACACAGGTTTCCTTCCAAGGCATCGGCAAAGTCTCCCCTTCGCCGACCAAGAAAAACCTGTCAGGTATCTATCCGGTCTAAACTGTCAGATATCTATCCGGTTCGGACCATCCCCTCGCCCCTCACCCTAACCCTCTCCCCGTTTCGCTTTGCTTACGGGGAGAGGGGACGCGCCCCGCCGCTTCGTTGAGATTGATGGTCAACATGGCTTCAGTTTCCTGAAGCAGCCTATGCGCCTTGCCGAGAATCTGCGCGCTCTCCGGCGTCACAGGTCGAGTCCTTCGAGGCGGATTTCACGCATAAGCGGCGACCGTTCTGCATAGGCGGCGGCCGGATAGGGCAGAATATCGAAAAATGCGCCGGTGTTGTCGATCAGCTTGACGCGGAGATCGGCCAGGCGATCCAGCTCAGACCAGCGGTCGGGAAGCTCTTTCAAGAAGACGGCAACGTCGTAATCGGATTCCGCATGCGCTTCGCCCCGCGCGCGCGAGCCAAACAGAACCACGCGCTCGATTTGATCGCCGTACAGCTCACCAAGCGCCGCGCGAAAACGCGACAGGATGGGATCATTCGTTGACGCGACGGCCATAGCCTTTCCTTTCAGAAATTAAATTATAGCACAATCGGGACGTTGATTTCCATAACCGGCCCCGCCTCGCTAAGTTCGCTCTGCAGTGCTGAAGCCGGCCGACACAAATTACTTTTGGTGATAGGCTTTTGCTAATTGGTCCAGCTCTTCGCTATGGAAGAAATCGATGTATTTCATCAAAGTGAGTTTTTCGCCGGAAATGCTTTGATATTGCTTGGCCAGTCGAGCCCGATATGGGAGGTGGCGCGATGAAGCCGAAAGAATTCGAAACGCTGATCACTGGTCTTGACGACGCGCTGGCGTATGTGAAGAAGGAACCTAAGGCCCGGACGCAGGAGCACAAGGTCGAGGTCGCGCGCAGCTTCGTCGCCGAGAGCCACCTCAAAGCAGGGCTCACACAGGAGCAGTTCGCCAAGGCGGCGGGCGGCAAATGAGAAATTCGATCGAAGGGATTTTTCGGCGATGAGCGCGACGCTTGGAATTGGCCACGGCGGCGCGATAACGGCGCCGGCATCCTCGGCGTCCACGCAAGCGCTCCCGTCGGCGGCGCGGCGGAACGCCGGTCTTGACGCCTTGCGCGCGGTGCTCACGCTTCTCGTACTGTTCCACCATAGCGCGCTCACCTATGGCGCGATCGGCGGTTGGTATTATCACGAAGTCCAACCCGATGGGACGCCGAGCGCGGAGCTGCTGAAAGTCTTCTGCGCGGTCAATCAGGCCTATTTCATGGGCCTGTTCTTCCTCATCGCGGGCTATCTCACGCCGGCTGCCGTCGCACGCAATGGTGCCTGGGCGTATCTCACGGAAAGAACGCTGCGGCTCGGCGTTCCACTTCTGGTGTTCAGTCTCGTCATCGGCCCCATGGCGATCGCGCTGGCGGCGAGCGTTACCCCGGCGTCGGTCGCCGTGGTGCAAAGCACGCAGGGGCAGAGCTTCGGGGTAAAACTGCTGTTTTACTTTCATCTGGGCGTGTTCAACTGCGGGCCGCTGTGGTTCGCGGCGGCGCTGCTGATCTTCTCCGTCGCCTTTCTGGCGTTGCAGGGTTTGGCGTCGCGCGTCCCCGCAATCGGTCGATCGATGGCGGCGCCACGTGCCTTCCCGTCGAATTTCGCACTTGCCGCGGCGGCGCTCGCGACTGGCGCGGCGGCCTTCGCCTTGCGGCTTAATTGGCCGCTCGACGCGCAGTCGTTCGGCGCGGAATTCGGTTATTTTTCGACGTCTCTCGGCTTTTTCGCGAGCTATATTGTGCTCTTCGCCGCGGGCTGCATGGGTGCTTCCGCCCATTGGCTGAATGCCGTACCCGACAAGCAGCGGCGCCTCTGGTTGATCGTGGCGTTGTGCGCATTGCCGGTCCTGCCGGTCGCAAGCGCGCTCAAGCTCCATATGCCGACATTGCAGGGCAATTTGAACGGCGGCTGGAACATCCAGGCGGCGGTCTATGCCTTCTGGGAACCGTTCGTCGCCTGGGGCCTCATCCTTGCCTTGTTGCAGGCGTTCGAGCGCCGCTTTGCAAGCCTTGGCCCAATCTGGTCGGCGCTCGCGCGGCGCGCCTATGCGATCTACATCATCCACCCTCTCGTCTTGGTCGCAATCGCGCTTGCGTGGCGCAATGTCGAAGCGCCGCATCTCGTCAAATTCGCGATTACCGGAACGGCGACTTGTCTTGCCTGCTTCTGGCTCGCCGGGTTGCTGCTGCGCGCGCCGTGGATCAGAAAAGTCGTGTGAATGCGTCGCGTGTGGCGACGCCCACGCGATAACCGAAGACGCGACGCGCCTTCGCTTACCCCTTGTTCCGTGCCGCAAGCGCGATCGTCCACAGTGTCCGCGCGGTGATCGCTTGCGACAGCCGCGGTTCGCGCCGGCATTTCGCGATTGCCTCGTTCAAGATCGCAATGGCGCGGGCGAGCCGCCCGGAGCTCCAGGCGCGCACATGTTTGTCGAGCACCGCGGCGCGGCCGAAACCCTGGCTATAGCCGGCGCTTTGGCCGCCGCCATGCCCCGCTTCAACATCGAGGCGCATGCGATGCAGCAGGATCGCATGCCGCAAGGCAGACCCGAGGATCATGTTGTAATCGCCGCCTTCGCCATAGACGCGCGCGGAGGTCTCTTGCACGGCGGCGAAGTTGCCTTCGAAGGCGCCGTTGACAGCCGCATCGAGCGCCAATGTGGATGCATCCGCGACGATCGCTTCGACGTCTTCGATCTTCACTCTGCCGCCGCCTTGCTTATAGAGCAGCAGTTTTTCGAGTTCCGAACGGGTCGTCAGCCGGTCCTGGCCGAGCAGCGAGATGAGGAATGTCTTGGCGTCAGGCTCGATCTGCAAGCCCGCCGCCGCGGTTTCGCGGTCGATCAGCTGGCCAAGGTCTTTCACCGAATCCGGATAGCATTCAATCGCCGCGGCGCGCCCTTCACGCTCGCAGATTTTGCGCAAAGGCGCGTCGCGCTTCAGCGCGCCGGCTTCGATGACGATGGTGCAATCGCCGGGCGGCATGTGAAGAACGGGTTCCAGCGCCGCCGTAAAGGCCTTGCCTTGCGCATTGATCCAAATGGCGCGGCGGCCGCCGAACAGAGGCATCGTATTGGCTTCGTCGGCAAGCCGCAGCGGATCGGCCGCGAGGTCGTCGCCGCTCAACCGCAAAGCCTGGAACGGATCTTTCGGGTCTTCGACCGCATGCGCAACGATCATCTTCGCCCGCTCTGAGACGAGGCCGGCATCGGGTCCGAAGACGAGATAGAGAAAGATATTTTGCGGCGGCCGCGTGATGAAACGATCGGCTTCCGCATTTTTGACGGCGACCAAATTGAACTCCATCGCAGCGCAGGAGCGCCAGCATAGCAAGTGATCGCGTGCCGATGGAATGATGATCGCGACCGAGAAGCGGAATTCGGCGGGATGACCGGCTCTTGTGAAGGCCGCCGGAACAGGCTATAGGGGGCGCTTCCGCGTCAAGGCTGCCGCCTTCGGCGCGTTTCGATTTTTGGGCATCGGCGCGTCGCCCGCGCAGTGCGCAAGTTTCTTCGGGCGAAAGAATTTTTTGGGACCAAGCCGATGAAGCCGGATATTCACCCGCAATATCATCTGATTAAAGTCGTCATGACCGACGGCACCGAGTTTTTCACCCGCTCCACCTATGGCAGCGAGGGGCAGGTGCTGCATCTCGATATTGATCCCAAGACGCATCCGGCCTGGACCGGCGGCGCGCAGCAATTGCTGGATCGCGGCGGGCGCTTGTCACGTTTCAATTCGCGCTTCGGGAACATGAACTTCGCCAAGAAACAGGGCTGAGACGGAGCCCTCCTTCTCCCGCTTGCGGGAGAAGGTGGTCGGCGAAGCCGATCGGATGAGGGGTGTTCGAACTCACATCTGGCCGGCATCACATGAAACGCTGAGCAGCTGGTAAAACCCTCATCCGCCTCATTTCATTCGGCACCTTCTCCCGCAAGCGGGAGAAGGTATGCGCGCAACGCGGCGCATATATTCTTGCGTATCGTCTCAGCTTGATTTGTCTGCTTCGAAAGCCGCCCGCAGCAGGTCGAGTTGCGTCTCGACGGCGCTGGGCACTGCCAAGGCGCGGCTGCGTTTTTCCGCCGGCTGATAGAGCAACCGGTCGAAATGCAGAATGCGTGTCTGCAGCCGCAAGGATTTTTCGACAAGCTCAAGCAGATGCACCGGCAGTTTGGCCATGACTTCGGCGCTCGTCGTGCTCAATTGCTCGGAAAACCGAACCTTGCGTTTTTCTTCCGCGGCCTCGATCTGCGTCAACTCGCCTTCATTGACGGCGCGCTGCAGCAACAGCCAGGACGCGAGCTGCATCAGCCGCGTCGTCAGCCGCATGCTCTCGGTCGCATAGGCCAAGGCGGCAAGCCGCGGCAAGGCCTTGGCTTCGTCGCGCCCAGGCCCGTCGAGATAGCCGGCGGTTTCTTCGACGAGCGTCATGCCCTCGCGGAACAAAGACTTGAACGATTCCGACGTCGCCAATTTGCTGGCAAACGAGACGGCAGCATCGTCCTCGAAACTCAATACTTGGGCCATGATACGCCTTTGCAACCTGAACTCACGCGAAGACAACCTTAGCTGTCATTGCAACGGCAGCAATAGTAAGGCCATCCGCCGATTTCCGCCTTGCAAGCTTTTATTAACCTTAATGAAATAACGCCAAATTGCCGGTGTCGCACCTATTGAAACACGAGATCGTAAAAAAAAGAGCCGCTGACTGCGGCCCTTTGAGGCAAGGGAGGTATAAACGAAGCGGGAGGAAGCTTCTTCAGTTCAATGGGTGCGAACCGATGGTCTAAATTAATGAACTGGAAGTCTTAACGAAGAGTTAACGCTGTGTGGCGGCGTCTCAGAATTGGCCGCCCGCAGCTCCAGGGGCGTCACAATATCGGTCAACGGGCTGTTTGTTATGGGACAGCAGGTCAAATCTTGAATAGCGCGGCAGCTACGGCACGCGAGGCTTCCTTTGCCTGCCGCGCCTGCTCCAGCCGCTCGATCTCGCGGTGCAGGATTTCAATCCGCGTGCTGAGCTCTTCGAGCGACAGATCATCAAGTGCCTGACCTATTTCATAGGCCGCGATTAGCTTCCTGGCGGAAACGGCAAGAGGCTCATCTTCTTCCTTGATCATGACAGAAGCGCTCCCTGACGAGACTGATTTTCCAGTTTATACCAGAAAATCTGCAGGTTGAACCCCGTTGCGGATTGCATCTAGCTGTCGTGGCCCCTATATGGTCGTTGTTCCCCGCCATGGACATAAGTTTGAGCTTTGCTGGCAACGTCGGCGAGCGAGAGCGCGTTGGTCAAATTGGGCTGTGGCTGAGCCTTCGGATGCGTGCCAAGTGTTCGAGGCGGAACCGATGCGTCCGGCGAAACCGGCTTGAGCCCGCTCCGGAGAGCTCGAAGCCGAGCCGGGCTCATGCGATTACGATTTCATCGAACGCCGCGGCGAGGCGAGCTTTCTTGCAGGCGATGCGGTTCGACGCTAGAGCGGGATGAGGAAAAGTGGGAACCGGTTTTCCGCCCGCATCCCGCTCTAAATTATTGGAATCGATCACGATGACTTTGGATTGATTCAATCCAAAGTCATCGTGATCTAAGGAGAAAACTATGAGCAATGCACCGCTCATGCCCAAGGCGACCGCTGTCTGGCTCGTCGAAAATACTTCGCTGACCTTTGAGCAGATCGCCAATTTCTGCAAACTGCATCCCCTTGAAGTGAAGGGCATTGCGGATGGCGAGGTGGCTGCCGGGATCAAAGGGCATGATCCGATCACGTCGGGCCAATTGACCCGCGAAGAGATCGCCGCCGGCGAAAAAGATTCCAGCCACCAATTGCAGCTCGCTCAGGCGAAGGTGCGCCTGCCGGAGTTCAAACGGCCGCGCGGGCCGCGCTATACGCCGCTGTCACGCCGTCAGGACAGGCCCAATGCGATCCTCTGGCTCATTCGCAGCCATCCCGAATTGAAAGACGCACAGATCATGCGCCTCGTCGGGACAACCAAGACAACCTTGCTGTCAATTCGCAACCGCACCCATTGGAATTCGGCTGCTCTTTCGCCCCTGGACCCGGTGACGCTCGGATTATGTTCCCAAATGGACCTCGATTTCGAGGTCAACCGCGCCGCCAAGGATCGTGTGCCGGTCGAAGAGGATCATAGCCAGACCCTCGTGCCGGCCGAAGTGACGACGCGCCCCGCCGTCGATCAGCCGATGACCGAGAAGGCGGTGTTCGGCGCCGGCCCGGCGCGCGCTGCCGAGGCCGAACCGGATGTCGATCTCGACTCCGTCTTCGCCAAGCTCAAGGATCTGAAGATCCCGGAGTAGATTTTCCAGTAGATTGCGGAGACGCTGCAAGAGCAGGCGAGGGCATAGATCACGATGATTTTGGATTGAATCAATCCAAAATCATCGTGATCGATTCTAATAGATTAGAGCGGGATGCGGGCGGAAAACCGGTTGCCACTTTTCCTCATCCCGCTCTAGCGTTTATCCGCGGCCGCGAATCAGATAGCAGATAGGAACGCCTAGGCTTTCGTCCCGGGCTGGTCCGGAGTCCGCCATGCTGCGACACCACGTCCGGCGAGCGATCGCACATTGTTCGATCCTCTGTCTCCTCGCTCTTCACACCCATGCCGCCGCTACAGCGGCCGACCTCGGTTCCAAAGGCCCGCCGCCTGTGCTCGAAGCGCCGCCGCCGTTAGCCCTGCAAGACGACAATGGCGAATTCGTTGTTCACCACGGCTGCCGGCGCATTCCGCAGCCGCAGTTCGATCTTTGGGGCCAGGTCGTAACTTATCTGCCGACTTGGGTTTGCGAGTCGCGCGGCGTTTACGCCGACACGTTCTATCCGCCCGTTCTTCCTCGCCACTAGATCACGCGCAGCGTCCCACTTTTCCTCATCCCGCTCTGGCCGCCCGCTCACTTCGCCGTCGACGGGAGAAGTTCGCTCGTCACATCGCGATCGCCAGGCCATTTCATCCGATACGCAAGGTGGATTTCGCGTGCCTGGCCCGGCGCATAGTCGTAGGTCCAGCTCATCACGCCGCGTTTGTCGGCGACGGTTTTTTCGGTGGGCGGTGTCGTCGCCGGCAATTGCTCGACGGTGATGGCGGTATTTTCGGAAATCGGAATCTGATCGATGAGGATGATTTTGATCGAAAAATCGTGCAGATTCTTGACGGTCGTCTTGTATTCCCGCGCCTCGGATTTTGTCTGACCGAACCACGTCGGTTCGTTTTCCTTGCGTTTGATCGGCAGGCGCGTGACTTTCACACGTTCGTCGGCGCCGAAGCCGAGATCCACCGCGTCTCCCGGCGCAACGAACTCGATCGATCCGCGGCCAATATAATTGGCATTCCGATAAAGCGCGACGTCGCCGGGCAGCAGCGGCGCTTCCTCTTCATTAACAAAATGGCTCTCGAGATAGGCCGTCGGGTCGAGCGCTGCCACGCTTTTGACGGCAATTTCGGGACTTATGCGCCGCGACGAAATCGCAAAAGTCTTCGGTGCCGAATCGGCTGCGAGGCTGATGTGGCCTTGAATGATGAACGAGGCTTGGAAGTCTCCGGCCTCGAGTTGGCTCTCCGTTTCGGTCGCCTCTTTCGGCAAAGCTGAGATGGCCATAGGCGGCGGAGCCATATGCGGCTCTGCCTTGGCTGCCTTCTTGAATTCGTCGGCGAACTGCAGGCCGCCCAGCCGGTCGGAAGGGGCTCTGCTCGTAGGCACGGGCATGGGCTGCTCCAGGAAGACGAGCCTCCGCGTCTCGATGTCCGGCGCAGTTGTGTTTCGCGAGGCGCGGACGGTCGACACCGTCAAGGCGACATCCTGCCAGTCCTCGCCGCTGCGCTGCGAAACCGCGGCGCGGCGCACAAGTTCGAGCGAAGGCTTGCGGCTGGCATTCCCGGTATCGAGCCGCGCATCATAGACCGGCCGCCAGCCCGCGTGGGCGACACGATAGGTCAGCGCGATATGGCCCTTTACAGCGGCGGGGGCGTGGATCTCGACTTCGACGACTCGACGCAACTCGAGTTTTCCATTGTTGACCGTGTGCGTCTGCGAGAGGGCAATGATCTCAGCGTCGAGTTCGCGCACCTTGGCAGTTTCAACGCGTGCTTTCTCGCCAATCCTGAGCAATGCCGAAGCGATCGTGTCGAAGGCCGCCGGCCATTCCGAAACAGCCAAGGATTTCTCGCGGCTCGAGAGATCTCTGGGCTCGGCTTTGCCGAACCGCAGGGCCATCGCCTTCTCGGCCTCCAATGCGTCGAGGCTGACTTGCACCTGTTCACGCTGCGATCTGAGATCTCGCAGTTTCGTCTCGATTTCGCCGCTGGGTTTGCTTTCGGCGGCGGCAAGACGCGTTGCAACCGAGTCGATGGCCATGTCCGAATCGGCTAAACCCGCGACGCGCAACGATGTCGGGTCGAGATCGTTTGGCAGATTTTTGAAGGCCAGGACCGATGGCCCTGCGCCGACGTCGATGTCGGCGCCGCGCGTCACCACCGCACCGTCGGGAAACACCGTGACGGCCTCAATCCGCGAGGCGTTCTCCCGAGGTTCGGCATGTAACTGCACTGCAGAAAGCGGGATCAATGTGACGAAAGCGCAAAGGTTGAGAAGCATGCGCATCTGAAAATCCCTCCATCAAATTTTTGTGCTGTGCGGCGGGCTATGAGAATTGCCGCCCAGCAGCCAAGATAGGCGGCTCAATTCGGAACTTTTAGCGGCCGGTTTCCGGCTGCATCTTGACGATAGAGCATGTCCGGGAAAAGTGGCCCCACTTTTCCCGGACATGCTCCGACTTTTTGAATTGGCGCGTATTCCTGATCGATCGGGCGATTCCACCCGATCGGAATACGCGCTAATGGCCGGGCTAGCCGGATCCGGCAATGGAAAGGCTGACGTGCTGCACAAGAAAACCGATTCGCCGAGGTTCCGCTTAGAACCATTCCATTTGGCCCACTGGGTTTGGAATCAGGCGTGGCTCGCAATGCTCTATACGGCCGTCGTTTACGGCGCCAATGGTGTGGCCGCGCGCATGGCGACCGGCGAGATCGCGCCCATGAGCCTCGTGTGTCTGCGCTGGTTTTTCTCCTGTGTCATCCTCTTTCCGGTTCTGCGAAGGCAGATCGCGGCGCAGGGACCTGTCCTTGCCGGCTCTTGGCGTCTGGTTCTCGCAATGGGTTTTTTCGGGCTGACGGCGTTCAACCTGATCTTTTATGCGGCTGCTTACGTGACGAGCGCAGTCAACATGACTTTGCTGCAATGCGCCATTCCGCCATTCGTCTTGGCCGGTGCCGCTATTCTCTACAAAACGCGTGTGAAGGCGCTGCAGATCGCCGGCATGCTCGTCGCGTTTCTCGGCGCCGGTCTCATTGCGACGCACGGCAATCTCGGGCAGCTTTCGACGTTGACGTTCAACGCCGGCGATCTCAGCGTACTGTTCGGCGGGATGCTCTACGCCGGTTACACGTTGGGACTGCGGCAACGGCCGCGCGTCGCACCGCTGGTGTTTTTCGCGGGTCTCGCCATGGCGGCCTTCCTGTCCTCCATTCCCTTTGCGCTTTATGAGATCGTCAAAGGTGCCGCCTATTGGCCGAGCCTCAAAGGCTGGCTCGTTCTCGTCTTCATTGTGCTGGGACCGTCCGTCAGCGCACAGCTGACCTATATGCGGGGGGTCGAACTCATGGGGCCGGGGCGCGCCATTCTCTTCAACAATCTCGTTCCGGTGTTCGGCGCGCTGTTTGCCGTTCTCATCTTGAACGAACATTTCGAGCTTTATCACGCACTGGCTCTGGCTTTGGGGCTCGGCGGCATTGCTCTCGCTGAGATGCGCGGCGGGCGCTAATGACGTGCTTCGATTAAATTGAAGGGAATTGTAAGTTGCTTGCGGACCGGAGGTCCGCGATCCGGTCCGCATGAAACCCGACGAGACATGGAACCTGCAACATCGACGCGGGAGCAAAGCTCTTGTGCTCTGCCAGCGGATTTGACCGGCCGCATTTGCAGGCTGCCATGCCGATGTCATGCGCAGGTTGCAGGTGCGACCGAGATGACCGTTTAAGAGAAAGCAGCCTTGCGCGGCTCAAGCCACCATTGATTCTGTTCAACTCGAGCAAAACCAATGGTGCAAAAGTTCAAAAACCAAGCAAGCTTGGCAAGATTGCAGGAGGAAAGCCGGGTGACGTGCGAATGCAGATTGCGCTAGAATTCAGCGTGAGTCGCAGCCTTCCAGCCTTTGCCGGACCCCGGAACACAAGCCGTAGGGAAAAGATGAAAGTCACGGGATGGCGTTGAAACCCCTTGAGCCCGGCTTGCGCGCCATCATGGCTCTGGCGTCAGTCTGTTGTTTTGCCGGTTTCATGTTCGTGGCTTTGCGGGGCGCGGAGTTCGGTGGCTCGCAAATCGTGATTGCAGCCATGCTCGGCGCAACCTGCCTTGCGCTTTCACAGGCAAGCTTGAGCCATCAATTTCCGCGCAGGCACGAATTTCTACTCGATTTTTTCGCACTTGCAGCAATCGCGGCCGCGCATCATGCGGCGACCAATGTCTGGCAGGTGCCGGCAGTCTGGCTCGATCTTCTTCGTCTTTCGACGCCCGGCACAATCTGCGCCGCGCTCATCTATTTCGCGGGCACCATCAGCGTGCAGGCGCGCCAATCGCGTCACCTTGCGTGGCATGGTTGCCTATGCCTCCTCAGCGTGCCTCTTCTGTTCAATCTCGTCTTGGCACTCGGCGCCGACGGATTGATGCAGCAACTCGGATATTGGGCGAGCCTGCAGGTCGTTTTGCCAACGCCGCAAACCAGCGCCATCCTTGCCGGCATTGGCCGCACCCTCGTTCTTGGCGGCTTCGTCGAATTTCTGGTGGCTGGGCTCGGATTTTCGAATACGGGCAGACTGCCGCGCGATATCCGGTTGCATCTGCTGCTTTGGGCGAGTTCGCTGCACGCTGTCGTGTCCCCCAGGATTGCCGAAATCCCGCAAGCCTTCGCCACAGGATCATTGGCTTCGATACTGAGCGCACCTGTCGCTGCCGCCCTCGCGCAAGCGGGTCTCTGGTCCTTCATATTCATTGCGAGCGGGCTGACGATCGAAGCCGTGGCCGGGCGTCCGCCCGTCTTTGCGTCGGCGCAAGCGCAATGGCGGCAAGGTTTCGTCAATGGCACCATTTACGGTGGCCTGTTTGCAATCCTGGCGCTGCTTTGGGGCGGCTGTCTCGCGCTGCTGCCGCTCATCTCAGTGGTGCATGCGGAAATGCCGCTGCTCGCGGCTTTGACAGGTGCTGCAATCTTCCCGTTCCTTGCGACGCTCATTGCAAGCGCCGACGGAGCGCCTCCCTTCTTTCGCAGGCTTTGGGCGAATTATTGCGATCCGCGGACCTATTTTCGCGGTCTCTTCCTCGGCCTTTGCGTCTTCATTGCCGTGGCTGCAGATCTTCAACACGAAGACGGATCCATGCGTTTTGCGTTCTTCTTCGGAGCCGGTGCGCTGGCCTATGCCGGAATCGATTTGCTTTGCGACGCGCTCGCGATCTCGTTGCGGCGCGCGCCGGGCAGCCGGCGCAAGCTCGAGTCCTGGCGTGTCTACGCGCTTGGCCTCGGCCTCGGCGGCATGGTCGGCGGCGCGCTCGGCTGGTATTTCGATGCCGGGCAACTCGATGTCGTGGCCACAAAGTTGCACTCCTATGCCGATCTCGCTTATCAGATCAGCGGCCGTTCCACCCGGGATTTCGTCATTTATCCCCTGTTCAGCAAATGGGGCGTGCTCGATCTCGGCGCGGTCGGCGGTGGCATCAAACTCTTTTTTACGGAATCGCTTTCGGGCGTCATCAACTGGTCGCTCGCAGCGCCGCTCTTCAGCGTCAATTTCGTCATCCTTGCGGCGCTCTTCCAAAAAGATCTGCGGCCTTTGAAGCAGCTTTTGAGCCAGCAGGGTCTCGATGGACTCGTCGCCCAAGCTGTGCGGGTGCTGCGCTGGGGCCTTTGGATGGCGCCGGTCATCAATACGTTTCTCAAAATGTCGCCGGAGCCGAGCTGGTACAATCAGGACGGCGCCATACGCTCGATTACAGCCATCTTCAATTATGCTTGGCTGCCGGCTGCCGACTTTCGCCTGTGGAGCCTCGTCGTCTTCACCGGCCTGCTGGCCTATGACTGGTTGCGCGTCCTGATCTGGTTCGATCATATGGGCCTGCGCGTTGCCACTCTCGTCAATCTCACTTTCGTTGGCGGCGACAAGCTCGATGAAGCCGCGGCCCGTTTCGCCGGACATGCAGGGCGCAGCCGCTTCATTCCGGAAGCCTTGCGGCGCTTTGCGACCTGGGCGCCTTTGCTGATTCCCTTTTACATTCCGCGCGGAGCGGATTGGGACAAAGCGTGGAGCGGCGCCGAACAACTGCACAATGCTCCGATACCGCCGGCGGTATCGGAGCTCGTCGTCGCCTACGAGGTCGCCGCCCTTTGGGCCTTGGCGATCGTGGCCTTGGTCGCGCTTCATTGGCCCCGATCTTATGCGTCGAAAAAAGCTCTCAAGACCAATGTTCCGCGCGTTCTGGCACGGCGGCGCACGCGGTTCACACTGTCCAACGGACTCATCGGAACCGAAATCCTCAGCGACGGACGCGGCTTCACTCAGATTTATGAAACGGCGCGCGCCGGCGCGCCGATCGATCTCACCCGGCGGCCGACCGACCCTTTGCACTTACGCGGCACGTTCTTTTATCTGCGCGACAAAATCTCGGGCGCCTATTGGAGCCTTGGTTTCGAGCCGGTGCACAAGGCAGGCCCCAACTATCGGATCTCGGAAATCCGGTCGGGCATCGTCGAAATTTGCAACCAAGTCGCAGCGATCGATACGAAGACCGAGATTTGGCTCGATGAAAGTGCAGCTGTCGAATTTCGCCGTGTGAGCCTTACCAATCGCTCCGCCGAACCTCGCCGGCTCAGTCTGACGAGTTATCAAGAACTCGCCCTCAACGATTTGCAGGTCTATTTACGCGATCCGGATTTCAACGCGCTTCACGTCGAGACCGTATTTGTCGAATCTCTCAACACGCTCTTTGCCCGCAATCGATTGCTGCGCGACGGCGGCAAGAGTTTCACGGCCCGGCGCATGTCGCGCGAAGTCTTCTTCCATGCCGTCAGCCTGCCTGAGGTGGGTGCGGCACTCGAGGGCTATGAGGATTCGCGTCTGCGGTTTCGCGGCGACGGGGACCTGCGTTGCCCACAAGGCCTCGAAGAAGGCCGCCCCCGGCGGCCCAACGACGAAGGCCACCTCTACAGTTTCGATCCCGCGGCAAGCCTGACGGTCGGCATCGATGTTGCCGCGCACGGCAGCTGCGAATTGCTCTTCATCAGCGGCCATGCAAGGGAAGAGGAAACCGCAGCGCGACTCATTTGCCGGTGTTTCGGATGGGCCGAACCACCGCCCGGTGTCGTGCGCGAGAATTTCAATAAATTTCGTGCTGTCGAGCCGCAACCCGGAAAGCGGGACGGCTATGATTTCGGCTTTGTCGACGAGGGGCGCGCCTTCGTATTGACGCATCAAACCCCGCGTCCCTGGGCGCATGTGCTCGGCAATCCTCGCGGCTTCGGCACGATCCTCTCGAATGACGGCGAGATTCACTCGTTTGCGGGCAACGAGCGGCAAAATGCGGTGACGCCTTTCGTTTGGGAGTCGGGCACGGCCTCGCTCACAGGCCAAGCCATCTATATTGTGGACATAAAAGCTGGCGAGGCATTTGCCGCGAGCTTCGCGCCGTTGCGCCGTCACGATGCCCGATATGAGGTCGTCTATGAGCTGGGCGCGGCAACCTACCGGGCGCATTATGCCGAAACCGACATAGAGATGACGATTTTTGTGCCGCCCGATTGCTCGGCGGATGTCAGGCTCGTTAGATTGCGCAATCGCGCAGCAGAGCCGCGTCATTTCCGTATTCTTCCCTATTTCGATCTGGCGCTCGCGGAAAACACGCTGGAGAGCCTCGGCCGCATCGAATTTGCCGAGACGCGCGAGGCGGGTATTTTGCGTTTCCGCTATTTGGACAATGATTTCGAAACCGGCTGGGGTTTTGCGGCAACGAGCCTCAAGGTGCATGGCAGGGAAACCGTCCGCGCACGTTTCATCGGCGCCAGCGGACGTGACCTAAGCGATCCCTGCATGGTTGTGACCGGTGCTGCCGACGTGAGCGTCGGCGACGATGACCGCAGGATCGCCGCGCTTTTGAGTTTCGTAGAAGTGGCGCCGCAAAGCGAAGTCGAATTCTCCGTCGTTCTTGGGGAGGCTCCGACGCGGGCGAAGGCCTCGACCCTCGCAAAATCCTTGAACACGGCCGCAGCGGCCCGCGCGGCACTTGCCGCGACACGCCAATATTGGGCGGAGACCACACCGGCGATCAGAATCGAAACCAATCACCCGCATTTCGATCATCTCGTCAATCATTGGCTGCACTATCAAATCCTGGTTTCACGGCTATGGGCGCGCGGCGGTCCCAACCAGCGCAGCGGCGCCATTGGATTTCGTGATCAGCTGCAGGACGTATTGCCGCTCGTCTTCGCCGATGCACGCCTCGCCCGCAACCAGATCCTTTTGCACGCGAGCCAGCAATTTCGTGAAGGCGACGTGCTCAAATGGTGGCACAGGGCGCCCAATCGACGCACCGGCCTCGGCCAGCGCAGCCGCGCTTCCGACCCGCATTTGTGGCTGCCTTACGTCGTAGCCCGCTATGTGGCGGCAACGGGCGATCAATCCGTGCTGCAGGAACGCACCGCCTATCTCGAGGGCTTGCCCGTTCCGCTGGACCTCGATTCGATAACCCTCGTTCCGCGTGCTTCACGCGACGACGCCGACCTCTACGAACATTGCCGTCTCGCGATCGATTATACGCTCGCGCGGATGGGCGTGCATGGCTTGCCTCTCATCGGCACCGGCGACTGGAACGATGGCATCGACGTTGTCGGCTTTGAAGGCCGCGGCGAAAGCGTCTGGCTCGGCTTCTTCCTGCACGAAATCCTGACCGGCTTTGCGCCGCTGATTGCCGCGCGGCAAGGGGAACTCGCCGCCGAACCCTATCGCGACCATGCCCGCAAGCTCAAAACCGCTCTCGACTGCGCATGGCGCGGCGATCACTACATCATCGCCTTCGCCGATGATGGACGCGATCTCGACCGTATGAATGCCATGACTGCGGCTTGGCCGATTCTCTCCGGCGCCGTCGCGTTCGAGCGGGGATTGGCGGCGCTCGAACGGCCGCTCGAGCGTCTCGAAAAATCCGATCGCATCTTGCTTATCGATCCGCCTTTCAGCGAAACGGCCGATCCCTATCCGGGACGGATCGCCGATTATCCTCCGGGCGTGCGGGAAAATGGTGCGCAATATTCGCATGGCGCCTCCTGGGCGGTCGATGCCTATGTGCGATTGGCCGATCTCGCCACGGCGCATGGCGACGCAGAAGCCGCCGGGCGTTTCAAGGCACGCGCCTTCACCTGCTGGAGAAAAATATCGCCCCTCGGCAAGACCGGCGCCGATGCGCTGGCCACCTATGGTCTCGCACCCATTCAGCAGGCGGCGGATATTTACGACGGTGACGGCCATGGCGGGCGTGGCGGCTGGAGCTGGTATACCGGTGCCGCGGCGCGGATGCTCTCGGCCGCCTATGAGATTTTAGGCGTGCGGATGCAGGGCGGCAAGATTTCCGTTGCCGAAGATCTCTTCGAGCCGAAGGGCGATCTCATCGTCAAGCGGTTGCATGTACACGGCGAGGTCTTCACAGAGGAGTCGACACTCGCCGCGCTCAATCATGTATGACGTCATCATCATCGGCGCCGGTCACAACGGTCTTGTCTGCGCCTTCTATCTCGCCAAAGCCGGCCTCAAATGCCTGGTGCTCGAAAGCCGCAACGTCGTCGGCGGTGCCGCCGTCACGCAGGAATTTTACCAAGGCTTTCGCAATTCGCTCGCCGCATACACGGTTTCGCTGCTCAATCCGAAGATCATCCGCGATCTCGATCTTGCCGCGCATGGCTTGACGATCGTCGAGCGGCAACTCGCCAACTTCCTGCCGCTCGACGACGGAAACTATCTGAAGGTCGGAGCCGGCCGGACGCAGGCCGAAGTGGCGAAATTCTCGAGCCGCGACGCCGAACGGCTTGCGGCCTACGAGCTGCGGCTTGCCGCGCTCGCAGACCTGCTGCGCGCGCTGGTGCTCGAGACGCCGCCGAATGTCATCGATGCGCATCCGCTTGCGGCACTCGGCGAGCTCATCAAGCTTGGCCGATTTGGCAACCGCTTGCGCCATGCAGGTCTCGAAGGCCAGCGTGATATTGTGGAAATCTTCACGGCTTCCGCCGGCGATTATCTCGACGCCTGGTTCGAAAGCGATCCGCTCAAAGCCGTGTTCGGCTTCGATGCCATCGTCGGCAATTATGCAAGTCCGTATGATACAGGCTCGGCTTACGTCTTGCTGCATCATTGTTTCGGCGAGGTGAACGGGCACAAGGGCCAGTGGGGCCATGCGATCGGCGGCATGGGGGCCATTACCCAGGCCATGGCGAAGGCCGCCGCCGCACAAGGTGCGGACATCCGCACGTGCCATCCTGTGCGCGAAGTCCTGGTCGAAAAAGGCCGCGCCTGCGGCGTCGTGACGAAGGCAGGCGATGTCTTTCGCGGCAGACTCATCGTCGCCAATGTCAATCCGAAGCTGCTCTATCAGACCCTCATTGACCCGGCCGTTCTGCCGGCGGCATTCAAACAGAGAATCGCAAAATGGCGTTGCGGCTCCGGCACCTTTCGGATGAATGTCGCGCTCGCTGAATTGCCGGATTTTACTTGCCTGCCGGGCCGCGAACGCGCCGAACATCACACTGCCGGCATCATCATCGCGCCGAGTCTGAGCTATATGGACGCGGCCTATGTCGATGCGCGCCGCCAGGGTTGGTCGCAAAAGCCGGTCGTCGAGCTTGTCATCGCCTCAACGCTCGACGACACATTGGCGCCTGCGGGCAAGCATGTCGCGAGCCTGTTTTGCCAGCATGTCGCGCCGGTGCTGCCAAATGGCGCGGCAGCGGCTGAAACATTTTGGGACGCCCATCGCGAAGACGTGGCCGACCTGATGATTGCCACGGTCGATGCCTATGCACCGAATTTCAAACGCGCGGTCATCGCCCGTCAGATTTTGACCCCGCTCGATCTCGAACGCGACTTCGGCCTCGTCGGCGGCGATATTTTTCATGGCCGCCTCGAGCTCGGGCAAATGTTTTCGGCGCGGCCGATGCTGGGCCATGCCGACTATCGCGGCCCGCTTGCTGGCCTTTACATGTGCGGGGCCGGTACGCATCCCGGCGGCGGCGTCACCGGCGCGCCGGGCCATAATGCGGCGCGGGAGATTCTGCGCGATGTCGGGAAACGTTTGTGAGGGAGAGGGCCGCCCCCGCGGGAGCGCGTCGGCAATTGGTCTCAGTTGAACTGGTGCCTTTGATCCGTATAAGGGTTTCGTGAGCAAGACAGGAAAGATCGGAAAATGAGCGTCAGAGTCGAGGGGCGCGTTGCCACCGTCACGCGCACCGGCAATGGACTTGGGCGCACGCATGCGACTATCAGATCTCGGCGGCGCGGTCGATACGCAATTAGATGGCGGCGGCGTCGCGCTCGCCGGTGCGAATGGTAACGGCTTGATCGAGAGGTATGACGAAGATCTTCCCGTCACCAATTTCGCCAGTGCGCGCGGCGGACAAAATCGCCTCCATTATGCGGTCGACCGAGTCGCTCGTAACGGCTACCGCGATCTGGATTTTTGGCAGGAAATTCACCTCATATTCGGCGCCGCGATTGATTCCGGTATGGCCTTTTTGTCGGCCGTAGCCCTTCACTTCGGTCACGGTGATACCGTGAACGCCGGCCGCGGTGAGCGCATCGCGCACTTCATCGAGCTTAAATGGCTTGATGATTGCCATGACGATTTTCATGTTGCCTCCGTTGCATGGGCCATGCTTCTAACTGGTCATGTGACCGCGAACCGTCATGACGCGATCTTCGGATGCAGCCAATTCGTTGCACGGCCGTGCTTAGGATCTAAAGCAAAAATTATGCTGCCTAAGCAGCGGCACGATGTCGCTTTAGTTAAAGGCTTTCCAATGCCGTTCTCAAGCAGCAACTGAAATTAAGCAAAGATATCTGTTAAAGCCATCGCAGCGCGCCCATCCCGGCGGAATCTCGTCCGGGCCAGATTGCACGATCGTCGGAAGTCGGAATTATAGGGTTTTAAACTGGCGGCGCTGACCCCTATGCGGGTTTCGTGAGCAAGACAGGAAAGAACAGAAAATGAGCATCAGATTCGACGGGCGGGTTGCCATCGTCACAGGCGCCGGCAATGGACTTGGGCGCGCGCATGCCTTGGGCCTCGCGGCGCGCGGGGCGAAAGTGGTGGTGAATGATTTCGGCGGCGCGCGCGACGGCACCGGCGGTTCGTCGGAGGCGGCAGACAAAGTCGTTGCCGAGATCGAAGTCGCCGGTGGCGAGGCGATCGCGGCGGCCTGCAGCGTGACCGACGAGGCGGGCGTCAAGGCGATGGTTGACGCGGCCATGCGCAAATGGGGACGCGTGGACATCCTCGTCAACAACGCCGGCATTTTGCGCGACAAGACGTTCAGCAAGATGGAGATCGCCGACTTCCGCACCGTGCTCGACGTGCATCTGATGGGATCGGTCATCTGCAGCAAGGCGGTATGGGACATCATGCGGGCGCAGAATTACGGGCGCATCGTGTTCACGGCATCGTCGTCGGGCCTTTTCGGCAATTTCGGCCAGGCCAATTATGGCGCGGCAAAAATGGCCATGGTCGGTCTCATGAACGTCCTCCATATCGAAGGGTTGAAGCACGACATTCGCGTCAATACGCTGGCGCCGACGGCTGCGACAAGGATGACGGAAGAGCTGCTGCCGCCGCAGGCCCTCGAACTGATGAAGCCCGAGCTGATTACGCCGGGCGTGCTCTATCTCGTCAGCGAAAACGGTCCCAACCGCGTCATTCTCGGCGCCGGCGCCGGCGCTTTCGCCTGCACCATCATCTACGAAACGCAGGGCCTCTATATCGACGAGCCCACCGCCGAGAAGGTGGCGGCGCATTTTGCCGAAATCTGCGATGCGAGCGGGCAGGAAGCGCTCACCAATGCTTTCCAACAGACCAACAAGTTCGTCAGCAAGGCCGCCGCCGCCAAGGGCGTGTCGCGTGGCAAGGTCTGACCGCCATAGGACGTCGCGCAGGCGCCTCGTCGGCTCAAGGATCTGTCCGTGAATTCGTGAATCATTTCGCGAGAAGGATCAACGGTTCCGAAGCCCTCATGGTGAGGAGCGGGCTATGGCCCGCGTCTCGAACCACGAGGGCGTTATACGCCAACCGCCATTCCGCGCCTCTCGCCAAACACGCTCCCTCGTGGTTCGAGACGGCCCTAAGGGGCCTCCTCACCATGAGGGAGCTTGTGGCTGCAAATGCAGCATTTATTCCCGTACGCAACCTAACTCCCATCACCGTGGGAAAATCATAGACCACGCGCGCCGTGGAGGCATTGATGCCCCGGCACTTTCTCGAGATCGGCCAACGCTGCTTGCGTAATCGCTTTGGCGGTGCCGAAGGCATGCAGCAGCGCGCGTTTACGCGCCGGACCTATGCCGGCAATTTCTTCGAGCGGGCTTTTGGTGAACTCCTTCTTGCGACGCGCCCGGTGGGTTCCGATGGCGAAGCGGTGCGCCTCGTCGCGCAGTCTTTGCACGAAATAAAGCGCCGGGTCGCGCGGCGCCAGCCTGAACGGCGCGACCGCCAGAAGAAAAAATACTCGGCGCGCCGCGCTCGCAGGCGATAGCGCCGCTATTATTTGACCGCTTGCCAGCGGCCGGAGCAGCCGTCGCTCCGCGTATACTGGCCTGATGCAGAGTTACCGGAAAAGTGCCCGGTCGCCGTTAAGGTGAAGCCGGCGCCGGCGCATCTTCCGCTGTAGGCGCCATTTGGGCTGACGGAGCCGTTGCATCCCGACTGAACGAGTTGGCCGTTCGAGATTTCAAAAGCCGCTTTCCTGGTGCCCGGACATTTCGGGCCACCTACGATGGTTTCGCTCCAAGTGCCGTCGAAGTTGGCACCTGCCGCAACGACTAGCCTCTCGCAAAAACC
>JBKQHN010000236.1:0-42101 GCA_052148755.1 Beijerinckiaceae bacterium | reverse complement strand
GCTGCCCCGGCCTCCGGCGCCACCCCGCTCTTGAAACGCTGCGCCAATTCGCTCGTCGCCTTCACCAGAAGGCCGACGTCGCTGCCGACGGCGACGAAGCTGAAGCCAAGGCCCAAATAGCGCCACGCCTGTGCCTCGTCCGCACTCAATATGCCTGCCGCCTTGCCCGCCCGCTTGATGACCTGCACGGCGTCCTCGATCGCCTTCTGCACCTCGGGATGGTTGGGCTTGCCGCGATGGCCCAAAGAGGCGGAAAGATCGGCAGGCCCGATGAAGACGCCGTCGACGCCTTCGGTTCCGGCGATCGCCTCGAGATTTTCGAGGCCTTGCCGCGTCTCGACTTGGACCAGAAGGCAGATTTGCGCATCAGCCTCGTCGAGATAGCCGGCGGTGCGGTTGAAATTGGAGGCGCGCACGATGGCGTTGCCGACACCGCGAATGCCCTTGGGGGGATAGCGGACGGCGCGCGCCAAGAGCGCTGCGTGATCTGCGCTCTCGACGATGGGGACGAGCAAGGTCGTGAAGCCGATATCGAGATATTGCTTGATGATCGTCGCATCGCCGACCGGCACGCGGCCGATCGGATGCGCGGGATAGGCGGCGGCGGCCTGCAATTGCGCCAGCAGGCTCGGCACGTCGTTTGGCCCATGTTCGCCGTCGAGCAGGAGCCAGTCAAATCCGGCACCGGCGGAAATTTCGACGCTGATCGGGCTTGCGAGCGACTGCCAGAAACCGATCTGAACCCTGCCTTCGAACAGAGCTTTCTTGAATGGATTGATCGCGACGCCCATCAGACGAACCTCAGTGTCACGGCGCCCACGGGACCATAATCGACATGGAACGTGTCGCCGCGGCTGGCAAAGACGGGCGCCGTAAAGGAACCGCCGAGGATGATTTGCCCCGACTCCAGCGCGACGCCATGTGGGTGAAGCTTGTTGGCGAGCCAGGCGACGCCGTTCGCCGGATGATTGAGCACGGCGGCGGCGACACCCGATTCTTCGATCACGCCATTGCGATAGCAGAGCGCTGCCACCCAGCGCATGTCGAGATCGAGCGGCCTGAAAGGGCGGCCACCGAGGACGATGCCAGCATCGGCGGCATTATCGCTGATCGTATCGATGACTTTGCGCGTCGCTTTTGTCTGCGGATAGATGCGCTCTATCCGCGCATCGATGATCTCGACCGCCGGCACGACATAAGACGTCGCCGAGAGGACGTCGAAAAGCGTGCAGTTTGGACCGCTGAGGCGTTCGGCGAGAACGAAGGCGAGTTCCACTTCGACACGCGGCTCGATATAACGGTCGATCGGAATATGGGCCCCGCTTTCGTAGAACATGTCGTCGAGGAGCACGCCGTAATCGGGTTCCGAAATATTAGACGACCTTTGCATCGCTTTGGAGGTGAGGCCGATCTTATGGCCTTTGACGCTGCGGCCCTCTTTCTGTTTCAAACCCATCCAGGCGCGTTGAACCGCATAGGCGTCTTCGATCCGCATCTGTGGGAACTCGAGCGAGAACTGCGGAATTTGCACGCGGCTCTTCTCCGCCCTGTCGAGGCGATGCGCCAGATCCTTGATGATCGATTCGTCCAGCATGGGGAGACCTTCGAACGCGAACCGCTTCAAACCGGCTGCGCTTTGAACTTTCGATGGATATTGTTTTGCTTGTAGGAGCCTGCTTCATCGACCTCTTCGACATACATCGAGAGAGCAAGATAGCGCCGGCTTGCGATTTCGGCAAAATGCGTCTTGATCAACGCGAAGAGCTCGTCGAAAAAACGCTCCTTGAAGGCCACCGGACGGCCGGCGCCGATTTTCACGACCGTATGGACGAAGGCGTAATCGTCCTTTCCGTCTGCAATGACATATTCGCTGCAGCGATAGGCGCGCACGCGCACGCCACCGATCGGAAAGACGCCGCCCGAGTCGCAGAGCTTGGCGGCGATCTTGCGCAAAAGGCCGGGAACATCGCCGTCTTCGACGAGATTGTCGCTATATTCAACGATCATATGCGGCATGAGCTAACTCACCTTCGTCTCATTCACTTGCATGACGCCGACGGTGCAGCCGACGGCGAAGATAGGAATGGGTTCATAGAACCAGACATTGCCATGGCCGCCCTTAGCCGCGGCGGCAACCGAAATGAAGGTCCTGATCTCGAAACCGCCCTGGCCGGCGTCGCGATAAATCTCCGTATCCTTGTAGGCGAGCAGCGCGGCTTTGTCGTTGCGCGACCAGCGGTCGAGAAAATCGCGATCCCAGGCCTCGTTGATTTTGCCGGAGTCGGGGGTTGCAGGCCAATGCGATATGCCACCGGTTCCTACGAGCGCGAGGCGCTCGGGTGCCGCATCACAGGCGCGGCGGAGCGCTTCGCCAAAAGCCCAGATCCGATTGAAAGGCGCCAAAGGCGGCCCTTGGCAATTGATATTCACCGGAACCACGGGGATTTTATAGTCCGGTGTCAAAAAATTCAGCGGCACCATGATGCCGTGGTCGAATTTCCATTCTTCGGCATAAGCAAGATCGACATCCTGCATGATGTTCGTGATCAGCCGCTGCGAAAGCTCGGCATTGCCGGGGATGCGGCGGTGCTTGATCGCCAGCCAGTTTTCATCCTCGATCGGGCCCTCGTAATGGTCGGCCATGCCGATTGCGAAGGCCGGCATATTATTCATGAAGAAATTGGCGAAATGTTCCGCCGCGACGATGATCAAGGCATCAGGCCGTGCCGCTTCGAGAGCTGCCCGCATATGGCCGAGCTGCGCGTAGAAACGATCGCGCGGGCCGGGGTCGGCGAGTTTGGCGCGACCGGTGATTCCGGGGGCGTGGCTGCACACGCCGGCAAAGACGAGAGTCATAGGCCAGCCACCTTTTCTTCGAGGGACGTCGTCATTGCATAGATGCCGGCGCGGACGGGCCCATGGTCTCGAATGCCGCGGCGCATGGCTTCGAGATAATCCGGCCAGGCAATGCCGCAAAAGGCGGCAAAATGCATGAGGATCTGGCCGTTGACTCCCAGCACATAGAGGAGCCCGATGTCCGGCTTGGCGAGGGCGTGACGCTCCTCTTCGCTCAATTCGTAGTCGGCGAGGAGGCCGCCGAGATCGGTTCTAAAACGCGCCTGGATCGCCTTGTCGCGATTGAGCGTGAAGAGCAGTTTCTGCACGGAATAGAGGCTCATGCTTTCCTCCGCGGGCGGTCGCGACCCATGTCGTTAATGCCCTTCGCCGCGCGGCGCTTCAAGGGCATCGCCATGGGTTGCGCATGTACTTAACATGATAATTAGTCGGCTGCGAGCGCTCATGTCCGACAATCGCCGAGACTATGCCAACTCCACGTTCCCGCTACATTGACATCAATGTATACATTGACTACATTGCTATCATGCCCACATTGATGATCCGAAATATTGACACTGCAGTGAAGGAGCGCCTGCGCGTACGCGCAGCGCGGCATGGGCGCTCGATGGAGGCCGAGCTGAGGTCGATCGTCAATGCGGCGCTCGCTCGCGAGGAGGAGGATGAGCCGAATCTTGCCGAAGCGATCCGGCGGCGTTTTGCGCCGTTCGGCGGAGTTGAGTTGGAACTGGAGCCGGACGAGCCGGTTCCGGAACCGATACAATTCGATCCGTGATCATTCTCGACACGAATGTCATCTCGGAACTCATGCGTCCGCGACCCGACGCCCGGGTCTTGGCCTGGGTGACGGCGCAGTCTCCTTCACCGCTCTACACGACATATATCAATCAGGCAGAAATTCTTCTCGGAATTGCTGGCTTGCCTGACGGCAGGCGTCGCTCTGGGCTTGCGACGACTGCTGAAGCGCTGTTCAGCGAAGACTTTTCAGGTCGAATCTTGCCATTTGGCGCCGCTGCCGCCTCCCATTTTCCCGAGATTGTGCAAGCTCGCCGACGGGCCGGCAATCCGATCGACAAGTTCGACGCACTCATCGCCGCGATTGCGCTGGCGGCGAATGCCAGCGTCGCCACACGCGATATCTCAGGTTTCGCGGGTTGCGGCCTCACCCTGATCGACCCTTGGACAGAACAGTGACTCCCGCCGGCCTCAAAGATCCTCGAGAAACGTATCGAAACGGCCAAAGCCGCCTTCCTGCAGCGTTTGCAGGTGATCGCGGGTAAAATTCTTGGCCTGACCGGCGAGATAGAAGCGCTCGTAGAGTTCGACGCGTCCGCCGAGTCCGGAGCCGACGAAATCCCAGGCGGTACGGAAGACCTGGGCGCGTTCCCTCGCGCTGATTCCCTTGGCACCCGGCAGGAAGCGCTCGATCAGCGGCGCGATCTCGGGATTGTCGAAGGCGGCGAGCGACGGCGTCGCCAGGAGATTGTGCGAGCCGAGCAATTTGATGATTTCGTTGGCTCGGACCATCCAGGCCGGCATCAGGCCACGGATTGCCCGCAACGGTTTGTCGTCGCAGAAGAAGGCGCCATTGCCCGATTCATGCGCCGCTGCTTCGGCGGCTTTGGTCGCCGCGCGCGTCAACTGCGCATAGCACCAGATTTCACCCAGCATGGCGGTGACGTCCGGCCGTGTTTCGGCATTCATCACCTTCGCCATGCGGCAACACATGTCGTAAGCGAATTCGAGCTTGACGGCGGCGCGGATCGAAGTCTGCTGAAAGACGTTCGCCGCCCAGCCGGCATGGCGTACGCCGTTGTACATTTCCAGGTCCGCGTCGATGAACAGCCGCTCATAGGGCACTTCGACGTCGTCGAAGATCATAAAGGCGTCCTGCTCGTCGAACCGCGACGAGAAGGGATGGTCGCGCCGATCGCTCGTCGATCCATAATGGTCGCGGCAGAGCGTGACGAGCCCTTTGGTCGACATAGGGATCGAGAAGCAAACGGCATACTCGGGCGCCGCGCCGCGCGGCAGAGGCCCTGCCGGATAGACGAAGAGTTCGTCCGCGAACGGACCCAGCGTGGCGAGCACTTTGGCGCCGCGGATGATGACGCCGTTCTCAGTGCGCCCGACGATCCGTGCGGCGAGTTCACCGTTCTGCCCTTCGAGTTCGCCAATGCCGCGATCGATCGCCGGCTGGATGATCGTATGCGTCATCGAGAGATCCTTCTCGACGACCTCGCGATAGAAGCGATAGAGCCGGTCCGCCATGCTGCGGTCGCCGTTCGGCTTCGTAAATACGTCGCTGCGCGCGACGAAGCCAGCGAGCGTGACGTTGACGTAATCGGGGGTGCGCCCGAGCATGCCGAAGGAATATTGCGAGAGCCGCTCGAAGCAGCGATGCCGGCGCGCGAGATCATCGCCATTATGGGGCACGATGAGGCTGGCATTCATCTTGTCGCCCGTCTCCGGGTCCGGCACGAGGCAGTCTTCGGCATAGCGGTTTTGCCAGTCGTAATAGCCGGCCATGCCCAGGACTGAACCCTTCAACGCCGGATGTTTGGTGACGTCGACCCGCTCGTTGCCGAGCCACACGTTGCGCTGGTCGCGCAGCCCCTGAATATAGCGTTCACCCGTTCGTGCGGTCATCCGTCATCCTCCCGAAAAGTGTGTTAAGTTCTGCGCGTTACCGGCAGTCTGGAATCTGCGGGGCGAGAGCGAAATGGATTTTTGCCGCAACCAGTTGGACTTTTCTTCGAAAGGGCGGTCTTTGCCCCTGATTTATCGATTTGCACGCCGCCTGCGGCTTGTCCTCTCGACCTTGTCATCTTCGGATCACCAGCTATCGATGAAGTGAACGTCGCTTCGCTCAGCCCGCGGGCGTGGCGCAAACGTCAAGCCGCGCAAGATCCAGTCGCGTGTCTCGCACGGATCGATGACGGCATCGATTTCAAGATAGGAGGCCATGTTGATCGCCTTGCCGCGGGCATAGAGCTCATCGACGAGACGCCGATATAGCGCCTCGCGTTCCACTTTATCGGCAATCGCGTCCAATTCTTTGCGATAGCCGAGCCTCACCGCACCTTCGAGGCCCATGCCGCCGAATTCGCCGCTCGGCCAGGCGATGTTGAACACTGGTGTGTGGAAAGAGCCGGCGGTCATGGCCATTGCGCCGAGCCCATAGCCTTTACGCAAGACAATTGCGAAGAAAGGCACGCGCAAATTCGCGCCCGCCAGGTACATGCGGCAGACGCGTCGCACTTGCGCTTCTTTCTCGGCTTCGGGGCCGACCATGAATCCCGGCGTGTCGACCAGAGAGACGAGCGGCAGACCAAAGGCATTGCAAAGCCGCATGAAGCGCGCCGCCTTGTCAGCGGCGGCAGCATCGATCGCTCCCGACAAATGAAGAGGGTTATTGGCGAAAAGACCAAAAGGCTTGCCGGCGATCCGCACCAGTGCCGTGATAATGCCGATGCCGAACCCGGCACGCAATTCGAGAACAGAATGTTCATCGGCGAGCGCCTCGATGACGCGCCGCACATCATAGGTCCTCAGCCGGTTTTCCGGGACGAGGCTGCGCAGGATCCTCTGGTCGGCGGCCTGCCAGTCGGTACGCTCACCCTGAAAAAAAGATAGATAGGTCTTCGCTGCAGCCACCGCTGCTGCTTCGTCTTGGACGGCGAGATCGACGACGCCATTTTTCGTCTGAATATCGATGGGCCCGATGTCTTCGGGCGCAAAGACGCCGAGCCCGCCGCCTTCGATCATGGCCGGACCGCCCATGCCAATATTGGAATTGGACGTCGCTATGATCGTGTCGCAGCAGCCGAGCAAAGCCGCATTGCCGGCGAAACAGCGGCCGGAGACGATGCCGACGAGTGGAACTTTTCCGGACAATTTTGCGAAACTGGCAAAGCTCGGTGTATCCAGCCCGGCGACTTTCAGCGCGTCCGTATCGCCAGGTCGGCCGCCGCCGCCTTCGGCGAAGAGCACGACCGGCGCGCACCATTCATAAGCGAGATCGAGCATCCGATCGAGCTTGCGGTGATTGAACGAGCCTTGCGTCCCGGCGAGCACGGTGAAGTCATAGATGAGCGCGACGCAGCGCGATGAATCTTTTCCAAACAACCCGGCATTCACCGTTCCGGCTCCAGCGATGAGACCATCTGCCGGGGTGTTGCGAATGAGATCATCCATCGCGCGGCGCCGGCGCTGCGCGGCCAAAGCGAGCGCGCCATATTCGATGAAACTACCCGGATCGCAGAGATCTTCGAGGTTGTCGCGTGCCGTGCGTTGGCCGGTTCGATACCGCCTGGCAACGGCATCCGGTCTGTTGGCATCCTGGCCGAAACTCAATCTTTCGAGAACTTCGGCCAGATCCGGACGAATGGTCTCAAGGTCTACGGCTGCGACCATATCGACGGTTTCCGCTTCGACCTCACCTTCATGCACGAAGAGCAAGGGGCTGCCTTCTTGCACATTGGCGCCGATTTCGACGGCGGAAAGGGCGATTGTACCGCCCCATTCCGCCAAGACCACATGTTCCATCTTCATCGCTTCGAGAATGGCGATCTCCTTGCCCGGCCAGATTTTCTCGCCGGGCGAGACACGGAGCTCGATCACGCGTCCGAGCATCGGCGCAGGAATGGCTCTCATTCCAGCCGGCGCGATCGCTGCAGTCTGCGATCCGGCATCTGCTGCTCTCGCAGCGCTGCGAAAGAAACGCTCCTGCGGTACGGCTTCCTTCGCGGCAGCGGCGAGTTCATTGGCATGTTCGCCGACGAGGCTTGTCGAGAAGGTTGCGCCGGCAAATTCGGGCAGCGCCAATAGGGCTGCCAGGAACGTTGCATTGGTCTCTATGCCTTCGATGCGAAATTCGCTGAGGGCGCGCCGCGCGGCCTTGACAGACGTTGCGAAATCCGTGGCAGGGGTGGTGACAATCAACTTGGCGATGAGCGAATCGAAATTCGGATTGAGCGAATAGCCGGCATAGGCACAAGAATCGACGCGGATCGTCGGGCCGGACGGCGGTTCGAAGACCGCAATTTGCCCTGATGACGGCCGCGCCACACCTGACGAATCCGTCGTTTCGGCGTTGATGCGCAATTGGATTGCATAGCGTCGAGGTGAGTGTCGCTGCGCGCTTTCGAGGCCGAGGTCGCTGAGTTTTGCGCCTTCGGCGAGTTTGAGCTGCAGTGCGACGAGATCCAAACCCGTCACTTGTTCGGTGACCGTGTGCTCCACCTGCAACCGCGGGTTGGCTTCCATGAAGAAATGAGAACCAGATGACGTGTCGACCAGGAATTCGTACGTGCCGAGGCTGCGATAGGAGCTCGCGCGGGCAAGATCGAGCGCCGCAGATTCGATGCGACGGATGAGATCGGACTCGAGATTTGGTGCCGGGGCGATTTCGATGAGTTTCTGGTGCCGTCTTTGCACCGAACATTCGCGTTCGCCGAGGCTTTCGACTGCGACGCCGTCGCCTATGACTTGGATTTCAATATGGCGTGCTTTGCGGATCAAGCGCTCGAGATAGATGTCCGGGATACCGAATGCGGCCTGCGCCTCGGAGCGGCATCGCTCGATGGCGGATTTGAGATCGCCGAGCCTTTCGACCTGACGTATGCCGCGGCCGCCGCCACCCGCGATGGCTTTCACCATTACAGCTGCGCCCGGACCTTGGGCCGTGAAGAAAGCCTCGGCCTCTTCGAGCGATGTCGGGCCTTGCGTACCCGGCAGGAGCGGAACATTGCATTGCCGCGCGAAGGCCCGTGCGCGTGCCTTGTCGCCGAAAAGAGTCAGCGTCTTCGACGAGGGGCCGACAAAGACGAGTCCATTGGCCTTGCAGGCGGCCGCAAATTCCGCGCTTTCGCTCAAGAAACCATAGCCCGGGTGAATGGCCGTGCAGCCCTCGTTTCGCGCGATGGCAATGATTTGCTCGCGATCGAGATAGGCTTTCGCGCCCCGGCCCGACAATGGCAGGGCGCGATCGACGCGGCGGATGTGCAAAGCGTCCTGATCATCTTCGGAAAATATGGCGATGCTCGTCCAACCGGCGAGATCGGCGGATTGCGCGATCCTTATCGCGATTTCCCCGCGATTGGCGATCAAGAGACGTTTTGTCGTCATTGGCCTCGTCTTTCCGGGCGCTGTCTGCGCGCATCGATCACATTATTGGGGAGTTTCAATTTGTTCGAACAAAATTATACAACAGTGCGACATGCCCTGAAGCGCGCCTGCGGCGCGTTAAAGCCTGCGTCAACCGCTGACCTCCCGTTGGCCCGCGTCGGCGAGCTGCGCGCGAAAAGCCGACGGCGTGACACCAAGCTGGCGCTTGAAGAAGCGGCAGAAATAGCCGACGTCGTCAAATCCGAGTGCGCCGGCGATTTCGTTGACCGGAATCTGCGAAAAGGTGAGCAGCCGGCGCGCCTCGAGCAGCAGGCGCTCGTGCGCGATTCTTTTGGGCGATTTCCCGGCGACCCTCCCGCACAAATCGTGCAGCCGCGTCTCCGTCATGTTAAGGGCGGCGACATAGTCGGGAATAGTCCAGTGCCGGGTGAAATTCCGTTCGACGAGATCGTTAAACTTGCGAAACGAGCGAAGATCATGCGGGCGCGGCGCCGCTGCGTCGGCCGGGGCGTGCGACAGCCTGAACAAAGCGACGAGGATCAGGCTGGAGAGAGCGAGGACAGCGCTGTCTTCACCCAAGCGGTGCGTCTCCACTTCCCGCTGCAGAATGCCGAATAGACGCGAGAGTTTGCGGGCCTCGTGGCGGCCTTCGGCGCCTGCGAGCGGCAGGCAGAAGGGGGTGTCGAGCTTGGCGCTCGGCAGGCTTAGATCGGCATCGAAGATTTGCCTGACCATTGATTGATGGATTGTGAGGACGTGACCCGTGGCCTTCGGATCGATGCGGAAGGCATGCGGCACGGAAGGCGGGGTGAAGAAGACCACCGGGCCGGCGGCCGCGAAGTCGACTCCGTCGAGTTTCAGCTGCAAGTCTCCCGACTCGATGAAATGCAGCTGGAAAAAATGATCGTGGCGATGGGCGGCCCGGTCGCGGCCGAAGAAATCGGCAAGGCTTCCGAGCGTGCCGTAATGAACCAAAGCATTGGGGCCCCCGCGATCATAGACTCTGTCCATGACGACGTTGGGAATGGCGTCCCGATAGTTTGTTGCCGGGACTGGGGGCACGGACGGTTTGGCGTCGGATTTCGATTGAGCCACTGCGATGCGCCTTGCCTGGCCTTGGAGCAAATCCCGTCAGGGCGGAAGAGTCTCGGCCCATCGGCGAGACCGGAGGGGCCAAGACGCGATTTCGCCGAATTTCGGGCCAACCCAAACGACGACCGAGGCACGTTTCCTACAAGATGGCGGATATATCCGAACTCGGAATTATCGCAAAACGTCGTCGACGTTACCGCAGCAGCGTCACGCCCCGGTTCTCTCGATGGCCTGCACGGGTGCCCCGCGCTCGGCGTCCAACATGCGCTGCAACAAGGCACGACCTTGGTTTGCAGCAAAATCCGCCGCGATCCCGCCAAATGGCTCATTCGGGAACTCATCTATCACTTTTTGTTGAGCTTCGATGATCGCTTTGTCTTCGGCGAAGGCAATGCCGAGCTGGCGATGCAATTCTTCCGCGATCGTCGGATCGTCGAGCTTGAAGTTATGCGCCTGCATGTAGAAATAATGCGTGCTGCGCTCAGTTTCGGGCGTCAGTGACTGGACGCTTTGCAGCACGCAGGTTTCCGGCACGATATGGCCCGCAAGCGCGCCTGTGCCTGCGGGCGCGACGCCGGAGCTCATCACGAACATATTGCCGGCAATGCGCCAATCATAGATCTGCCAGCGATCGCAGAGTCCGTCGAAAGCGATGAAGGCTTTGACGAAGGCGGGGACCGGAACATTGCCATACTTGCGGGCGACGCGCACGCCCCAGTCGAATGTCTCGACATTGGCACGGACTTCACCACTCGCACGCCCGCCGCCCAAAGTATTCTCATGCACAAAACCAAGGTGTGAGAGATCCAGTAGATTGTCCATGACGAGCTGAAAGGACGCGCCCGGATAATGAATATAGCCAGGCTTGTAGCGCCAGCCCGGATCATCCTGCCAATGCGCATCGGGGATCTTGCTCGGATCGGCAAGTGCCGCATCACCCATCCAAATCCACACATATTTGTCGCGCTCGATGACCGGGAAACTGCGCGCCTTAAGATAGGTTCCGATCCGGTCCTGGGCTGGAATTTCGACGCATCGTCCCGTCCCGTCGAAAAGCAGGCCATGATACATGCAGCGCAGATGATGGTTTTCGAGGCGCCCTTTCGACAGCGGCGCGAGGCGATGCGGGCAGCGGTCGACGAGTGCCGTCACCGTGCCGTTTTCGAGCCGAAAGAGCACCAAAGGCTCGCCAAGGATCCGCCGCGCGAGGAGTGCGTTTTCGACGATTTCGTGGCTCCAGCCGGCGACATACCAACAATTCTTCAAAAACATATCATCCTCCCGAGAACTCCGCGCCGCCTGCGCCTTCTTCGGAGCGCAGCAAAATGGCGAGAGTCTAACAAGGCCCGGCCGGCATGTCTGTCGCAAGATCTTGTGCGGCTCGCTGCACCGCCCGAGCCCGGTCAAATGACTCGTTGACAGCCAACACATGCAAGTCATAAATATGTTAAGTAATTAGTCAAGTGAGTTCCGCGGGTCGCAATGCCGGCCTTCGCCTCTATCGGGCTTTGCCGCGCGTATGGCCGGGATTGAGCTACAGGCGCAAGTGCGAGCGATTGCGGCCGGCTTGCAGGCAACCGACCAAGAGCGAGATGTCCAGGATGAATGAGATCGCCAGTCCGGAACTTTCCGGCAATCTCGCGAAAGCGCAGAAATTTCTAGAGCCCTTTACCTCTCGCCTCGTCCCGCATTTTATCGGCGGGGAAAAGGTCGGTTCGGCTTCCGGGGCAACCTTCGAATCGCTCGATCCGACGACCAATATGGTTATGTGCACCGTCGCCTCCGGCGAGGCCAGCGAGATCGATCGCGCCTGCCAGGCTGCGGCGGCTGCTTTCAAGGTCTGGCGGAAGGTTCCGGGCGACAAAAGGCGCACGATCCTTCATGCGATCGCCGACGCGATCGAAGCGCGCGCCGAAGAAATCGCGCTCGTCGAGAGTTCCGACACCGGCCAGCCGATCCGCTTCATGGCGAAAGCGGCTTTGCGCGGGGCCGAAAATTTCCGCTTCTATGCCGATCGCGCGCCCGGCGCACAGGATGGGCTCTCTTTGCCCGACAAGGACCATTTGAACTTCACGCTGCGGCAGCCGATCGGTCCGGTCGGGATCATCACGCCCTGGAACACGCCGTTCATGCTGTCGACGTGGAAGATTGCGCCGGCGCTCGCAGCCGGCTGCACGATCGTTCACAAGCCGGCCGAATGGAGCCCACTCTCCGCGCTGATCCTCGTCGAAATCATGGACGAGGTCATCCGTGCCCACGGGCTTCCCGCGGGCGTCGTCAATCTCGTCCAGGGACTCGGCGAGAAGGCCGGCAAGAGCTTGACCGAGCACGCGGACATCAAGGCCATCGCGTTCATCGGCGAGAGCGCGACCGGATCGGCGATCATGCAGCAGGGGGCGCCGACCTTGAAACGCATGCATTTCGAGCTCGGCGGCAAGAATCCCGTCGTCGTCTTCGACGACGCCGATCTCGACCGGGCGCTCGACGCCGTACTCTTCATGATCTATTCGTTGAACGGCGAGCGCTGCACATCGTCCTCGCGGGCGCTGATACAACGCTCAATCTATGATTCATTCACGGCCCGTGTGACGGAACGTGTGAGAAAGATCAAAGTTGGACATCCGCTTGATCCAAGCACTGAAATTGGGCCTTTGATCCATCCCCGTCATGCCGAGAAAGTCTTGCGCTACGCGGACTATGCTCGCGAAGAAGGAGCGCGGGTTGCTTGCGGCGGCGTGCGCGCAATGGAAGGCCGCGGCAATTATGTGATGCCGACACTTTATCTCGACGCCAATATGCGCATGCGCATAGCGCAAGAAGAAATCTTCGGGCCGGTCCTGACGATGATTCCCTTCGAAGACGAGGCCGAAGCGCTCGCCATAGCCAATGACGTGCGCTATGGATTGACCGGCTATATTTGGACCAAGGATGTCGGCCGCGCACATCGTTTCGCCCGCGACCTCGATGCAGGTATGATCTGGGTGAATTCGGAGAACGTTCGACACTTGCCGACGCCGTTCGGCGGGATGAAGGCCTCGGGAATCGGCCGCGACGGCGGCGATTATTCCTTCGATTTTTACATGGAGACGAAGAATATCGCGATCGCTTACGACACTCATAAGATTCCGCGAGTCGGCGCCTGAAACGAAGCGTCAGGATAGCGTCACGATTCTCCGGGATCAAACACCTAGGCCCGCGAACACCGACCATGAATTACTAAGAAGCTGGTTCGAAAAGCCCCCAATATTTCCAAAAATCCGTCCCGACGGTGCAAGACATAAACTGTGCCTCGGAGACGAAACGCTCGTTCGGCCCAAATAGTTATAGAAAATTAATCAAGTTTTGATGATGTATCTGGATGTTCGCCACCGAGAGTCTGTCTCTGTTGTTGCGTTAGCGGATCGGCTCGCAGACAGCGCTTCGTCTCCCAAAACCCTACGAATTCGGGCAAGGGCCTTCCTCGTCGGCAAATCCGAAACATACTCGACGCGCCGAGCCGTCAAAGGCAACTCGCGATTCTGTTGGCCGTTTATCGAAAAAGCATCTCGGAGAAGCACGAATGTCGAATGACAAAAGCCTAGACCAGAGGTTGCTTTTTTTTAAGTTCGATGAACGGACGAGATCAAACATCCGATCGCTGAAGCCCTTCCTGGAGGAAGAGCTCTCCGGCGCGTTAGATGCTTTCTATGAGCAGATCCGCGCTTTCCCGGAGACGCGCCGCTTTTTTTCGGACGACGGCCAGATCGACAAAGCGCACAAGGCGCAGCGCCGTCACTGGGCCAATATCGTCACAGGCGACTACGGCGACAGTTACGTGGCGGCCGTCCGCACGATCGGTCAGGTCCACGCCCGCATCGGGCTGGAGCCAAGGTGGTACATTGGCGGCTACGCGCTGATTGCCGAACAGCTGATCCACGCGATGCTACGCCGCCACCGGCCGACGACCGGGTGGATGGGCAAGAAACGAAACGCCCAAAAAGGTCAGGAGCTGGCCGAATGCCTTTCGGCCCTCGTCAAGAGCATCATGCTCGATATGGATTTCGTCATCGCGACCTATCTCGAGGTTGCAGAGGAAGAGCGCCGCCGTTCCGAGAAAGTCGCCATCGCAAAGGAGCAGGAGCTGGTCGTCGACTCGTTAGGAAAGGGCATCGAGAAGCTGGCCGATGGCGACTTGTTGTTCCGCCTGAATGACACTCTGCCTCCAGCATACGAAAAGCTGCGCGTCGACTTCAATGCATCGATGGAAAAGCTTCAGCAGGCGATGTTGACCATCAACACCAACGCCGACGCGATTCGAGCGGGGACCGACGAAATTGCCGTGGCGTCGGACGACCTGTCGCGCCGCACCGAGCAGCAGGCCGCGAGCCTCGAAGAGACCGCCGCGGCGCTTGATGAAATCACCGCTACGGTCAACAAGACAGCGGAGGGTGCCAAACACGCCCGCGATGTCGTCTCGACCGCCAAGTCTGACGCCGAGAAGAGCGGTGTCGTCGTGCGCAGCGCCATCGAGGCGATGAATGGGATCGAGAAATCGTCGAAGCAGATCGGCCAGATCATCGGCGTCATCGACGAAATTGCCTTCCAGACCAACCTTCTCGCCTTGAACGCCGGGGTCGAAGCGGCGCGCGCCGGCGACGCGGGCCGCGGCTTCGCGGTCGTTGCCTCCGAGGTCCGTGCTCTGGCGCAGCGATCGGCCGAAGCGGCCAAGGAGATCAAGGGCCTGATCTCGACGTCGACGGAGCAGGTCGATCAGGGTGTCGATCTGGTCGAGGAGACCGGCAAGGCGCTGGAGCGAATCGTTGTCCAGGTGGCCGAGATCAACGACGTCGTATCGGCCATCGCGGCCAGCGCTCAGGAACAGGCCACCGGACTTCACCAGGTCAACACGGCGGTGAACCAGATGGACCAGGTCACGCAGCAGAATGCCGCGATGGTCGAAGAGACGACGGCTTCGGCGCATTCCCTCGTCCAAGAAACCGAACAGCTCGGCCGCTTGATCGGCCGCTTCCAGATTGGCGAGAGCGCGGCAGTGACGCCGCTGCGCCGGCCTCCTGCAAAGCCTGCTCCCGCGGCAAAGCCGGCCTTGAAGACTGTTGCAACACGCGGAGCGCCGGCCGCCGTTCGCAAGGCCGCACCCGTCGAAGCCACCGATAATTGGGAAGAGTTCTGAGCGAAGCCTCCGGGCGACGATGGTCTTGTGCTGATCCCTGCCTTCGACGCGAGGCCAGCCTGCCCAGGCCACACAACCCACTTCACAAAATCCTCTATGCAGCGGACCGAAATCCATGTCGGAGATCACCAGGACAAAATCGGCGCATTCCAGCGAACTCATCGCCTTCCGCATCGGCACTCAGGACTTTTGCATCGATGTCATGTCGGTGCGCGAAATCCGCGGCTGGACGCCGACGACGACGTTGCCGCAAGCGCCGAGCTTCGTGCGCGGCGTGATCAATTTACGTGGTGCAGTGCTGCCGATCGTCGACCTTGCAGCGCGCCTCGGGTTCCCGGCGGCCGAGCCATCGGCCCGCCATGTCATCATCGTCACTCAAGTTGGAAATCAAGTCGGAAATCAGTTCGTCGGCCTCTTGGTCGATGCGGTCTCCGACATTCTAACCGCGACCGACGACCTCATCCAGCCAACGCCGAGCATAGCCTCGGACACCGCCAAGGCCTTCGTTCGCGGCATTCTGGCGATTGAAGGCCGCATGATCAGCGTGATTGAGATCGACAGTATCTTGCCCGGCATGCAGCTTAAGGCGGCGTGACAGCTAGCCCGGATCGCCTGCCGTCACTCCGCAGTTTTTTGCGGCCGGCCGCGCTGCTTATGCGGCCGGCTCGCGGGCCGGCCGGACGCCGCTTTGTCGGCGCCCGGGATCAGATCGCCTTCGCCAAAAAGGTTTTCGAGTTCGCGCAGGAGATCCATCAGATCCGCGAGGCGGGCGGCGCCGAAACGGCGGTTCATTTCGGCGTATATCTGCTCGGAATAGACGCCGGCTTCTTCGATGAGCTGCAAGCCGGCTGGAGTGATGGATAGGAGGGCCAGTCGCATATCCCGATCGCAGGAGCGGCGCTGCGTGAGGCCGCGCTCTTCGAGATCACGCAGGATTCGGGATAGGCTCGGGGCGAGAAGAAAGGTTGCATTGGCGAGCTCGGTGACTTCAATTTCCGGTATCGCCGAGAGGGTACGCAAGACCCGCCATTGCTGCTCGGTCATGTCGAAGGCGCGCAGCGAAGGGCGGAAATGCCGCATCACGGCTTCGCGAGCCCGCAAAAGCGCCATCGGCAAGGATCGAGAAAACTCGCGCAGGCGAACGCGCGTCGCGCTTGGGGCCACTGGATCGGGCAAGTCTTGCACTGGTCCGATAGGTTGATCCTCCATCAAGTCTCCACTTCATCGGCAATTTCGTTGCGTAGAAGGCCCACTCCAGGAACTTCAACTTCGACGATGTCACCCGGTTTCAGCCAGCGCGGCGGATCAAATCTTGCGCCCGCTCCCGTTGGCGTCCCGGTGATGATGAGGTCGCCAGGCTCCAGCGTACAGAACGTTGAGATATATTCGATAATTTGCCCAAAAGAGAAAATCATGTGATCCGTCGTGTCGTTTTGCCTCAGGTCTCCGTTGACGCGGGTGAGAATTCTCAAAGGCTCGTGCCGCACCGCAAAACTCGGGATGATCCAGGGACCGAGCGCGCCGCTCGCCGCCCAATTCTTGCCCGGCGTCACGTTGAATTTGCCGTGCCGAACCCAGTCGCGGAGCGTGCCCTCGTTGGCGATCGTGAAACCGAAGACATGCTCGCGCCACGCCGCGCGCGGGATCCGGCGGCCGCGCTTGCCGATGATCAGCACGATCTCGCCTTCATAGTCGAGCTGTTCGCTCTCCTTGGGACGTAGGATCGATGCGCCGGGGCCGACCATGCTCTCGGGAAAACGGACGAAGAGACTCGGATAGTTTGGCGCGTTGCTGCCGTCTTTGTATTCCGCATTGCGGTCGGGGTAATTCACCCCGACACAGAAACATTTGCCCCAGGTCGACAAAGGCTTGTCGAGAACGACGTCTGTCAGGGCGTAATCCGCGGGGGCACTGCGAGTTTGCACCTCGACTTGCCCGATCGCGTCACGAGTGATCAAATCCTCGAGCGACGCAATCTCGCCTCTAAATCTTGCGCCAAGATCAATGACGCCGCTCTCCACGACCAGCCCGAAAGAGCGCATGTTTTGACGGGTGAAAGCGGCAAGTCGCACGCGGCCGGCTCCAAGTCTCGAAACGACGCGATGGTCACTATAAACATGTTAATTTATTCCGGCAAACATGTTGAGCAGCCGATTGCCGCCTCCCGAGGGATCGTTCCGGGGTGGAGGGTCCGCGTTGACAGCATGATCTAGGTCGAAAGGACAAGCTGCAGCGGCCTGCACAGCGAGAAATCCGGTAAACGGCCGTTCTTTCCCAGAAAAGTCCAACTGGTTGCGTCAAAAATCCATTTCGCTCGGGCCACTCAGAGTCTAAATTGTCGACAACGAGCAGACCTAGGGCAACGCGCCAAACAAACAATAGATCGGCAGCGTCCCCTTGTATCTGAAACGTGGCGTTGGGGAATTCGGACGAAGACTGGCGCACGGATCCGTCTGGACTAATTTGGTAATTCGATACGAAATTACCAAAAGTTATTGGCAGTATCAATTTAGCCAATGACCGTATTCGCCGTAACTCATGACGGCAAGAGTGCAAGCGCGGTCGCAAGCCGCGAAGGGTAGGGAACGTCGAAATAAGGCGCTCGCGGCGATCGAGCCGTGAATGAGGCATGTCGCCCATTCCGCTAAACGTTCGGCATAGCCCCTCCCCGTTTTACGCAACGGAGGGAACGCGATGGTCAGTCGTTTTTTCGATCGCAGAAATATCTTGCGCGCCGCAGCGCATCCCCGCACTGGCGCCTGAGGAGGAGCCGATGAGCGCAGCCAAGAACGTGCAGCGCCTCCCAACCTTCTGCTACAATTGCGTGTCCGGTCCCGACTTCCTGAAAGTGAAGGTGGAAGACGGCGTCGCCACCGAAGTCGAACCGAATTTCGACGCCGAGCATGTGCATCCGGCGCGCGGCAGGCCCTGCGTCAAGGCCTATGGTTTGGTGCAGAAGACCTATAATCCGAACCGCGTCCTCACGCCGATGAAGCGCACCAATCCGAAAAAGGGGCGCAAAGAGGATCCGGGCTTCACGCCGATTTCGTGGGACGAGGCGCTCGACACCATCGCCGCCAGGCTGAAGGCCATTCATGCCAAGGGTCTCATCGACGATTCCGGCCTGCCGCGGCTGGCCGCCAGCTTCGGTCACGGCGGCACGCCTGCCAATTATATGGGCACATTCCCCGCCTTTCTCGCTGCCTGGGGTCCTGTAGACTACAGCTTCGGCTCGGGGCAGGGCGTCAAATGCACCCATTCCGAGCACCTTTACGGCGAGTTCTGGCATCGTGCCTTCACGGTCGCCGCAGATACGCCCAACACGCGCTACGTCATTGCGTTCGGCGCCAATGTCGAAGTCACCGGCGGCCCGACCGCTGTCATTCGTCACGCCGATGCGCGCATACGCGGCTACAAGCGCGTGCAGGTGGAGCCGAGCTTGACAATTACCGCTGCATGCTCGGCGGAATGGGTGCCGATCCGGCCAAAGACCGATCCGGCCCTCATGTTTGCGCTGATCTATGTGCTGCTGCACGAGCATGGGCTCGACAAGCTCGATGTTGCGTTTCTGCGCGATCGCACCGCCTCGCCCTATCTCGTCGGGCCGGACGGGCTCTATCTGCGCGATTCCGTCAGCGGTAAGCCGCTGCTCTGGGATGAGAAGACGGGCAGCGCTGTCCCGTTTGACGTGCCGGGCGCAATTCCCGCGGTCGCCGGACGCTATCGCGTCGCCAGCGCCGTCACAGTCGACGCGGACGCCGCGCGTCGCGAATATTCCGATGTCGAAGGCGCGACCGCCTATCAGATGCTGGTCGACCACATCAAGCGCTGCACGCCCGAATGGGCGTCAACGATCTGTGATGTGCCGGCGACGACCATCCGCCGCATCGCCAACGAATATCTCGAGGCCGCAAGCATCGGCGCGACGATCGAGATCGATGGCAAGACCTTGCCGCTGCGGCCGGTCGCGGTGACGCTCGGCAAATCGGTCAACAACGGCTGGGGCGCCTACGAATGCTGCTGGGCGCGCACTGTGCTCGCCGTGCTTGTCGGTGCACTGGAGAACCCGGGCGGCACGCTCGGCACGACGGTGCGGCTCAACCGTCCGCAGGACAATCGCCACCTCAGCGTGAAGCCCGGCGAGGACGGCTTCATGATCCAGCATTTCAATCCGACCGACAGCAACGATTGGCAGTCTGTCCCCTCCACGCGCAACCTTCACAGGACGCTCGTGCCGATCGTCGGCCACAACGGCGGCTGGAGCCAAGCGCTGGGGCCAACCCAGCTCGCCTGGATGTTTCAGGAGAATTTGCCCGCCGACTGGACCATGCCCAAACCGACTTATCCCGAACTGTGGTTCGTCTACCGCTCGAACCCGGCGATCTCGTTCTGGGAAACGCGCAAGCTCGCCGAATCGGTCGCGCGTTTTCCGTTCATGGTCGCCTTCGCCTATACGGTCGACGAAACCAATTACATGGCCGATCTGCTCCTGCCGGAAGCCACCGACTTCGAGTCGACGCAAATGATCCGCATGGGTGCGACCAAGTATATGGAGCATTTCTGGGACTATTACGGCGTGGTTCTGCGCCAGAAAGCCGTCGAACCGCAGGGCGAAGCCCGCGACTTCACCTGGATCAGCACCGAACTCGCCAAGCGCACGGGTCTGCTCCCCGAGTATGTCGCACAGTTGAACCGCGGCATTTCGGGTGTGTCGCCGCTGAAGGGCCAGGACTACGATTTCAGTCTCGACCCGGCCAAGCCGCCGGAGCCCGATGAGATTTGGGATTCCGTGTGCCGCGCCGCGACCACGACGCTCTCGGGCGGCAAGGAGACGCACGGGCTCGAATGGTTCAAGGAACACGGCTACTACGCCGTCCCGATGTCGCGCCTGGAATGGTATCTGACGCCGACGCTGGAAAAGCAGGGCTTGCGCTACGAACTGCCATATCAAGAGCGTCTGATGCGTGTCGGACGCGAATTGGGTAACCGCCTGCACGAGCAGAAAATGCATTGGTGGGACGAGCAGCTCTCCGAATATGTCGCGCTGCCTGATTGGCACGACGTGCCTGGCCGCTGGGAGCGCGCCCTCGTCAACGCGGGCGTCCGCAGCGAGGACTTCCCTTTCTGGCTGCTGACGACGAAGAGCATGCAATACCATTCCGGTGGCAACGCCGGGATCGCGCTGATGGACGAAGTGTCCGAAAACCTGCACGGCCACACCGGCGTCATCATCAACGTCGACACGGCCGCGAAACTCGGCATATCCGAGGGCGATCGGGTCGAGGTGCGCTCGCATATCGGCGCGACATACGGCAAAGCTGCGCTGATGAAGGGTGTGCGGCCCGACACGCTCGTCATCGTGGGCCAGTTCGATCATTGGGCGACGCCTTTCGCCAAGGATATGGAACGGGCAAGCCTAAACACGATCGCGCCGATGTCGCTGGAACTCACCGACGCCACCGGCTCTGGCGCCGACATCGTGCGCGTCGCCGTGCGGCGCATGGTCAGGACAGCCGCATGAGCAAGCATTATGTGATGGCAATCGACCTGCGGCGCTGCGTCGGCTGCCAGACCTGCACCGCCGCCTGCAAAAGCGCCAACGCCACGCCGCAGGGCGTGCAATGGCGCCGCGTGCTGGATCTCGAAAGCGGCACATTTCCCGACGTGCGCCGTACTTTCCTGCCGGTCACCTGCATGCATTGCGCCGACCCGCCCTGCATGCACGTCTGTCCGACGACGGCGACGAAACAGCGCGAGGATGGTCTCGTCACCATCGACTACGACATCTGCATCGGCTGCGCCAATTGCATCATGGCCTGCCCGTACGATGCGCGCTCGATCGAGCACGAGCCGCGCTACGCTTATGGCGAGCCGATGAAATCCGAGATCGCGCGCTTCGATCCCGAGCGCCTGTCGGTCGCCACCAAGTGCACGTTCTGCAAGGGGCGAATCGACCTGGCCGCCGTCACCGGACAGACGCCCGGCGTCGATCCCGAGGTCACGCCGGCCTGCGTCAATTCGTGCATTTCCGCCGCGATGCATTTCGGCGACATCAATGATCCCAAAAGCAACGTTTCGCAATTACTCGCGCAAACGCAACATTTTCGCATGCATGAGGAATTAGCGACCGATCCGTCGGTTTATTACATCTGGGACGGGGGCAAGGCATGAGCAAGCCCCGCAAGATTCTCGACAGGATGTCGCCGCGCCGGCAAACCAATTGGGACGTGCGCGCCGCGACGAATTTCATCTGTGGCGGCGCCGGCGGCGGCCTGTTGGCTGCAATCGCGCTCGCGTCCCTGCACGGCGAGGACCTGCGCCCGCTCGTCGTCCTTGCGCTCGCGTTCGTCGGCACGGGCCTGACCGCCGTCTGGCTCGAGATCGGCCGCCCCCTGCGCGCGCTGAACGTGTACCGCGACGCGGCGACGTCGTGGATGACGCGAGAAGCGATGTTGGCGCCGTTCCTGTTCGCGTCCGGCGCGGCGGCTGTCTTGTTCAACTCGCCGGCGGCGCTGTGGATCGCGGGTCTGCTCGGCTTTGCCTTCCTCTATTCCCAGGGACGCATGCTGCAGGCCAACAAGGGGATTCCCGCATGGCGGCATGCAAGCTCTGTCGGCATGATCATCGCAACAGGGCTGGCCGAAGGCGCCGGGTTGCTCTGCGCGGGAACGCTGTATTGGCCCGGACTGGCGTCCTTCGGTTTTCTGCTCGCCGCTCTGCTCGCAGTGCGCTTCCTGGCGTGGCGGAAATATCTCGCGTCCCTGCGCAGCACAGGCGTCCCGGCCGGGACATTGAAAGCCCTGGATGCCATCGACGTCCGCTTCGTCTGGCTCGGCCATGCGGCGCCTGCCGTCCTCGGCGTCGCGGCGGGATTGGGCGGACCTCCTCTGCTTGCGGCGCTGGCGGGTGTTCTGGCGGCGGCTGCGGGCGGCTGGTTTAAGTACACGCTGGTGTGCCGCGCGGCCTTTACGCAGGGGTTCGCCCTGCAGCGGACGCCGTCGCGCGGCGGAGGCAAGGCAGGCCCGGGCACGCAGCCAGGCTGGAATCGCGTGCGGTCCCTGTAACCGAATGGACGACCGCAGGTCATACGAATAAGCCGGCAAAGTCCGGCGGAGGAATTGCGATGTACGAAGTCCGTCTACATGGACGCGGAGGGCAGGGCGCCGTCATGGCCGCCGGCATGCTCGCCGCCGGATTGGTCGCGGAAGGCAAATTCGCAGTCGCCATTCCCTCGTTCGGATTCGAGCGGCGGGGCGCCCCGGTGGTCGCGTTTTTGCGATGTGACGAGCGTGAAATTCGTCGCATGACCAACATTACCTATCCGGACTGCGTCGTGTGCATCGATCCTACGGTGCCGCGCTCGGTCGATATCTTCTCGGGCCTCAAGCCGGGCGGCGCACTCGTCCAGACAACCGGCAAGCCGCTGAGCGAGCTTGCCATACCGGACGCCGTCGGCGTCGTCGGCCTGATCGACGCAGTCCGCATCGCCATCGGAATCTTCGGGCGCCCGATCACCAACACACTGATGCTCGGCGCCTTCGCCCGCACCACCGGCGTCGTTTCGCTCGACGCGCTGAAGCAGGCTCTGTCGGAATCAGATTTCCGCGACGCCGGTCTTGAGCAGAATTTGATGGCGCTCGAGCGCGGCTACAGCGAAACGCAGATCCATCGCTTGGCAAGCAAGGTCGCCGCATGAGCACGCATCGCGCCTATCCGATGTTCGATCCGGCCGAAGCCGGCGTGCCGGACGATCTCTGTCCCATCGCAACGGAAATCAACCCCATGCTGCCCGGCGACTGGCGCAGCATGCGCCCGGTGGTCGACCGCGACAAATGCGTCAAGTGCGCTGTCTGCTGGCTCTATTGCCCGGTGCAATGCGTCGTCGAGCGCCCCGCTTGGTTCGATATCGATCTGCGTACGTGCAAGGGCTGCGGCATCTGCGCCTTTGAGTGTCCGCAGCGCGCGATCGTCATGGTGACGGAGACGGCGGGATGAGCACAGCGATCCTGGAAAATCAACACGCGGCGGCCGCCCGGCCGCGCCATATCGTCTGCGAAGGCAACGAGGCGGCGGCCATCGCCGTGGCCATGGTTCGGCCGGACATGGTTTCGGTCTATCCGATCACACCGCAGTCGAGCCTCGTCGAACATCTCGCCAAACTGGTCGCCGACGGCCGCATGGATGCGGAGATCGTCGACGCCGAGGGCGAACACTCCGTGCTCTCCGTGCTGCAGGGCGCGGCGCTCGCAGGCGGGCGCACATTCACGGCAACCTGTGGTCCCGGACTCGCTTTCATGTTCGAGCCCTATTTCCGCACCTCGGGAATGCGGTTGCCCATCGTCATGGCCCTCGTCACGCGCGACGGCATCACGCCGCAATCGGTCTGGGGCGGTCATCAGGATGCGATGACCGTGCGCGAGGTGGGCTGGGTGCAGATGTATTGCGAGACGGTTCAGGAAGTGCTCGACACGACGATTATGGCGTTCAGGATCGCCGAGCACCACGACGTGATGCTGCCGGTCAACATCTGCCTCGACGGCAATTATCTTTCCTTCGGCGCAGCGCGCGTAACCCTACCCGAGCAGGCCGACGTCGACGCCTTCATGGGCGAAAAGGACGTCAACTGGCATGCTGCGCTCGATCCGCTGCGGCCTATGGCCGTCGATCCGCTGACCGGCGGTTCCGGCGGCAAGGGGCCGGCCACGTTCGTGCGTTATCGCAAGGGCCAGTGCCGCGGCATGCAGAACGCGCTGCGCGTCATCACGGAAGTTCACGCGGAATATGCCGCGCGCTTCGGTCGGGCTTTCGCGCCGCTGGTCGAGGAATACCGCATGGAAGACGCTGAGTTTGCGCTCATGACGCTCGGCAGTATGACAGGCGCCGCAAAAGACGCGGTGGACGAGGCGCGCGACACCGGCAAGCGCGTCGGGATCGTCAAGATCAAGACCTTTAGCCCGTTTCCCGTCGAGGCGCTGGCGGCGGCGTTGTCCAGGATCAAGGCGATCGGCGTGGTCGATCGGTCTGTCGGCTTCCGCTGGAACTGCGGACCGATGTTCCAGGAGACCCTGGGCGTGCTCTACCGGCTCGGTCGCCACGTTCCGGCGGCGAGCTTCATCGGCGGACTCGCCGGCGCTGATATCACGGTGGAGCATTTCCACCGAGTCATCGAACAGACCGAGGCGCTGCTGCGCGGCGCCGCACCGACGGAACCCATCTGGATCAACGAAGCCGATTGAGGACTGCGATGGTGCACGCCCAATATCTTGTCGTCGGAAGCAGCCATGCGGCGTTGGAAGCCGTCAGCGCAATCCGCATGCACGATCCGGAAGGAAGTCTCGCGCTGGTGACACGCGACAGCCGGCTTCCATATTCACCGACAGTGCTGCCATATGTCGTTTCCGGGCGCTCGGCGCCGGACAATGTGTATCTGCGGGCGGCGGAGTATTTTACTGAGCAACGCGTCGCCTACATGCCGGATCGCACGCTGGCGCGGCTTCAACCGGAACGCAACGCCGCGACGCTTTCGGACGGCGGCGAGATCGCCTACGACAAACTCCTGCTGGCGACGGGCGCATCGCCGGCGATTCCGCCCATCCCCGGCATCGAACAGGTTCCCTATCATGTGCTGCGCACGCTGGACGACGCGCTGAAACTGAAGGCGGCCATCGCCGCCTCGCGTCGGGCTGTCGTGCTCGGGGGCGGGCTGGTCGGCATGCACGCGGCCGAAAATCTCGTCAAAGGCGGCGCCGACGTCACGATCGTCGAAATGCAGCCGCAGGTTCTCGGCGCCTATTTCGATCGTGTCGCGGCCGGCTTCATCGAACGCGCGTTTGTCGAGAACGGCGCCCGCATCCTCACCGGATGCCGCGTCGTCAGGCTCTCGCCGGGCGCCGGCGGAGTCGTGGTGCATCTGGACGATGGCCAGACGCTCGAGGCTGACCTGCTGCTGACGGCGACAGGCGTCAAGCCCGACATGGGCTATCTCGCGGGCAGCGGCGTCGCGCATGACGCTGGCATCCTCGTCGACGATTACATGCGTACCAATGTCGCGAACGTCTGGGCGGCTGGCGATTGCGCTCAGGCCAGGGACTTCTTCGGCGAACGCCCCGTGATGAATGCGATCCTGCCCGACGCGGCTGAGCAGGGACGTATCGCCGGCATGGCGATGGCGGGCGATCCGGGCGTCAAGGGCTACGCTGGCGGTGTGCCACTGAACACATACAATTTCTTCGGCCGCCACGCGATCGCCGTGGGGGTCGGCGTGACGCCGGCCGGCGGCGAAGAACACGTGCGCCATGACAAAGCCGGCGACCGCTACTTGCGCGTCGTCGTCAAAGACGGCCGGCTGCAGGGCGTGTTCGGCGTCAACGAATTCTTCGACGGCGGCGTGATGCGGCAATTGATTCTGCGGCGCGTCGACATTTCGGCTGCGCTCGATCGACTGGTCGCCGACCCGCTGACGACCGGTCGGGAATTCATGTCACGTTTGTGGAAGTGATCATGGGATACGGATACGCCACTATCGCTTTCGACGCCGCCAAGTGCGACGGGTGCAATAAATGCATGAGCGCCTGCGCATCGGCCAAGACCGGCGCAGACGATGTCGCGCGTGCGCGCCTCCAGCTCATGCCCACGGAACTCGGATTTGAACTGGCGATGTGCCGCCAATGCGGCGATCCGAAATGCGTCACGGTATGCCCGGCCGGCGCGCTCGCCAAGAATGCGGAAAGCGGTGTGATCGCATGGGATGGCGCCAAATGCGTCGATTGCCTGCTTTGCACCGTAGGTTGCGCTTATGCCGGCATCGCGCGCGACGCATCGGACGGACGCGTCGCCAAATGCGATATGTGCGACGGCGCGCCATCCTGCGTGTCGGCCTGTCCGACCGGGGCGCTGCGTCACGTCACGACCGCGCGCATCTACAACGAGGTCGGCGACTGGGAGGATCTGTTCACACCCGGGCTTGCCGGCTGCCAGGGCTGCAATACCGAACTGCTGATGCGCCACACGCTGCGCCGCGTCGGTCCCGACACCGTGCTGGCGACGCCGCCGGGCTGCGTGCCGGGCATGGGTTCGGTCGGCTATAACGGCCTGACGGGCACCAAGGTTCCGGTCTTTCATCCGCTGCTGACCAATACCGCCGCGATGCTGGCGGGCATCAAACGCCAGCTCAAGCGCAATGGCCGCGAGGTTACGGCCATGGCGATTGCCGGCGACGGCGGCGCATCCGATGTCGGCTTTCAGTCGCTCTCCGGCGCCGCCGAACGCGGCGAGGAAATACTGTTCATGGTGGTCGACAACGAGGGCTATATGAACACGGGCATGCAGCGATCGAGCTGTACGCCCTATGGCGCATGGACGTCGACGACCCCGGTGGGCCGAGAGTCCAAAGGCAAGACGCAGGACGCGAAGAACCTGCCCCTCCTTATGGTCAACCATCGCTGCGCCTACGTAGCGACCGCATCGACCGCCTTCATGGAGGATTTGTACGACAAGCTCGACAAGGCGATCGTCGCTTCAAAGCATGGCTTCGCCTATCTGCATGTCTATTCGCCGTGCACGACGGGTTGGCGCTTTCCGACCGACCAGAATATGGAAGTGGCGCGAAAGGCGGTCGAGACCAATTTCGTCATGCTCTGGGAGTTCAGCCCGAGCGACGGCCTGCATTTTACCCGTCCGGTCGACGCGCCGCTGCCGGTCACCGATTACCTCAAGGCGATGGGGCGCTTCAGACATCTCGACGAAGATCAAATCCGACACATTCAGGCGAAGGTCGAAGAGAACCGCGCCATTATCGAGCAGATCGCCACGAAATCGAACGCAGCCTGAGACCGCGGCGACGAAGAAATACGAAACAGAACACAGACAAGAGATGGGGAGAGACGATGAGGGGTTGTAAGACCGTCGACGACGACGTCGTCGAGGTCGAGGGGCGCTACGCCCCGGCGCCGGGCGGCGCCATTCGACCGTTCCGCGCACAACGAAACGACCGGCAGCCGAGCGGTTCTCCGTCTCGATCGCAGGACCGGCGGATCGCCCAAAAGCAAATGACGCGCTGAGCCGCGAGCAAAAATCTATACGGCATAAGGGAGGCGGGCATGAATATGAGATTGAAGCCGATGGGGCTCGAAGCCATCGAAGTCGCCAGTCGCGATGAATTGCTTGCGCTGCAGTTGGCGCGACTCAAATGGTCATTAAAGCACGCCTACGACAATATTGCGCACTATCGCGGCAAGTTCGATAAAGCCGGCGTCCACCCTGAGGATCTGAAATCCTTAGCCGATCTGGCCAAATTCCCGTTCACCACAAAGGCCGACCTGCGCGACAACTATCCCTACGGGATGTTCACCGTACCGATGCGCGACATCGTCCGGCTTCACGCCTCCTCAGGCACCACCGGTAAGCCCACCGTGGTCGGCTATACCGCACGCGATGTCTCCATGTGGGCATCTGTTATGGCGCGCTCCATGCGCGCGGCCGGCGTGACCGCCGACGACATTATCCTCAATTCCTATGGCTACGGCCTGTTCACCGGCGGGCTTGGCGCACACTACGGCGCCGAACGTCTCGGCGCGACGGTCATTCCGATGTCCGGCGGCCAGACCGAGAAGCAGGCGCAGATGATCCAGGACTTCAAGCCCACCGTGCTGATGTGCACGCCGTCGTATTCGCTGACCATCGCCGACGAATTGATGCGCCAGAACATCAAGCCGAACAGCACCACTTTGCGCATAGGCATGTTCGGCGCCGAACCCTGGACCAACGAAATGCGCAGGGAGATCGAGGCGCGCCTGGGCATTGACGCGATCGATATCTACGGCCTGTCCGAGGTCGTCGGACCGGGTGTGGCGTGCGAATGCGTCGAGACCAAGGACGGTCCGCATATCTGGGAAGATCATTTCTATCCGGAGATTATAGATCCCGTCAGCGGCGACGTACTGCCGGACGGGGCTGACGGCGAGCTCGTGTTCACCTCCCTCACCAAGGAAGCGCAACCGATCATCCGGTACCGTACGCGCGACCTGACGCGGCTGTTGCCGGGCACGGCGCGCGTCATGCGCCGCATGGACAAGATCACCGGGCGCTCGGACGACATGCTGATTATCCGCGGCGTGAATGTCTTCCCCACGCAGATCGAAGAAGTCCTGCTGAAGAACCCGAACCTCTGCGCCCAATACCAGATTCAGATCACGCGAGAGGGGCATCTGGACGAGCTCGACGTGTTTGTCGAACTCCAGCCCGAATTGTCGGGCCATGTCGACGCAGCGCAGCGCGAGGCGATCGGCCACGATGTCGCTCACCACATCAAGTCGCTGATCGGCGTCACCACCAAGATTCATGTCGTCGAGACGGACATGATCGAGCGCACGGTCGTCGGCAAGGCGAAGCGGGTGATTGACAAGCGTCCGAAATAAGTCGAGGCAGCTGGGCGGGCGCCGTTACTGCAGTCGAGGAGATGCGATGCTCTCGCAATTCCTGCAGCGGTCGGCGCACTGGTCGAGAAGCTCGCGGTTGAGCCGGCCAGGGGCGCCATTTCCGGTGAACAGCACAGACAGGAATGTGACGCAACAATAATATTCCAACGGCAACAATTTCTATCATATTGACGATGCAACCCGTTCACAGAGGAGACCCCTTATGAAAACAACCTTGAACGTCGGCTCGTCGGCAACTCGCCGGATCGAAATCGACACCCCGCGCACCATCGACTTCCTTGGTGAGACGCTGCGAGTCTACGCCACTCCGGAACTCGTGCGCGACTTCGAAATCGCCTGCCGTGAGTTTCTCCTCGGCTACACGGACCCTGGCGAGGACTCGGTTGGGACCGGCGTCAGCATTTCCCATGGCGGCGCGACGTTGCGCGGCATGCACGTCGACATCACAGTAACAGTTAGCAAGATCGATGGCCGCCTCGTCACCTTCGATCTGCTGGCGAAAGACCCTGTCGAGGAAATCAGCCGCGGCAGCCACAGCCGCTTCGTCGTCGACGTCGAGAAGCTGCGGGCGAAGGTTGCAGCGAAGGCTGCGAAGGCCGCAACGGCCTAGAAAGATTCGTTGCATCTGACGCGAACAATCGTAAGCGACCCATAGCACGTCGCGAAGTGAGCGCCACCTCCCCGCCCGTATCTCGTTCCTATCCCGGCCGGACCCAGGGGCGCATCAAAATCAAGTCCAACACACATTGCGACGGCACCACGATGTATTATAGATTGGACGGGCGGACTACCGACTTAGCGGCCTGAACGGGAAAACATGCCGGAGGATCGCCAGTGGCCCGCCCCTTACGGTTGGGACTCAAGGGTCAAGGATAAGTCGGCCACCGGGTCTAAGAGTTAGTGGTGCGAATCCGACAAAGATAAAACGATTCAAGTGGAGGAGACTCGCGTGAGACTATCGGCACTCGTTGCAATTGCTGGGTTACTCTATGCTTCGTCCGCCCAGGCGGAGATTAGGATCGGCGTCGTCGTCTCCTTGACGGGGCCGGCAGCTTCGCTCGGGATTCCCGTGCGGAACACCGTCGAGCTGCTGCCGACATCGATCGGCGGCGAAGCGGTGCGTTACATCGTGCTTGATGACGCGAGCGATACGACGACCGCTGTGAAAGCCGCCCGCAAACTGGTCGATGAAGAAAAAGTCGACGCGATCATCGGCCCTTCCATCACGCCGACTTCGCTTGCGCTGCTAGAAGTTGTCGCACCGGCGCAGACGGTGATGGTGAGCCTTGCCGGGTCCAACGTGATTGCCACCCCTGCCGAGGGGAACAAGACCTGGGCCTTCAAAATTACACCAGGTGAAGCGCTCCAGGCGGCCTATGTCCTCGAGGACCTGCGGAAGCGCGGAGCCAAAACCGTCGCCTTCATTGGGTTCAATGATGCTTTCGGCAATGCATTTACCGGCGGCTTCGAAAAGGTCTTGACGCCCGGCGGGATCAAGTCCCTTGCCGATGAGAGGTACAACCGCACCGATACGAGCGTCACGGCGCAAGCCCTGCGCGTCATGTCGACCACGCCGGACGCGGTCATAATCGGGGCTTCCGGGACGCCCGGCATGCTGCCGGTGCTCGAATTGAAGAAACTCGGCTACCGCGGCCAAATCTACGTCAATCAAGGGATGGCCAATGCCGATGTCCTGCGCGTCGGCGGCAGTGACATCGAGGGCGTGCGCCTGGCGTCCCCGCCGGTTCTCGTCGCCGAGCAATTGGCCGACAAAAACCCGATCAAATCCGTTGCCGTCGACTACGTCAACAGCTACGAGGCGAAGTTCGGCGCAAATAGCCGGTCGCTCTTTGGCGCGACCGGATACGATGCCTATCTGCTGATCCAGAATGCCATCAAGCAAGCCTTGGCGGCGGGTAGCAAGAGCGGTACGCCCGAGTTCAGAACCAAACTGCGCGATTTCCTCCAGCAGACGAAGGAAGTCGTCACGACTTCGGCCATCTATAATATGAGTGCCACCGACCATAATGGGGCCGATCTTCGCGGTGAGGTTTTGGTTACGGTCGAGAATGGCAAATGGAAATATGTGCCGGCCGAATGATTTTCGAGTCCTGCCGGTGCACTGCGCCATTTTCCAGGCACCAATCTGCCGTGCGGTCGCGGAGGGTTTCCCGAAATCATAATCGAGACCTTCGCGAAGCGTCCGATACGGCCGTTTCCCATGAGGGGGATGAGGAAAAGTGGAACCCACTTTTCCCGCGCAATCAAGTTTCTGCAGATTGCGTAGACTTATCTGCATATCCCGCTCTGCACTATTGGAATCGATCACGTTCATGACTTTGGGTTAATTGAACCCAAAGTCATCGTGACCTAGGAACAGGTGTTGCGGCTCCGGCAAATAGCACTCGCGAAGACGTTTTGCTGGTATGGACCCCCGAAATCGTTCGGATTCAGGTTATATGAAGAGCAAAGAGAAGGTCGCAACTCGTCCGGCGCAGTTCGGGCGCCGGACGGGAGGCGGCGCTTCTCTAGCGCTTCGGTCCGACAGCCATCGCGAGCTCTTTTTCGGAAATGAAGACATGCTGCACAGCAAGCGCAGAAGGGTAGAGCCTTGAACAGTTTCATAGCCGTGCTTCTTGCTCAGGACGGGCTCAGCAACGGCGCGATCTACGCTTTGCTCGCTCTCGTGCTCGTCATGGTGTTTTCCGTCACGCGCATCATCTTCATTCCACAGGGCGAGATCGTCAGCTATGCGGCTCTGACGCTGGCGGCCGTGCAAACTCATCGGATGCCCGGAACGGTCTATCTTCTGGTTGCCGGCGGCCTTCTCGTTGCAGCCAAGGATGCCTGGATTTACCTGCGCGGTGAGCGCAGCACGGCGCGGCTCAGATCCGCGCTGCTCTATCTCTTCGTTCCCATCGCCATTGCGCTGCTCGTCTGGCAGACGAGCACTTTGGATTTGCCGGATTGGGTCGGCATGCTGATCACGCTCTTAATCGTGGTGCCGCTTGGGCCGATCCTCTATCGCGTCGTCTTCGAGCCGATTGCCGGGGCCTCCGTGCTCGTGCTCCTCATCGTTGCGGTGGCGATTCATCTGGCTCTCGTTGGCTTCGGGCTCTTCTTCTTTGGACCCGAAGGAGTGCGGACAGCGCCGCTCGTCACGGCGCGCGCTGCGGTCGGTGGTTTCATGCTGTCTGGCCAGACCGGCTTTGTCGTCGCCATCGCATTGGCACTGATCGTGCTCTTGTTCCTGTTTTTCGAGTTCACCTTGCAGGGCAAGGCACTGCGGGCAACGACCTTCAACCGTACCGGCGCACGCCTTGTCGGAATAGATCCGGTGCGGGCCGGCAATATCGCGTTTTTCTTCGCGGCTCTGATCGGCGGCGTTTCCGGCATTCTAATATCGTCGGTGACGACGATATATTATGACACCGGCTTCCTCATCGGCCTCAAGGGGTTCGTCGCCGCGATTTTTGGCGGCCTCGTCTCCTATCCCCTCGCTGCCTTCGGCGCCTTGTTCATCGGACTGCTCGAGACATTTTCGTCCTTCTGGGCGAGTGCTTTCAAGGACGTCATCGTCTTCGCCCTCATCATACCCGTGCTGCTGCTGCGCAATTTCAACGCTGACATCACCGAAGAGGAAGACGAATGAACTGGCGCCCCTTTGCGCTCGGCCTCTTCCTTCTGGCCGTCTGCCTCGCTCCCCTCGTCTTGCCGAACTATCAGATCACGCTGATGAACTATATCGGGCTCTCGTCGCTCGTGGCCCTCGGTCTCGTTCTGTTGACCGGAATAGGCGGATTGACTTCGTTCGGGCAGGCGGCCTTCGTCGGCCTCGGCGCCTATACGAGCGCCTATCTGACGACTGTCTGCGGCCTTTCACCATGGATCGGCCTTGGCGCCGGCTTTCTGATTTCTGGTCTCGCCGCTACGGCGATCGGCATGGTGACTTTGCGGCTTTCCGGGCACTTCCTTCCGCTGAGTACGATTGCCTGGAGCATCAGCCTATATTTCCTGGTCGGCAATATTCAGGCTCTCGGCGCCCATGACGGGATGACGGGTGTCGCGCCGGTCGCGATTTTCGGCCATGAATTGCGCGACCCGCGCGAATACTGCTACCTGATTTGGGTTTGCGTCCTGTTGGGGCTCCTTTCGGTTGCAAATCTGCTCAATTCGCGGACCGGGCGGGCAATCAAATGCCTGCGCGGCCGCGTCGTCATGGCGGAATCCTTCGGCGTTAACACGGTGCGTTTGAAGCTCCTCATCTTCGTTCACGCGGCGCTGCTGGCGAGCCTTTCGGGCTGGCTTTACGCGCATCTATTGCTCTTCGTAAATCCGACCCCGTTCGGAATCGGTGCGGGCATCGAATATTTGTTCATGGCGGTCGTTGGCGGTGCCGGCTCGATCTGGGGCGCACTCGTCGGTGCGGGTCTCCTGACGATTCTGCGCGACGTCCTGCAAGATGTGCTGCCGCGCCTGTTCGGAACGAGCGGCGCGCTGGAAAACATCGCTTTTGGCATTCTCATGGTCCTGGTCCTGCACCGCGCACGCGCGGGCATCGTACCTCTGGCTCTGCGTTTCCTCCCCGAAGCGGCGTTGCCCGACGCTCCGGCAAAGGCGCCGCCTCTGGCGGCGCGTCCGCTTGCTGCGGGAGGCGGCGCTTTGCTCGTGCTCGAGAACGTGACGCGCCAGTTCGGCGGCCTTATCGCTGTCAACAGAATCTCTTTCGAGCTGCGAAAAGGCGAGATCCTCGGGCTCATCGGCCCGAATGGCGCGGGCAAGAGCACTTTGTTCAACCTGATCACCGGGGTCTTGCGCACTGGTGCCGGCAAAATACGCCTGCGTGGGCGGATCATCAGTGAACTCGCCTCGCGCGAGATCGCAAGGCTCGGCGTCGCACGCACCTTCCAGCATGTGCAGTTGCGGACGGAAATGTCGGCGCTCGAAAATGTTGCCATCGGGGCTCACCTGCGCAGCCGCAAAGGCGCTCTTGCCTCGATTCTTCGCCTTGACCGCAAAGAGGAAAGCGCCCTCCTTGCCGAGGCGTACCGGCAGATCGAGCGGGTGGGCCTTGCGACGCATGCCAATGATCGCGCCGGAAGCCTGGCGCTGGGACAACAGAGAATTCTGGAGATCGCCCGGGCGCTCGCGGCGGATCCGGACCTTTTGCTGCTTGATGAACCGGCCGCCGGCTTGCGTTACCACGAAAAGGAAGCACTCGGCCGGGTGCTCGCGCAGTTGCGCGCGCAAGGCATGAGCATTCTCATCGTCGAGCACGACATGGATTTCGTGATGAACCTCGTCGACAGGCTCGTCGTGATGGACTTCGGGCAGAAGATCGCGGAAGGTTCGCCCGAGGACGTTCAGGCCGATCGCGCCGTGCAAGAGGCCTATCTTGGGGTCGCGGCATGAGCACGATCTTGAAAGTCGTCGATCTTCGCGTTGCCTACGGCAAGGTCGAGGCCGTGCAAAAGGTCAACCTCGAAGTGGCCGAGGGTGCGATCGTGACAGTCATCGGCCCAAACGGGGCCGGCAAAACGACTTTGCTCAATGCCGTCATGGGGCTTTTGCCGAGTCGCGGCCGGATCGAATATAGGGGCGAAGATATCACCCGTCGTTCGATCGAGGCGCGTGTCGGCAGCGGTCTTTGTCTCGTGCCTGAAAAGCGCGAATTGTTTGGACCGATGAGTGTCGCCGACAACCTCATCCTCGGCGCCTATGGCTGGCATCGGGGCAGCGGCGCCGAACGGCAAGCGGTCTTGGACGAGATCTACACCCTGTTTCCGCGCCTTAAGGAACGCTGTAAGCAGCGTGCGGCGACGCTCTCGGGCGGAGAACGGCAGATGCTCGCGATCGGGCGTGCCCTGATGGCCCGCCCCAGGCTCCTCATGCTCGATGAACCGAGCCTTGGCCTGGCGCCCCGCATCGTCCGAGAAGTCCTCGAGACCGTGAGTTCCTTGCGCCAGCGCGGCGTGTCGATTCTCATCATCGAGCAAAACGCTCATGCCGCTTTGCAGATCGCCGATTACGGCTATGTGCTCGAGACCGGCACGATGGCGCTCGAAGGGCCGGCGCGCGAACTCGCGCAGAATGAGCGGGTTGTCGAGACCTATTTAGGCTTTGGCAAGCGCGAGGCCAAACTGAGACCCTTGCGCGCCGCGACCTGACCGTGGTTCAAGCCTGAGACCCGACTCCGGGCTCGCCAAGCGAGGCCGTTTTTCCACCTGACTCTCAAGGATTTTCCAACCTCAAATTGTTCAAGCGATCGAGCGCGCCCTGCAAGATATAGGCAGCCGCCATGCGGTCCACGACGTCCGCCCGCTTCGCCCGTGACAAGTCCTGCTCGATCAAGGAGCGCGTCACGGCAGCGGTCGACAGTCGCTCGTCCCAGAATATGAATGGCAAAGCCGTGAGCGCCCGGCAATTGCGAACAAAGGCGCGGGTCGATTGCACGCGCGGCCCCTCGCTCCCGTCCATATTCAGCGGCAAGCCGATCACGAAGGCCGCGATCTCGAATTTTTTTGCCTGTTCGAGCAATTGCGCGGCATCCGCTGTGAATTTCGTGCGGCGAATGGTCACCAAGGGGCTGGCGAGCCGGCGTTCGACATCCGACACGGCGAGGCCGATGGTCTTCGTCCCGAGATCTATCCCCATCAGCCTTTGTAAAGGGCCAAGCCGCGGCGCGAGATCGATGATCTCCAAATTCTTCACTTTCGGTCCGTAGATCACGATGACTTTGGCTTGAAGCAATCCAAAATCATCAACGTGATCGATTCTGATAGTTTAGAGCGGGATGAGGAAAACCGGTTCCCACTTTTCCGCATCCCGCTCTAGTGGCTTCATCCCTGAATTTGCGCACTGAAAGCGGTCGGCGCGAGCCATGTCCAGTGTGAGCGTTCCGGGCTCGGCTGCGGCTGTCTGAGCTTCACCCTATTCGTGCCGGCAAAGCTTGCAAGCCGCCGCCGGCGGATGGGTCCGCAGGTCCGCGCGCTCGGTACATTGCCCCCCATACCGTCGCGGTGCTATAGGCTCGCTCCTGCTTTTGCTCGCAAGCCCGAGAGTGCCCATGTCCGTCGATCAGGCGACCGTCCGTCGTATCGCCCATCTCGCCCGTATCAAAGTGGCCGATGCCGACCTGCCACATCTGGCCGCCGAGCTCAATTCCATTCTCGCCTTCGTCGAGGAATTGAATCAAGTCGATGTCGAAGGTGTCGAGCCTATGACCTCCGTCATACCGATGCGCATGAAGCAAAGGCCGGACGTCGTGGACGACGGGGAACAGGCCGAAGCCATTATCGCCAACGCGCCGACGGCCGAAGACCATTATTTTGTAGTGCCGAAGGTCGTCGAATAAGGCCGACGCGTCCCTGTCTGCGCGCGTCGCATGGCAAGCAGCTGTTCGGGCAGAACGGATTTCGACGCTGCGAGGCCAGGCGCGACGGTATGGCGGGCAGGGCGCCAAACTGCAGCGTGCTCACTATATATAAAGAGAGAAAGAAGCGCTCTTGACCGATTTGACCGATCTCAGCCTTGCCGAGGCCTGCAGCGGGCTCGCAAGTAAGAAGTTTTCTGCCGTCGAACTCGCCACGGCGCATGTGGAGGCCGTCGAGAAGGCGCGCCCGCTCAATGCCTTCATCGTCGAGACGCCGGAGCAGGCGCTGGCCATGGCGGCGCAAAGCGACGCGCGTCTCGCAAGAGGCGAGGCGCGGCCGCTCGAGGGCGTGCCGCTGGCGATAAAGGACCTCTATTGCACGAAGGGGGTCCAGACGACGGCAGCGAGCCACATCCTCGAGGGCTTCATCCCTCCATATGAATCGACCGTCACAGCCAACCTCTGGCGCGATGGCGCCGTGATGCTCGGCAAGCTCAACCTCGACGAGTTTGCCATGGGTTCATCGAACGAGACATCTCATTTCGGGCCCGTCACTTCGCCGTGGCGGCGGTCCGGCTCGAACGTCAAACTCGTCCCCGGCGGCTCGTCGGGCGGCTCGGCGGTTGCCGTTGCGGCGCGTCTGTGTTTTGGGGCGACGGCGACCGACACCGGCGGCTCGATCAGGCAGCCCGCCGCGTTCACCGGCACGGTTGGGATCAAACCCACTTACGGGCGCTGTTCGCGCTGGGGTATCGTGGCCTTTGCTTCGTCCCTCGACCAGGCCGGTCCGATCGCACGCAATGTGCGCGACGCGGCGATCTTGCTGCGCTCGATGGCCGGTCATGATCGTAAGGACACGACATCCGTCGATGCGCCGGTGCCCAACTACGAAGCGGCGATCGGCACCTCGATAGCCGGCAAGACGGTCGGCATCCCGAAGGAATATCGGCTCGACGGCATGTCCGCCGAGATCGAAAAGCTGTGGAGCGAAGGCGTCGCCTGGTTGCGCGCCGCCGGGGCCAAGATCGTCGAGATCTCGCTGCCGCATACGCGCTATGCCCTGCCGGCTTACTACATTGTCGCGCCGGCCGAGGCCTCCTCCAATCTCGCCCGTTACGACGGCGTACGCTACGGGTTGCGGGTGCCGGGCAAGGATATTGCCGATCTCTATGAAAATACCCGCGCCGCAGGCTTCGGCAAAGAAGTGCGCCGCCGCATCATGATCGGTACTTATGTGCTTTCGGCTGGCTATTATGATGCCTATTATGTGCGCGCGCAGAAGATCCGGACTTTGATCAAACGCGATTTTGAGGCGGCTTTTGCCGCCGGAGTCGACGCCATTTTGACGCCCGCGACGCCGTCGGCCGCTTTCGGCCAGGGCGAGAAAGGCACGTCCGATCCCGTCGAAATGTATTTGAACGACGTGTTCACCGTAACCGTCAACATGGCGGGGCTCCCCGGCATCGCGGTGCCGGCAGGCCTGTCCGCCGAAGGCTTGCCGCTGGCACTTCAGCTCATCGGCCGGCCCTTTGACGAAGAGACTTTGTTCTCGCTTGCCTCGGCCATTGAACAAGCGGCGCCGAAGATCGAATTGCCGCCGAGATGGTGGGCGTGAACCCCACCCGTCAGCGGCGCTCTGCGCCGCTGCCACCCTCCCCGTGCCGGGGAGGGATTGCGCGCGAGAGGTCGATGGCTAACGAGATCGCTCGGCATTTGCGCAAAGTGATGACGCCACAGGAGGTGAAGTTGTGGGTCCATCTCCGTGCGCTAAAAAAGCAGGGCTTTCACTTTCGCCGGCAAGTGCCGCGCGAAGGCTTCATCGTCGATTTTGCTTGCCTGCACTCAAGGTTGGTGATCGAAATTGACGGCGCTCAACATGGTGAGACTGCCAATGCACGGCGTGACGCCGAGCGGGATGCAAGGCTCGCAGCAGCAGGCTTCAAAGTGCTTCGGTTTTGGAACAATGAGGTCAACGACAATGTCGACGCTGTCGTTGAAACGATCTACCGAGAGGCCGAAGCACGGCGCCAATCCCTCCCCTGAAAAGGGGAGGGTGGCCGCGAAGCGGCCGGGTGGGGTGGAAGTCTTGACGGCCGAACCTGAGGGAAATTGCGATGACGTTGGATCAAACAGCCCAAATAGCGGCGATTCTCAGCGTTTCTGTGCCCCTTTGTGCTTTGGCTTGGTCCGCCGCTGCATATGTTCGTCTACGCCAAAGCGAGATCCGGCGAGAACGATACGAGCGGTTCTTCGAAGTGATGGAACACATCGGCAGCAAGGGAGGCTCCATCGCCTCCAAGGTGGCGGCGGTATTTGAGCTCCGGAGGTTTCCTGAATATCAAGAGGTCATCATTCGCTTGTTTGAGCGGGTTGGGGTCGAAGGTGACGCTGCACCTATGCTGAAATCCGAGATGGATCTGACCGCCGACTTCTTACGTAAGAGAACCAAGCTATGAACACGCAAGCAAAGCCCTCGAAGCTCATCAAAGGCGCCACCGGCGACTGGGAAATCGTGATCGGCCTGGAGGTTCATGCGCAGGTCACCTCGCAGTCCAAGCTGTTCTCCGGCGCTTCGACCGAATTCGGCGGAGAACCCAACGCCCATGTCTCGTTCGTCGATGCCGCCATGCCGGGCATGTTGCCGGTCATCAACGAAGAATGCGTCGCCCAGGCGGTGCGCACCGGCCTCGGCCTGAAAGCCAAAATCAATCTGCGCTCGGTCTTCGACCGCAAGAATTATTTCTACCCGGACTTGCCGCAAGGCTATCAGATCTCCCAGTACAAGAACCCGATCGTCGGCGAAGGGACCGTGATCGTCGATGTGTCGCCGACCGAGCAGATCGAGGTCGGGATCGAACGGCTGCATCTCGAACAGGATGCCGGAAAATCGCTGCACGACCAGTCCGCCACGGAGTCCTTCGTCGATCTCAACCGGTCCGGCGTCGCTTTGATGGAAATCGTTTCGAAGCCCGACATGCGCTCGGCCGAAGAGGCCAAGGCCTATGTGACCAAGCTGCGGACGATTCTGCGCTATCTTGGCACTTGCGACGGCAATATGGAGCAGGGGTCGCTGCGCGCCGACGTCAATGTGTCGGTCCGGCGGCCCGGTGACGCCTTCGGCACCCGCTGCGAGATCAAGAACGTGAACTCGATCCGCTTCATCGGCCAGGCGATCGAAACCGAGGCGCGCCGACAGATCGGCGTCATCGAGGACGGCGGCAAGATCGATCAGGAGACGCGGCTTTTCGATCCCGGCCGCGGCGAGACGCGGTCCATGCGCTCCAAAGAGGAGGCGCATGATTATCGCTATTTCCCCGATCCGGATCTTTTGCCGCTCGAGTTCGACCAGGCCTATGTCGATGCGCTCGCGGCCTTCCTGCCCGAATTGCCGGATGCCAAGAAGGCCCGCTTCATGGCCGATTACGGCCTGCCCGCCTATGATGCCGGTGTTCTCGTCGCCGACCGGGAAACAGCCGATTATTTCGAAGCCGCGGTGGCCCATGCCGGCAAACCGCGTGATCCGAAGGCCGTCGCCAATTGGATCATGGGCGATGTCGCGGCCTACGCCAACTCGATCGGGCTCTCGGTGCCGCAGACCCATCTCGAGCCGGCGCAAATCGCTGGCCTCGTCGATCTCATCGCCGACGGCACAATCTCCGGCAAGATTGCCAAGGACCTGCTTGCCATCCTCATCCACGAGGAAAAGGACGCCGATCCCGCGGCAGTTGTCGAGGCGCGCGGCATGAAGCAGGTCACCGATCTCGGCGCCATCGAAGCGGCTGTCGATGCGATCATCGCGGCCAATCCCGACAAAGTCGCACAAGCTCGAGCCAAGCCTTCCTTGCTCGGCTGGTTTGTTGGACAGGTGATGAAACAGACCGGCGGCAAAGCCAATCCGCAGGCCGTCAACGAGCTCTTGAAGGCCAGACTCGGCGTCTGATCTGGCTGCGAATCACGTCGCGATCGAAGTGATTCGTTCGTAATTGCTGCTTCGGAACCCATGCAACGGTCCTCTCGCGGCATTTTTTTTCGTCGTCCCACAATTTTTTTTCGACGCCGCGCATCATCTTTTTGCAGGTTGTCGGGCGCACTGTCTCAGCGTCCGCAAAGGTTCGGGATCGCGTGCACGAAGCGCTCGTTCAAGGCTTCGCCAAAACCTGTTTGATCCTCCTGCCGCACGTGCTCGAGGCGTTGAACAACGTCCGCTCAGGACCATCGCAAAACTTCATAGCGTCAAGAAAAACAAAGGCTTTTATCAAGCCGCGTCAATCTTTGGCAGGCTCGATTGAGGTGAGTTCGCGCACGCGCATGTGGGTTTTTCAGGGATGGTCATGCAGCGGCAAGCAGGCTCTGCATGGGCTCGAAAGGGCAACGTGCATGTGGCTTCAAAATGCGATTCAACGGTTGTTTGAGCGCTTTGTTGTTCGCTTTTATGAGCATGATTGAAGCGCGATTCGCATTTTTATATACTCGCACCTCTTGCACGACTGATTAACCGCGCTACGCTAATCAGGCCTCTTGTCGGTACGCAAATGCGCCGACGAAATAGCAGAGGGAACTACATCATGGTGAAGGCAACCACCAAACGCAAACCTGCAAAGAAGACTGCAGCGAAGAAGACAGTCGCGAAAAAGGTCGCCCGCAAGGCGGTCACTAAGAAGGGGGCAACGAAGAAAGCCGCCGCAAAGAAGAAGACTGCCGCTAAGAAGGGCACTGCCAAGACAGCCGCGAAGAAGGCTGCCAAGACCACGGCGCGTAAATCACCGGCGAAGAAAGCCGCTGCCAAAAAGGCGTCGAAGAAGGCCAGCCCCAAAAAGTCGGCGCGCAGGTCAGCTGCTCGCAAGCCGAAGACTCCGGCTCCTGCGCCAGCGGCCCCGGAGACGGCCTAAGCTTTTGCAGCGGAGGCGGACGGAGACGGCCGGTCGCAGTCTCTCATAGCGGGCTTCAGGCGTGCGCTCATCGAATGTCGCACAACTGAAGACGCAGTTGAAGAGAAAGTCTCGCCGGTTGTCCCGTCTCGTTCTCGCTTGAAGCGGGCGGCATTTGAGAATCCGTCCGCTTGCGCAAGAGATCGGTTCGGAAGCTGAGGGACGGCTTATCGCGCCAGGCACGTCTGCGCGAAAGTGTACCAAGTCTCCTCAGTCGCAGCTCCCGCGGCCTTCATTCGCTGCCATTCGATGCCGCATTCGTGCATTCGTGCGCGTGGGGCCGGGGGGAGCGTGTGCAGCCTGTACGGTGAAAGGTTCAAAGACGAGTCTCCCGCAGAGGGGTCTCGCGTCCGCGAATCTTTCGCCGAAGGCTCCTGTTGCGGAACTGGCACGCTGGGTAGGGGTGCCGGGGCCAGGTTGCTTGGACGCATCGGCGGCAAGGGCGCTGGCGCGGCATTTACGGCTTTTGTTTTGACGGATTCGTCCTGCGCCAGTGCAAGGTGAATGGACGTCAGCATGAACACGGCTGCCGTGGCGAGCCCTACATGGGCTATCCGAGGCAAGATCGCTGAGAAGCTTGCGAGCCTCGCGAGGCGCCGGGATGTTTCAACGACGCGGTTCGCCGTAGAGCGAACAAACCCCGGCCGCGTGCGTGGCCAGCGAGGCTTCGCCAAAACCTTCCTGCGGCGGAGCGCTCCAGTCATCAAGGTCTCTTCCAACTCCACGGACCTCGCCGCAATCGAGGCCGCGCACGTGTGCGCGGCAAAAGGTGAAAACCTTCTGCGCACGGGCGAAGCGGCGAAGCAAGCTGAAAGCGGCCAGGCATTGGCGTGCGGGGCAGTCGCCGAACACGGCATTGGCTCGGACTTCATCCCAAGCTGCGAGTGCGGCACATCGTTGCGGTGCCGATGGCGAACTGTGCGGCCTCGTATGAACCGCTCGAATCGCGTGAGCGCAGCAGCTCACCCGTCATTTCCGAACTCTCCAATTGGGGCTTCACGGGACTGGCGGAGACGGAGGGATTCGAACCCTCGATAGGGCTTTACAACCCTATAACGGTTTAGCAAACCGCCGCCTTCAGCCGCTCGGCCACATCTCCAGGCAGTCCAGTCGGGGCT
>JBKQHN010000235.1:0-12807 GCA_052148755.1 Beijerinckiaceae bacterium | reverse complement strand
TGCCGCACACGTCATTGGATCTCGGTTTCCGCAACGCCATCAAGACGAGCCTCGGCTATGTCGGCATCAGCGTTTCGGTTCTCATTTCGCTGGCCTATGTCGGCGTGAGTTTCGAAAAGCTGGCGATCGTCGCCAGCGCGCTGTCGATCGGCATCGGCTTCGGTCTGCAATCGATCGTCAATAATTTCGTTTCCGGATTGATATTGCTTTGGGAAAGGGCCATTCGCGCCGGCGACTGGATCGTCGTCGGCAGCGATGAAGGATTCGTCCGGCGCATCAACGTGCGCTCAACGGAAATAGAAACCTTCGACCGCGCCGCGGTGATCATTCCAAATTCCAACCTCGTCACCGGCGTCGTCAAGAACTTCGTTCGGACCGATCGGGTCGGCCGTGTCAAGATCGCGGTCTCGATAGATCTGTCCGCCGATCCCGTAAAAGCGCGCGACGCGATCGAGGCGATCGTCAAAAGCCACGAACTCGTCCTCAAAACTCCCGCTCCCTTCATAACGTTCAGCAGTTTCGATACGGTCCACATAAATTTTGAAATCTATTGTTTCGTCGCCGATATCGCGACAATGTTAGCGGTCAAAAGCGATCTCAATTTCGAAATCTTCCGGAAACTCAAGCTCGAAGGCTGGCTTGCCGGACCGCCGCCGACGAGCATCGTGACGCTCGCCGGGCTCGATAAATTCGAACCGCTTTTGAAGACAGTCGCGCCTTCGGCCGGCCGCGAAGAGCCCGCCGAGGGGCTAGGCAATGTGAAAGAGATTGGATAAAAGACGGCGTTGCTTCCCGCCAACTTTGAAACCTCTCTTCGACATGTTCAAACACGCTTCTCGTGCGATCTTCCTCGCTGCGATTCTCCTGCTCGCGGCCTGTGCCGAGAAACAGGCGCCTCCAGCTGCGCCGCCTGTCGAGATGACGGACCGCGAACGCCGCGCGAGTGAAGTGCATGTCGATCCTGCTGCTGCGGCCGACATGATTTCGCAATATCGGCGCGAACATGCGCTCGGCGCCGTTCAAACCGATCCCGTTCTGCAGAAGTTTGCGCAGGCGCAAGCCGATGCCATGGCGTCGCATGATCTGTTGAGCCATGAGGTCAACGGCAATTTGACCGCGCGTCTCGAAGCCGCGCACTTGACCGGACTGACGGCCGTCGAAAACGTCTCGGCAGGTTATTTTTCACTGCCCGATGTCGTGGCCGGCTGGCGCCGCTCGCCGGACCACAACGCCAATCTGCTCGATCCGCCGGTGCGGCGTCTTGGCATCGCGACTGCCTATGCGCCGGGCACGCGCTACAAGGTTTATTGGGCGCTGGTGATGAGCAATTGATTTGCGTCGCCGAGATCGCTGCAGCTCCAGGGCGCGCAGCCTTTGTAATTTTGACGGTCCGCGGACCGACTGGGGAAGCTGCTAAGAAACCGTTCTCTTCTGTGGACTTCAATTCAAGAGCGCTTTGCCGTCGGGCCCCTTGATCTGTTCCGCCCATTCTTGCTCGATGAGGGTCACGACAGCAGCCGGAATCGGGATATAATCCAAGTCCTCCGCCGCTTCGGCGCCATTCGCGAAAGCCCAGGAAAAGAATTTCAAGGCTTCGGTGGCGGCAACAGGATCTTGCGGCTGCTTCGGCATCACGACGAAGGTCGCGGCCGTGAGCGGCCAAGAGGCAGCACCGGGCTGGTCCGTCAGGATCTGATAAAAGCCGGGCGCATGCGCCCAATCGGCGTTGGCCGCCGCGGCTTCAAAGGACGCCATGGTCGCGCTCACAATCTTGCCGTCCTTGTTGACGAGCTTCGCGACCGTGAGCCTGTCCTGCTTCGCATAGGCATATTCGACATAGCCGATCGCGCCCTTGGTCTCCATGACATAATCGGCGACGGCCTGGTTGCCTTTGCCGCCGAGACCGACCGGCCATTCGACACTTGTATTCTCGCCGACCTTGCTGCTCCAGTCGGGCGACACTTTCGAAAGATAATCGGTGAAATTGAACGTCGTGCCCGAAGCGTCCGAACGATGCACGACCGTGATCGCCGCCGAGGGCAGATCGACGTTCGGATTGAGTTTTTGGATCGCGGCATCGTTCCAGGTCTTGATCTCGCCCAGGTAGATCTTGGCGAGCGTCGGACCATCGAGCACCAGTTCACCCGGCCCGATGTCTCCGAGATTGACCGCCAGCACTATGGCGCCGATGACTTGCGGCCATTGCACGAGACCGTTCGCTGCGAGCCTGTCCGGCTTCAGCGGCGCGTCCGTCGCGCGGAAAATTGCCGTCTTGCCGCCAGAGCCGAGCGGCAGATAAATGCGGCCATTGCCGGTCTCTTTCTTATAGGCGTCCGCCCATTTCGCGAAGAGAAAAGGGAATGTCGCCCCGAAGCTGGAAATATCTGACGCTTTAGCGTCGGTGTGGATGCCTAAGCCGGCGAGAGTGAACGCGGCGGCGATTGCGAGCGCGAGTTTGACCGCGAAGGACGTGACTGCGTCGGTTGTGAGGGAGGGCTTCATGGGGATCGCAACCGCCTTTGCGCCAGGCGCGCTGCTATGTGCCTTGCTGAACATGCAACAGTAAGCGCTCAGTCCCGCAGCTGCAAATCCCTCCCCAGCTTGCAGGGGAGGGTGGCCGCGAAGCGGTCGGGTGGGGTGCATGGATAAATAGCACATTCATACCCCATCCGGTCGGCTTCGCCGACCACCTTCCCCTAAAGGGGAAGGATGAGCGCCCTGGACTGCCCAATCGACTGGCTTTTTTGCGTGTCGTCTAAGGCTCACCCCAACAATCCACGCCCCCTCAGCTGCAACGGATTGTCGACGAGTGCCGCACGGTCGGGCGTATCGGCAGCCGCAACGCCGGCAAACGCCTTCCACATGGCCTCGACGAAACCAGGCTGCATGTCGCGCAAGATGAAGACGATGCGTGTCGAATGATCGGTATCGGGCCAGGCGGCGAGCCGCACCGGCGGGTGAAACAAATGTTGCACGCCATGCACGACCGCAGGTCTTTGCGGGTCATCCGCCAGGGCGACGATGCCTTTGACACGCAGCAGATGCGCGCCATGGGCATTGCGCAAGAGTTCGAGAAACATGTCGAAGGCAGCGACATCCATCGGCGCCTCATGACGCAGGCAAAAGGCACGGATTCTCGCGTCGTGGCGATTGACGTCGGTCTCCGCGTGATTGTCATGCCCGTCATGATGGGCATGCGCATGATCGTGTGTGTCGGGCGTGTCGAAAGCCTCGGCGTTCAGCCATTTGCGCACATCCATCGTCTTCCGCGACGGATCATAAAGGCCGAGGTTGAACAGATCCTCTGCCTTGGCTTCGCCTTTTGCCGCGTCGCGCAGGCTGGCGGTCGGATTGAGCGCGTGAAGCCGCGCATAGAGGGCAGCGAGCAGGCCCTCATCTTCGACGAGATCGGTTTTCGTGATGACGAGCCGGTCGGCGACCGCTGCCTGTTTGACCGCCTCCTCTTGCGCGTCGAGCGTCGCCGCGCCGTTCACGGCATCGACCAAAGTCACGACGCCGTTGAGACGGAACCGCAGCATGAGATAGGGATGATACATGATCGTGTGCAGGATGGGCGCGGGGTCGGCCAATCCGGTCGTTTCGATCACCAGTCTGCGAAAGGGTGCAATCCGGCCATTGTCGCGCCGGCGCAAGAGGTCTTCCAGCGTGGCAATGAGATCGCCCCTGATCGTGCAGCACAGGCAGCCGGACGTCATGACGATCATGTCGCCGTCGACCCGCTCGATCAAAAGATGATCGAGACCGATTTCGCCGAATTCGTTGATGATGACCAAAGTGTCGGCGAGGGCAGGCGCCTGCAAGAGCCGATTGAGCAAAGTGGTCTTGCCGGCGCCCAAGAATCCGGTGATCAAGGTGAGGGGAATGGGGGCCGGAGGGCTGCCGGCACGCTCTGTCATCGCGCGAGACTCGAGCTTTCAATCCGAATTGGCGTGCACCGATTTCGCCTTCGCCGTATGCGCGGCGCCATCTTCATCGCCGGTGGTTTTGGCGACCTTATGCGCGACTTTCTTGGCCTCATGCGCCGCTTTGACAATCAATTTCGCATGGGTCTGGGCGGCCGCTTTGCCGCGCCGATCCTTCTCCTTCGTTGGAGGCGCAGCGGCATCGGGCTTGGGCGGATTTGCCTCCGCCGTCACCGGCGGCGGTTCGGTGCCAACCGGGGAATGCGGCGGCCGCGCCTGCGCAAGCGGGCCGCTATAGCCGGGCAGCGCGCCGATATTGACTGCGACCGGCTCGAATGCGGGCACGGACGCCATGAATTTCCGTGCCATCAAACCAGCTTGTTGCGCCGGGTTTTGGGCGGTCACGAACAGCGCATTATCGGCAACGAAAGAAGAGCTCTGATTAGCGAGCGGCGCTTGCAGGGCTTCGAGCTGCGCCTGGAAACGCGCCACTGCGAAGGCACGGCGTTTGCAGACCAAGTTGCGGAGGTCCGGCGCACTCGTCGCCGCTTTGCTCGACTGCGAAAAAAGACTGCCAAGCCCGCCGCGCGGACGATCGATTCCGGCAAAAGCGCGATCGAACAGGATCGCCGTCTTCACCTCGCGCTGCGCGACGCTCGGAGCGCCCAAAACAACGGCGATATAGCGATGCCCGGAGCGTTCGGCGCTGGCGACGAGATTGAAACCGGACGCACAGGTGAACCCGGTCTTCATCCCGTCGGCGCCGGGATAGCGGCCAAGCAGCATGTTGTGGGTTAGAATCAATTCGTCACCGAGCCGCAACGTGCCGATGCGGTAGACTGCGGCATATTCGGGAAAAGTCAGATAGAGGGCACGCGCGATTTGTGCCAGATCCCGCGCGGAAGACACATGCGCCGGATCATGCAGACCATTCGGATTGACGAAATGCGATTGCCGCATGCCGAGCGAGGCTGCGGTCGCGTTCATATCATCGGCAAAGGCTTCGACCGAACCCGAGACGCCTTCCGCTATCGTCACGGCCATGTCGTTGGCCGACTTCACCATCAGCATCTTCAAGGCATTGTCGAGCGTGACTTGCGTGCCCGGAGCAAAACCCATTTTCGACGGCGCTTGCGAGGTGGCGCGGGCCGAGACGACGAGCGGCGTATCGAGCGTAATCTTGCCCTCGCGCACGGCGCTCAATGCGACGTAAATCGTCATCAATTTCGTCAAAGACGCCGGATACCAGGCGTCGGTAGCCTGCTCTTCATAGAGTACATCGCCGGAAGCCACGTCCATTACGAGCGCGGGCTCGGCCATGGCGGCGAAGGCGGCCAAAAAACCGCCCATGCCAGCCAAGAAACCCACGAAGTGCAGACAATGGCTTTGCCAAGAGAACGTAGCTTGATGATGACGGGCCATAATCCAGATCCAGATGGGAAAGAACATCGGCGATGCTGCATGTTCGGCGCTATTCCTACCCTGCCGCGGCCGATCTGCAAAGTGCAACCGCAGGTAAGCTGGGCGTCGGTCGCGCTCACAGCCGACCGATAGGCCGGCTGACATTGTCGCGTTTGTCACGCTTTGGCCCGCCAGGTTGGCTCAAAATGTGGTTGTTTTATCACGCGAGCTCGAGCCTTCGCAGCGTATTCGCCAAGAATTTTGTTCACCAAGTGTTTTATTCACCAGGGGCTTTTGCGTCGATGGCGAGCGCATGCACGCTGCCCGCAAGCTCGGCGCTCAACAGATTATTGATCGTCCGATGCCGATCGACTCGGCTCTTGCCTTCGAAAACCTGCGACACCACCTTCACAAGAAAGTGTGTTTCGCCGGAACCATTTGCGCTGCCCGGCCGCGCACCGGCATGCGCGTGTCCCGCGTGTTTATGCGATTCGTCGATCACTTCGAGAGCGATCGGCGCGAGCGCCTGCTGCAATTTCTTCGTGATGCGCTGTTTTGTGTCTGTCTGAACTTGTCCGCTCATCGAAACCTCCAAATTCTTGTTTCGCAAACATTTCACCGGCGCGTCGGACGCTTGCTGGGGCGAAGCGAATCACTGCCGCGCAGCTCTCGGTAGTCGCGCACATTGCTGTCAACCCCAGAAACCAGCTGTAAGTTGAAATTCCTTCATCATTTTAACCGCTGATCCGGCTTGCGGCTAACCTAAAGACATTCATAATGCGCGCATGAATCTGAACTCGCCTCTCTTCGATCGGATCCGGGTCAAGCCGAGACCCAAGCAAGACGCGCGCGCCGTCAAGGTGCGTTGCGACAGTCCCGGCTGCGTCGAAGCAGGCGATTTCCGAGCCCCCATGGGCCGCGATCGAGAAGGGCAATATTTTTGCTTCTGCCTTGACCATGTTCGCGAATATAATGCTTCTTACAATTATTTCAGTGGCATGACGTCCGAAGCGATGGCGCATTACCAACGCGACGCCATTGTCGGGCACCGTCCGACCTGGTCCATGGGCGTTAATCGCGCCGGAAAGAGATTTCGGGAAGACGGCGACGATCCGTCGCGTCGGCCCGATCCGCTCAACATGTATCACGAGCATCCATCCTTCCGTGCAGCGGCCGAGCCGCAGAAGCCTCAGCTCGGCATAGCGGCAAAAAGGGCGCTGGATCAGTTGGGTCTCGACGAAGGTGCGGTTCCGGCCACGATCCGGACCCGTTACAAGGAACTGGTGAAACGGCTGCATCCGGACGCCAATGGCGGCGATCGTTCACGCGAAGATAAATTGCGGGAGATCATCCGCGCCTATAATTATTTGAAATCAGTCAAACTCGCCTGAACCGGGTCCGTCGGCAAAAATTCCACGCCTGCCCGTTCATGCACGCGCCTCGCCGCAAAGAAGCGGCGGCGCGGGATACGGTCCGCAGGAACGGAGGACGAATGGCACAGATCGACTTGGCCGCGGCAGGAATAAGCAAGGCCGGCCTGCCCGACATGAAAATTTCGGTTCGGCAGGTGTTCGGCATCGAATCGGACATGGAAGCGCCGGCCTATTCCACGGTCGAAGAGCATGTTCCGGAGATCGACCCGGACTATTTGTTCGACCGCGATACGACGCTTGCCATCCTCGCCGGCTTCGCCTGGAACCGCCGCGTCCTGGTGACCGGCTATCATGGCACCGGCAAATCCACCCATATCGAGCAGGTCGCGGCGCGTCTCAACTGGCCCTGCGTGCGGATCAACCTCGACTCTCATGTCTCCCGCGTCGATCTCGTCGGCAAGGACGCTATCGTGTTGCGCGACGGCAAGCAGGTGACGGAATTCAAGGACGGGATACTGCCTTGGGCTTTGCAGCGCAATGTTGCTCTATGCTTCGACGAATATGACGCCGGCCGGCCGGACGTCATGTTCGTCATCCAGCGCGTGCTCGAGGTTTCCGGCCGCCTGACTCTGCTCGACCAGAGCAGGGTCATCCTGCCGCACCCGGCTTTTCGCCTGTTCGCGACCGCGAACACGATCGGTCTTGGCGACACATCCGGCCTCTATCATGGCACGCAGCAGATCAATCAGGGCCAGATGGACCGCTGGTCGATCGTTGCAACTTTGAATTATCTGGCGCACGACAAGGAAGTCGACATCGTCCTGGCCAAGGCCAAGTCCTACAAGACGACCAAAGAGGGCCGCGATACGGTCAATAAAATGGTGCGTGTGGCGGATTTGACCCGCAATGCTTTCGTCGCCGGCGACCTGTCGACCGTGATGAGTCCGCGTACCGTCCTCACTTGGGCCGAAAATGCTGAAATCTTCCATGATATCGGCTTTGCGTTCCGGTTGACCTTCCTCAACAAGTGCGACGAACTGGAACGCGCCCTCGTTGCGGAATTCTATCAGCGCTGCTTCGGCCAGGAATTGCCGGAAAGCGCGGTGAATGTCGTCATGAGCTGATGTCTGGAGTCCTCGATGCGACGGCGGGAAGCAAGAAGCGTTTAGGCTCGCAGATCAGGCAGGAGTGTGTGTGACCGGCTCGAATCAGAAGCCACCGAGCAAAACTGAAGCGCCGCAGGAGCCTTTCAAGCGCGCGGTCGCGGGTTGCATGCGCGCGCTCGCGGGCGTGCCGCAGCTCGAAGTCGCCTATGCTGCCGAAAAGCCCAATCTCATCCGAAGCGGCGATGTGGTGAAGGCGCGCTTGCCGGAACCGCCGCGCAAGCTCGATCCTCGCGAAGCGGCGATTTTGCGTGGCCATGCCGATTCGATGGCCTTGCGGCTCGCTTGCCACAACGAAGCCCTGCATCGCCGCCTGACGCCGCGGGCACCAGCTTCGCGCGCCGTGTTCGAAGCCGTCGAACAGGCACGTGTCGAAGCCATCGGCGCGCGGCGCATGCCGGGCATTGCGCAAAATCTCGATGCCATGCTCGATGATCGCTTTCATCGCAGCCGCTATGCCGAGGCGAAGGAACGCTCCGAGGCGCCGCTCGAAGATGCCGTCGCACTGCTCGTACGCGAACGCTCGACCGGATTGAAGCCTCCGAAAAACGCTCAAAATATCGTCGATCTATGGCGCCCGTGGATCGAAGAGCGTGCCGGCCGCAATCTCGACAAGCTCGCCGGCAGTCTCGAAGATCAGCGCGCATTCGGCCTCTCCGTACACAAGCTCCTCGCCGCGCTCGATATGGCGGACGATTCTAATTTTGATCAAGAGGCCGAGGACGACGAGAACGGAGAGGGCACGCCCAACAGCGGCGATGAAATGCAGAACCCCGACGGCGAGCAGGACGAAGGCGGGGAAGCGGTGCAGGCGGATAGCGCGGAGTCCGCGGCCGAAGCCCTGGATGAAAGTTCGATGGATGCCGCCGACGCGCCGACCGGCGAATTCGAAGGGGAAGACGACGACCTCTCCGACTCCGACGAACCTGCCGAAGCGCGGCGTCCTCCGCCGCCTAGCCGCAACGAACATGTCGGGTCAGACTATAAGGCCTTCACCAAGCGCTATGATGAAACGATCGCCGCCGAAGATCTCTGCGAGCCTGAGGAGCTCGAAAGATTGCGCGCCTATCTCGACAAGCAGCTGCAACATCTTTCACCGATCGTGGCGCGGCTCGCAAATCGCTTGCAGCGCCGGCTGATGGCCCAGCAGAGCCGCTCTTGGGAGTTCGACCTCGAAGAGGGCCTGCTCGATGCGGCGCGATTGTCGCGGGTGATCGTCGATCCGCGGCAGCCGTTGTCGTTCAAACGCGAGAAGGACATGGACTTCCGCGACACGGTGGTGACGCTGCTGCTCGACAATTCCGGCTCGATGCGCGGGCGGCCGATCATGGTTGCGGCAACCTGCGCCGATATTCTCGCCCGCACGCTCGAGCGCTGCGGCGTCAAGACCGAGATTCTCGGCTTTACGACACGCGCCTGGAAGGGCGGCCAATCACGCGAAGCCTGGCTGCAGGCGGGCAAGCCCCCCACTCCGGGCCGGCTCAATGATCTGCGTCACATCATCTACAAGGCCGCCGATGCGCCCTGGCGGCGAGCCCGAAAAAATCTCGGGCTCATGATGCGCGAAGGATTGCTGAAGGAAAACATCGACGGCGAGGCGCTCGATTGGGCGCATAAGCGTCTGCTCGTGCGGCCGGAGCAGAGGCGCATCCTGATGATGATTTCGGATGGAGCGCCGGTCGACGATTCGACCCTCTCCGTCAACCCCGGCAATTATCTCGAAAAGCATTTGCGCTATGTGATCGAAGAGATCGAGACGCGGTCGCCGGTGGAATTGATCGCCATCGGAATTGGCCACGACGTCACGCGCTATTACCGCCGCGCTGTGACGATCGTCGACGCCGAAGAGCTCGGCGGCGCCATGACCGACAAGCTTGCGGAACTCTTCAGCGAGACGCCGGAAGCCGCGACGGCCGCGCAAAGTGCCGCGCAAAAATCATCGCGGCGGGCCGGTGCTTCCTTGCATTGATGGCAATTCGCCGGCATTGCGCGGGGGACTCGATTGCGGCTCTCAGTTTTGCTCCGCTGCAGCGCTATCGCTCGTGCTGAGGATCGTGTGATAGCGCAGCTTGATTTCCCCATGACTTAACGCATTTATGGGGCGAGAGCTGGCCGGAGTGATCGGCAATCCACGCGCTTCGGATCGCGCGCCGCATCCGTCGTCATTGAAGTTAGAGCATCAGCCATGGACGATAAACGTGTCGTGCTCGTCGTCGAAGACGACGATTTGGTGAGACAGACGATCGTTCTCGAACTCGAGGACGCCGGCTTTGAAGTGCAGACGGCGGAGTCCGGCGACGAGGCTTCGTTTCTGCTGCCCAAAATGAAACGGATCGACCTGCTTTTGACCGATGTCAGAATGCCCGGGCGGATCGACGGCTGGGTGCTGGCCGATATGGCCCGTTGCCGCAGACCCAACCTCCCGGTAATCTATGCAAGCGCTTACAATCCGCAGGACGCGCGCGAAGTCGACGGCAGCCTGTTTATTTCCAAGCCCTATCGCGCCGGCGATATTGTCGCGGCCATAACGAAACTCGGCGCCACGGGCTGATCGTTTCGTTGCGCCCACTGTCCAAATTTGCTCTTGTGGATCACGATGATTTTGGATTGAACCAGTTGAAAATCATGACGGCGCTATTGGCGCGCTGAACTTGACCGATCGTGGTTCACGGGTGCGATGCAACAGAGCCGCGGCAGATCCGGAGTGCTGTTATGCCTTCAAAAGCGTTTGATACATTGATCGTTGACGATGGAGAAACGCTTGCCGGACCCTGGCGTCGGCCGCAGCAGATGCTGGCGACGCAAGTCTACGACGATCATGCGTCGATCCACGACGATGCGACGGCCCGGAAAATGGGGTTCAAGGGCGGCACGATCGAGGGGCCGACTCATTTCAGCCAGTTTTCGCCGCTGTGTGAGCGCCTCTGGGGTGAAGCCTGGTTCGAGACGGGCTGCCTTTCCGCGCATTACCGCAACGCCGTTTTCGAAGGCGAGGAGGTGCAGGCGATCGTCGCCAAGCCGAAAGATGCGCAAAGCCAAAGCGACATTCACATGATAAAGCGCGATGGAACGGAGGTCCTGCAGGGCACGGTATCGGTCGGCCGGCAAATATCCGCGACCGCACTCGAGCAACGCCTGAGAGAGGGGCTGAAGCCATTGGCGGACCCCGTAATCCTGCGCGACGTCAAGCTTGGCATGAAGACGCGGCGACAGACAATTCGTATGGACTTCGATCAGAATATGGGAGCGCTTTATCCGTTCTCGCTGCGCGAAAAACTCAAAGTGATTACCGAACCGTCCTGGCTTTACGAAGCCGGGCGTTCGCGGCAAAGCAAATGGGGGCGTGCGATCGTCCCCTTCGAAATGCTCAGCGTGCTGTTTCAATATCGTGCGAAGGAGGACGCGCTGCCGATCAAAGGGCCGGCTGTCGGATTGTTCGCAGATCAGGAAATTAGGCTGCTGGATGGGCCCTTGTTTGTCGGCGAAGATTATGAACTCGAGCGCGAAGTTGTGGCGCTAAGCGCCAGCCGCAAAACCGAGAGCCTGTGGGTTCGCAGCACGGTCTTTGCGCCGCAAACCGAGCGTCCCGTCGCGACGATGCTGCTGAATATGGCAAGCATGAAGGAGTCCTACGCCGCTTATGCGCGAGAGTACGCAAGTCTCTATGGCTAGAGCATTTTCAAGCGAAGTGGACACCGGTTCGCGTGAAGAAAATGCGTCGAAACAAAGATCTAGAGCCCCGTTCCGATTCTATCGGAACGGAAAAGGCTCAAGTATTCTAAAAACAAACAGCCAAACTCACACATCCAAATTCGCCACGTTGAGCGCATTTTCCTGAATGAATTCGCGCCGCGGCTGACGACATCGCCCATCAGTTTGACGAACACATCGTCGGCATCGTCGCCTTCCTTGATCTTCACCTGCAGGAGCGAACGGGCGTTGCGGTCGAGCGTGGTCTCCCACAGCTGCTCGGCGTCCATTTCGCCAAGGCCCTTATACCGCTGCATTTGCGAAATGCCTTTCTGGCCGGCCGCCAATGCCGATCGATCGGATTTAGCCGCTCTGGCCTGATCTCCGATCATTACCGCCATGCGACGGGCCCGGAGCTGGACTCCGCGTCCATCAAGGGCAGCGACGGTAGCCCAAGACAAATCCGGAGTTCAGCTCGATGCGTAGCAGGAGCTCCTCATTCACTTTCGATTTCGCGAGCAACGACAGAAGCAGCTCCGAGCGCTCGGTTCCTCCCTCGCCTTTGCATGTCAGCTGCAAGCGGTATGTTCGGTCGCCAAGTTTGCGCATCGAGCGAATAGCGCAGGTGTTCTCGTAAAATATCAGCCGCTCGTTGGTGATCTGCATGGCCACATTGTCACTGTCATAATCCTTGGCGCACGTCTCCGGACCATCCCAGTGCCAACGGCCGACAAACGGATTTCCATTTGCCGCCGGAGCCGAACTGACGGACAGCGGCACAATCAGCAGGGCGCCGAGCAGCGACATTGATCTTGGCATTCCGATCCTCTCTTCGTTTTGCCTCGCCCATTGCAGTCCCGCCCCATGAAGCCGACGCGCTCACTGGCCAGACGGCGGAACGGTGGCCAACAGCTTCATTTTTTGCCGCGCTTGATCGAAGTGATGTGTGAAATCTCGGAACACTCGCCTGAATCCTTGCAATCTTCGACAAGGCCGGAGACGACGCATGGCTTACCGACGCCGCAAATTTTGAGGATTCGTAACGCATCGCTTTTGCTAAGAATGCAAATATCCTCACTGTTCTTCTGGCCAAGAACATACTCGCCGCGAGATTTCGAAAGTGTACCCGAGCAGGTGCCGAGTTGTGGTCCGGCGCCGGCGGCGCCATCCGTCATCAGCTGCAATAGGCAAGAGAAAACCAATGCGATGAAAGCTGGCACGTCTCTCATTTTCGCCTTCCCGATTTACGGATCTATG
>JBKQHN010000234.1:0-4289 GCA_052148755.1 Beijerinckiaceae bacterium | reverse complement strand
GTCATGCTTGCGATTCTTCATAAGCCGAGCCAAAGTCGCTGCCCCCGCGTTTTGCGATGCCGTCGGACGGGTCTTATCCATGTGCATCGCAAGACGCGCGCTCCGCTCGAAGGCAGATCCGCTTCAGCACCCTTTTTACGGGACATGTTCCGGCGACGTCCGGCCGCCCGCCGCCAAAAAACGAGTTGGAACCGCACAATGCAAGTCACTCTCGAACGCGCCGCTCTCTTGAAGGCCCTTGGCCACGTGCACCGCGTCGTCGAGCGGCGCACGACGATCCCGATTTTGTCGAATGTCCTCGTGCGTGCCGAGCCGGGTTCACTGCTGCTCAAGGCGACCGATCTCGATCTCGAAGTTGCCGAGCGCGTGCCGGCCGATACCGGCCAAGCGGGGGCGACGACTCTGCCGGCGCATATTCTCTATGACATCGTGCGCAAATTGGCGGAGGGCGCCCAAGTCTCGCTCGAAATCGGTGACGATGCCGGACAATTATTGCTGCGCTCGGGACGTTCGCGTTTCCACCTGCAAGCCTTGCCGGAGGCTGATTTTCCCGATCTCGCTGCGGCCGATTTCACGCATAGCTTCGTGATCGCCGCCGGCGACCTGAAAAAACTCATCGAGAAGACGCAATTTGCGATCTCCAATGAAGAGACACGCTATTATCTCAACGGTATATTCCTGCATGCGATCGAGTCCGAAGGGCATTTGATGCTGCGCGCGGTCGCAACCGACGGCCACCGCCTCGCCCGCTTCGAAATGCCGGCCCCGGCAGGGTCGCAAGGCATGCCGGGTATCATTCTTCCGCGCAAAGCCGTCAGCGAAGTGCAGAAGCTCGTCGAGGATCTCACGCAGAATGTGACCGTCGAATTGGCGGCGACCAAAGCGCGGTTCAGTTTCGGCGACGTCGTGCTGACGACCAAACTGATCGACGGCACATTTCCCGATTACACCCGCGTCATTCCCTCCGGCAACGACCGGCGCCTGGTGGTCGAGCGCGCACCTTTCGCCGACGCCGTCGATCGCGTGTCGACCATTTCGTCGGAACGCGGCCGCGCCGTGAAACTCGCTATGGCCGACGGCAAGCTCACCTTGTCGGTCACCAATCCCGAGTCGGGCTCGGCGGTCGAGGAGCTTGAAGTCGACTACGAGGCGCCGCCGCTCGAGATAGGTTTCAACGCGCGCTATCTCCTCGACATCACCCAGCAGCTCGACAGCGATACCGCACTTTTCAAGCTCGCCGACCCGGGTTCTCCGACTTTGGTGCTCGATCGCGACGGCGCGGCGGCGCTTTATGTGCTGATGCCGATGCGCGTGTGAGGGAATTGCTGCCGAATGGGATGCAGGCGTCCTATCAGGGAGTCCTGATTACGGCACAATTTCCGCGCGCCGAAGGAAATCCGGGAAAGAGGCGCGTTTGGGCTGAACTCGTTTGGGCTGCATCCCAAATAGTTTCGCTTATTACGCAGTAGAACTAAGCGCAGCTGAGCTGGATCGTCTCGATGCGCGTGGTTTGGTCCGAGCCGGCGGCGACGATGCGGGCAGGTGCAGCGCCCACCGAATCGAGGCCGCAGGCAACGCGCACGTGCGTCTCGGTCGGGCAATGGCCCAAGGCAGGGTCGAAGCCCACCCACCCCAGTCCCGCGACATGGGCTTCGGCCCAGCAATGAAGCGCCTGTTTCGAGACGGGCCCCTCGTCTGTGAGGCAATAGCCGCAGGCAAAACGGGCTGGGATCGCCAATTGATGCGCGCAAGCTATGAAGAGATGGGCGAGCCCTGCGGCATCGCCGTTGCCCTTCGCGAAGACAGCGACTGCGGAGGAGGCATCGGGATCGGCCGGCTCGTCTTGCTCCCAGGCGAAGTCTCGACTGAGCGCGGCGAGAAGCTCATGCAAGCGCGCAAGGGGTTCACCGTCGCTTTCAACAGTCTCCAGGCAATAGGGGGACAGTTTTGCATTTGCGGCCGTCAGCGGCGTCTCGCGCAAGAAGAATTCGGGTGGGAAACGCTCGAGCGTGCCGCGCAGCAGGCCGGTCGTGTCGAAGGTGCTGACTTCCCCTTCGACGCGCAAGGTCAGGGCCGAACGTGGTCCGGCGAGTGCGATGCCATGCACGATGTTGCCGAACGCGTCGTCGCTCGGTTTCAGGCGGCCATCAACATCGAGGGAAAGCCGCCATTTCGCAACGAACTGGCCCTCGTAGTTGCGCGGCGTCAGTCGCAGCAGTCCGTTGAGGAAACGGGCCGTCGGCTCGAACTGGAAGCTCGTTTCGTGGCGGATGAAAAATCGCATGGTTCTTGATCCGGCCAGAGAGGCTCGTGTCAGCTGAAAAGATATTGTTCGCCGATCATCTGGCCGAGACGGGCATTATCCTCGACGAACACGGTGATGAATTCGTGCAGGCCGCCCTGGAAGATGTCCTTCGTCGTTGCGTTTTGCAAACGTGCCATCACCTGATGCGCATGCCTTTGCGCGGCTCCCTGTCGGCCATAAGCCTTGCTGATCGCGTCGAGAAAGGTGACGATGTTTTCATAACAGGCAATGAGCGATCTCGGCATTTCCGGCCGCAGGATAAGCAGATCGGCGATCAACCAAGGCTTGAGGCTTTCGCGATAGACCCAATGGTAGGCGGTGAGCGCAGAGACGGCGCGCAGGATCGCGGCCCATTGGAAATAATCGAGCGAGCCGCCGACAGCTTCCGTGTCCGGCAGCAGAATATTGTATTTCACGTCCAGGATACGCGCCGTATTGTCGGCGCGTTCAATAAGCAGGCCGAGCCGAGAGAACCAGTAAGCGTCGTTGCGCAGCATAGTGCGGTAAGCCGAACCGTCATAGTCGAGCGAGGTCTGCTTTACGAAGTCGAGAAAACGCGACAGCTCCTCCCGATCATAATGCGCATGCGACCGATTGGTTTTCTCGAAGCGTTTGAGTTCGATCCAGGCGCTATTGATCGCTTGCCACATTTCCGCGGTCAAAGCCGTGCGAACGGCGCGCGCATTTGTGCGTGCGAGTTCGATGCAGTTGCGGATCGATGACGGATGTTCGGGCGAAAAGGTCAAATATTCGACGGCCTCGGCTTCTTCGGCGGTCTTGAAGCGTGCATGAAATCCTGCTGCGGCGCCGGAGGCCTCGAGCGCGCTTTCCCATTCCGTTCCGGGGCCTGCATCGGTTCTTGGCAAAGTAGCAAGACGCCGCGTCGCCTCGACGATCCGGGCGAGGAAGTCTGCCCGTTCCATATAGCGCGCGAGCCAAAAGAGATTGTCTGCGGTCCTCGAAAGCATGATCCCCTGCTGCTTAGCGCCTAGAGCTTTTTCCGTTCCGATTGAATCGGAACGGGGCTCTAGGTCTTTGTCTCGACGCATTTTCTTGACGCGAACCGGCGTCCACTTCGCTTGAAAATGCTCCAGTCCGATCGGGTTGCGTTGAATGGGTTGGCATGAATGCAATCATTCGTGCAGAAACTGCTGGGCTTGAGCCAAGGAATTCTGTCGTTGTGAAGCGCGCCCGTTCGCGGCGAAAACCTGGTCGAAGACGGCTTCATCGACGATCCAGGTGTCTTTCGTTCCGCCGCCCTGGCTCGAATTGACGACGAGGGAGCCCTCCTGAAGTGCCACGCGCGTCAGGCCGCCCGGCACGACGCGCACGCCATCCGAACCGGAGAGAACGAAAGGCCGAAGATCGACGTGGCGCACCGCAACGCCTGTGTCGAAGGACGCAGGGCAGGTCGAAAGCGCGAGCGTCGGCTGAGCGATGAAATTCTCCGGGTTGAGCTTGAGCTTCTGGCGGAAGAGTTCGAGTTCCGCCTGCGACGCGTGCGGCCCGATGAGCATGCCGTAGCCCCCCGAACCATTGACTTCCTTGACGACGAGTTCGCTGAGATGGTCGAGCACGTAGGCCAGAGACTCGGGCTCACGGCAGCGCCAAGTCGGCACGTTTTTCAAGAGTGCTTTTTCGCCAAGATAGAACTGAATCATGTCGGGGACGTAGCTATAGATCGCTTTATCATCACCGATGCCTGTTCCGACTGCATTGGCAAGCGTCACATTGCCTGCCAAATAGGCATTCAGCAGGCCAGCTGCGCCGAGGACCGAATCCGGCTTAAAAACCAAGGGATCGAGAAAGGCATCGTCGATGCGGCGGTAGATTACGTCGATACGCTTTGGCCCCTCCGTCGTGCGCATATAGACGATATCGTCGCGCACGAAGAGATCGCGGCCCTCGACCAGTTCGACCCCGAGCTTATCGGCTAGGAAGGAATGTTCGTAATAGGCTGAATTGAATTGCCCCGGTGTCAGCA
>JBKQHN010000233.1:0-19871 GCA_052148755.1 Beijerinckiaceae bacterium | reverse complement strand
CCGTTTGCCGTTGGATGCCTGTCCTCTCTGCGGCGCGGCACGATTGCCCATGAATTCTCACCACCAGGCCGCACATGGTTGAAACTGGTTCTGTCGAAACGGGCCGATGGGACGATAATTCTCATTTGCGGGCAGCAGTTGAAGGGGCCGGTTGCGGGACCTTCGAATGGGACCTCAGCAATAGCAGAACCCGCTGGTCGGCGCCGCGTGCCATGCGTGGGGGCACCGCAGGTCTGCAGAGCATGGACAGCGAGGTCTTTGCTGCACGTGTCGATCCGGCCGACCGGAGCCGGCTGCGGGGGGCTGTCCGTTCCGCATTCCGAACCGGCATTTATGATGCAAGTTTCCGGATCTTTAGCGCCGACGGGCGTCCGCATTGGATCAGGGCGCGTGGCGAATTGGTCCGCGACGGCCGCGGACGTCCGGTACGTCTCAGCGGCGTCGCCTTCGATGTCGGCGAGGAAAAGCGGTTCGAAGACGAGCTGAGGGCACGCGAAGCCCATTTGCGCTCGATCCTGGCAACGGTGCCGGATGCCATGATCGTGGCCGACGAATACGGCGTTATCCAATCCTTCAGCACTACGGCCGAGCGTCTCTTCGGCTATGCGCCTAAAGAGGTCATCGGCCGCAACGTCAGTATGCTGATGCCGGAGCCGGACCGCGGCCGGCATGACGGCTATATGGGGCGTTATCGGCAAACCGGAGAGCAGCGAATCATCGGCATAGGGCGCGTGGTCACCGGCCAGAGAAGAGACGGTTCGACCTTTCCCATGCATCTGTCGATCGGCGAAATGCAGGCTCAATCGCAGCGCAGCTTTACCGGCTTCATTCGCGATTTGACCGAGCGCCAAGAGACCTTGGCGAAACTGCGGGAGGTCCAATCAGAACTCGTCCATGTCTCGAGGCTGCTTGCCATGGGAGAAATGGCCTCGAGCCTCGCGCACGAACTCAACCAGCCGTTGACCGCCATCGCCAATTACATGAAAGGCTGCCGGCGCCTGCTGCAGAACAGTTCACATCCGCAACTCGCAAGTATGCTCGATGCTCTCGACAAAGCCTCCGAACAGGCCTTGCGCGCCGGCCAGATCATCCGCCGTCTGCGCGATTTCGCGACCAAGGGCGATGCGGAGAAGAAGGTCGAGCGGGTCGTCAAATTGATTGAGGAGGCGAGTGCGCTCGCGCTCGTCGGGGCTCGGGAAATGGGCGTCATGGTGCGGCAGGAGATCGATCCGCATGTCGATCTCGTGCTGGCCGACCGCATCCAGATCCAACAGGTACTCGTCAATCTTTTTCGCAACGCCCTCGAGGCTATGGAGAAGACGCAACGGCGTGAACTCGTCGTCTCGGTTGTGCCTGCTTCCGACTCCATGGTCGAAATTGCCATATCCGACACGGGGCACGGGATAGGCCCTGAAATCAGGCGCAAGCTCTTCGAACCCTTCGTGACGACCAAAGTTCATGGCATGGGCGTAGGATTGTCGATCAGCAAGAGCATTATCGAAGCCCACGGCGGAAAAATGTGGGTCGAAGACAATCCGGTCGGGGGTTCCGTGTTCCGGTTTACCATCATCGCGGCGCGCGACGAAAAGGAAGATGAGAGTGGCTAACGGCATCGTTCATGTCATCGACGATGACGCGGCCTTGCGCGACTCGGTTGCGTTTCTTCTCCGCGCGGCCGGATTTTCGGTCCGGCTCTACGATTCCGCACAGACATTCCTAAGCGAACTCGCCGCGATTGAGCCCGGATGCGTCATCACCGACGTTCGGATGCCCGGAATCGACGGGATGGAGCTGTTGCGGCTGTTGCGCGAAACGGGACAGTCGCTTGCCGTCATCGTCATGACCGGCCATGGTGATGTGTCTCTCGCCGTCAGGGCGATGAAGCTCGGTGCGATCGATTTCGTCGAAAAGCCGTTCGAAGACGAGGTCATGATCGATACAGTGCGAGCTGCACTCGCGAATGGCGCATCGCCTGGCGCCCACCGGGTCGACGAGGAATTGGCCTCGCGCATGGCGTCTTTGAGCCACAGAGAGAAGCAGGTTCTGGCCGGGCTCGTCGATGGCCGTACCAATAAAGAGATCGCCCGCCAATTCGATCTGAGCCCGCGTACCGTCGAAGTCTATCGGGCGAAGCTCATGGCAAAAATGCAGGCGAGCAACATTTCCGAATTGGTCCGCTTCGCGATGCGGGCAGGGGTCGGTGTCGGCTGACGCCGCACCTCTCTCTCGTGATTTTCGAGCACCGGCTCCGTCTGCTCGATGATGTTTTGAGCGACAATGCGAAAACTTCGATTTCCCGCGACATAACAACGCAACCTGACATTTGCCCAGCAACTCGCGAGCGGCGCGACCATTCTTGTGCACTCATGCGCCGCCGATGTTAATTTACACGGCTGATTTGGATCAACTCCCGTCTTTCAATTCTTGGGATAATTACTCGTGGTGCCGGACAATAGATAATCTAATTCTCGCACCAGATGGTTCGTCGAATCGGTAGACGAGACAAAGAAGCCGAGCCGATGATGCGACTTAATGGAAGGTTTGCCATTTGAGTCGCGGCGTTTCATTAGGGCACTTCAAGGCAATTCGATGCACAATTCGGAAGGTTCCACCGTCATCATTGTGGACGACGATCCACAGGTCTTGCGCTCCCTTCGCTTTCTACTCGAGACGGAAGGGTTCAACGTCTTGGCCTTCGGTTCGGCCGAGGAATTGCTTGCGCATGCTGAACTGCCTGTAAAAGCCTGTTTTGTCGTCGATTACCGCATGCCGTTGATGAACGGCCTCGATCTCATCACCCGCATGCGGGAAAAACGCAGCAAGTTTTTTGCCATATTGATTACCGGCTATCCCGATGAAGCGATCGATGAGCGCGCCGCCAAAGCTGGAATTAGGGTGATTCGCAAGCCGCATCTCGACGATGGTTTACTCGAGGGGATTCGAGAGGTTCTGCGCCAGGCTGCGGAATAGCCGCCTTTCTCTAGAGATGGATGAGGAAAAGTGGGATTGCACGGCTTTTCCGGCGTAATCGAGTTTACGCAGATTGCGTAGATTCATCTGCATATCCATATGTAAGTTATTGGAATCGATCACGTTCTTGATTATGGATTGATTCAATCCATAATCATCGCGAATTAATGCAAGTCCGTAATGCTACGTAAGGAAGCGAACGAGATTTTCGAGGCAGGCAAAGCTCACTAACAATCGCGGCAGCTCAAAGTATGGAGATGCTTCGATGTTTGTCGATCAACAGCTTTCTCTTCCCGCGACTCGCATCGAACGCCAAAATGCACCCCGCGGCGGCGCCGAGTGCGCGCTGTTGGCGGGGCATCCGGAGACCGCGGGCGTCCTGTTTTCTTATCGGCCAGAGGATGAGATTTACGGCGAGGATGAGCCAGCCGAGTTTATCTATAAGGTCGTCTCGGGTGCGGTTCGATCCTATAAGCTTCTCGCCGATGGCCGCCGGCAAATTGGTGCCTTCCATTTGCCTGGCGATCTGTTTGGTCTCGAAGCTGCCGGTCAGCACCAGCTCACTGCCGAAGCAATCGTTGAAACCAAAGTCGTTCTACTGAAGCGGCGGACGCTCGAATCGCTTGCGATGCGCGACGTGCAAGTCGCTTATGCGCTGTGGACTGCAGCGGTTGACAACTTGCGTTGCGCGGAAAGCCGCATGCTTCTTCTGGGCCGCAAGACGGCTCTCGAACGCGTCGCAACCTTTCTCGTCGAGATGGATGACCGAGGCGGCAAGCTCGGAACCATCGATCTCCCCATGTCGCGGCGGGATGTTGCGGACTATCTCGGGCTCACTCTGGAGACTGTTTCAAGGGCCATTTCTAATCTGCGGGCGGGCGGCTTGCTACGCCTCGTTGGGGCACGTCACGTCGAGCTGCGGCGCGAAAAGCTCTGCGAAGCCATGGATGGTTAAGGCATCTCCTCTATCAGATCGCAGAGGGGGGTAGATTTCTAACTATCGGAAATATAATACTATTTTACATTGATCTGCTCTGAGCTACATTGCGGGTGAGTGGGAGAGGCCTTTCGTCGGCGTGGAATTGGGTTTGCGTTCGGACGCCTGGTGACTTATCGAATGAGTGCATTTTGGATGCGGCCCGTTATAGGCTTACGGAAGATGCGCACTGACATATTCCAGACGCCGAGCTCTGTACCGAAAGGACTCTTCCATGCCGATCAAGGTTGGTGATCCGCTGCCTGATGTCACGTTCACGGTGATGACGCCGAAGGGGCCACAGGCCCGCACGACGGCCGAAATCTTCAAAGGCCGCAAAGTCGTCCTATTCGGCGTGCCGGGTGCTTTTACCCCCACTTGCAGCTTGAACCACCTCCCAGGGTTCGTCGCCCATGAGGGCGAGATCAAGGCTAAAGGTATCGATGAAATCGCTGTCACGAGCGTCAACGACGTGTTTGTGATGGATGCCTGGGCGAAGAACTCCGGAGCAGCCGGCAAGATCACTTTTCTCGCCGATGGAATCGCTGCTTTTGCCAAGGCGGCGGGCCTCACCTTCGATCTCACGGACCGCGGTCTCGGCCTGCGCTCGCAGCGCTATTCGATGCTGGTTGAGGACGGTATCGTGCGCAAGCTCAATATAGAGGACTCGCCGGGCAAGGCGGATATTTCCGGCGCAGAGGCTCTTTTGAAGCAAATTTGAACCGCGACACGTGCATTTTGTCGATCGGGCTGAATTACGCGGTCGGAATACGCGCTATTCTGCGAGTTCGCGGCCATTGTCACGCGTCTTCAGGAATGGGCGCATCCCTTCTCGGGCGATTTCATCGGCGCGTTCGTTCATTGGATGGCCTGCATGGCCTTTCACCCAATGCCAGGTGATCTTGTGTGGGCTCGCGGCCTCTTCGAGCTTCTGCCAGAGTTCGATATTCTTGACAGACTTGCGGTCGGCGGTTTTCCAACCATTGCGTTTCCAACCTGCAAGCCAGCTTGTGATGCCGTTCCGCAAATAGCCTGAATCCGTGTAAAGCTCGACTTCGCAGGGACGCGTCAGGGTTTCCAGCGCTTTGATCGCGGCCAATAGTTCCATGCGATTATTGGTCGTGACCGCCTCGCCGCCATGAATTTCCTTTCGACGCGTGCCGAATGAGAGAATGGCGCCCCAACCGCCGGGGCCGGGATTGCCCGAACAAGCGCCGTCGGTGAAAATCACGACTTTTCCGCTCATCGCAACAATCCAAGATCGCGGGGGCTTTCGACCTTCTGATGGAAGCGAAGCCTCTTGACGTATTCGAGCGGATCCTTCGGCCGTACCAGGGCGCCGGTCGGCACGTTCAGCCAATCGACGAGGCGCGTGAGTGCGAAGCGCAAGGCGCCGCCGCGCGCGAGGATGGGTAAAGCCGCGAGCTCTGCTGCCGTCAGCGGCCGCAGCCGCTCATAGGCGTCCACCAGGGCGACGGCTTTCGTGACGTTGAACGAAAAATCCGGCTCGAAACACCAGGCGTTCAGGCATATCGCAAGGTCGTAGGCGAAGAAATCCGTGCAGGCGAAGTAGAAGTCGATGACACCAGAGACGGTCTCGCCGAGAAAAAGGACGTTGTCGGGAAAAAGATCGGCATGGATTATACCGGTCGGCAAATCGCGCGGCCAAGCCGATGCAAGGACGGCGAGTTCGTCGGCGATGAAGCCCGCGAGACCGTGCTGGACTTCATCGGCACGGTCTTTGGAGGATTCGAAAAGGCCCGGCCAAGCTTCGATTGAAAGTGCGTTTTTGCGGTACTGATTGAAATCCGCGCTTGCTGCGTGAAGCTGGGCGAGCGTGCTGCCGAGGGCCGCACAGTGCTTCACGCTCGGCCGCCGGCTCGATACGCCTTCAATGAAAGTCACGATGACGGCCGGGCGTCCGGCTAGCCGCCCGAGCATTTGGCCGTTTTGCGTCTTCACCGGCTGCGGGCAATTAACCCCATGTGTGGCGAGATGTTCCATGAGCGAGAGGAAAAACGGCAGATCGGCTTCCGCGACCCGTTTTTCATAGAGAGTCAGAAAGTAGAAACCCGCCTCGACGTGCAGCAGGTAGTTGGAATTTTCCACGCCCTCGGCGATCCCTTTGTAGGAGAGCGGTTTCCCCAGGGCGTAGCCGGCGAGAAAGGCTTCGAGATCGGTATCGGAAACTTCGGTGTAGACGGCCATGGGAGGAGACGAGGAAAGAGAGACGCAAACTATGCCAGAGCATGTCCGGGAAAAGTCTGTCAACTTTTCCCGGACATGCTCTGAGCCGCATCTTCTGTTTGTGCACGTCTCGCAATTTTCTCGCCCTGCGCGGCATTCTCGGCAAGGGCAGCGAGCGTGGCTTGTCCACCCGGCTGAATAACGCCGCAAGACATGATGAGTTTGGCCGCGTCTTCCGGGCTCAGGGCCACTTCGATGACTTGGCTTGCCGGAAGGAACAGGTAAAAGCCAGTCGTCGGATTAGGGGTGCAGGGCAGAAATACGGATACATGGTCTTCGCCGGCTGGAAGTGCGGCCTCGACCCGGCCGGTCGGCGGCGCGGATATGAAAACCAACGTCCACGCGCCTTTGGCCGGAAATTCAATCAGTCCGACCTTGCGGAAAGATGTGCCGGACTGGGAGAACAAGGTCTCAAAGATCTGTTTGACGCTTTTGTAAATGGAACGGACGATCGGCATCCGTTCGAGGCTGGCCTCGCCGAGCGCAATCAAGCTGCGTCCGGCCAAGTTTGCCGCGAGGAAGCCGAGAAGGGTCAAGCTGATGAAGGCGAAAATGACGCCAAGGCCCGGCAGCCGGAAAGGCAGGTGGGCATCCGGCCAATAATCCACGGGAACAAGCTTTTTGACCCAGGTGTCGACGGTGTCGACGAACCACCAGACAAGGTAAAGCGTCACGGCGAGTGGTCCGGCCACCACGATGCCGGTCAAAAACCAGTTGCGGATGCGACCGCCAAAGCCTGTGCCTCTTGCGGATTGGCCCGAGGGGCCGGCCTGCGGGATTGGGGATTCGCTCAACTCTGATGTCATGTGCGATCCATAAGCCTCGAAAAATTCTAGCAGGTCTCTTAGCTCGGCGGCGGGAAAAAAGTCGCCCTATTTCGAACCCCGCGAATTATGGCCACGAGCGAAGACTCAAATTGCGCACCGCACGCCCAGATTGCACCATTGCCTGGACTTCTATCGGGTCAGGCGCAAGGGATTTCCGCCCGGGTGCGCCATCCATCGAAAGAAGGAGGAAAAATTTGCCAAAACATGGCTTTCAAGGCGAGCAATTTGGCTCTTGTCGCGTGACAAGGCTTCGCGCCTAGGTTACAAAACCACCGCTATCCGCAAGGGTCCGCACCCGTCCAACGGGTGTGTGCATGCAGTCCAAGTCGTGGGAGGACGCCTCCCAGTCGAACCAGCGCCGTACCGGTGCGACCTTTCCCGACAATTGCACTCTATCGAGGCGATTTTCGGGATGGCCAGGCTCGAGGGAAGGTCAAGGACGAAGGAGCAGGAGGGCGAAGCGCGGCCGAGGAACCCGCTTCGCCCTTTTTCTTTGAGGCTTCCTCACGTCCTGTCTGGTCCGAGTTTTGGGCTAATTTTTGGCGAAGCGTGATCAGGCTTGCGTGCTTTCGCCCCGTTCCCATCGGCCCTTCGTCTCGGCGCAGAATTCGTCGAAGCATCTCTCCGAGATCGCCTCGCGCATCGCCGCTGTCAGTTCTTCATAATAGGAAAGATTGATTTCCGTGGCGAGCATCATGGCGAGGATCTCCCCGCTCTTCACAAGGTGGTGGAGATAGGCGCGCGAATAGTCGCGCGCTGCGGCGCAGGGTGCAGAGGGATCGATCGGGCGCGGATCATTCGCATGTTTGGCGTTGCGCAGATTGATGCGCCCGAAGCGGCTATAGACGAGGCCGTGCCGGCCGGCGCGCGTCGGCATGACGCAATCAAACATGTCTATGCCGCGCCGCACCGCCTCGATGAGATCATGCGGGCTGCCGACACCCATGAGATAGCGGGGTTTTTCTTGCGGAAGGTGCGGAACGCAGGTCTCGATCATCGCGAGCATCACCTGTTGCGGCTCGCCGACAGCGAGGCCGCCGAGTGCGTAGCCGTCGAACTCCATCTCGACGAGCGCTTTGGCGCTGGTGCCGCGCAGTCTCTCCGAGGCACCGCCTTGGACGATGCCGAAGATCGCATGGCCTGGTTGGGTGCCGAAAGCGAGCTTGCTGCGTTCGGCCCAGCGCAAGGATAGAAGCATCGCGCGCTCCACGTCAGCATCGCTGGCCGGCAGGCGCACGCATTCATCGAGCTGCATTTGAATGTCGGATCCGAGCAGGCGTTGGATCTGCATGGCGCGTTCGGGCGTCAGTACGTGCCGCGAACCGTCGATGTGCGACTGAAAGGTCACGCCCGTTTCGTCGAGCTTGCGAAGCTTCGCCAGCGACATGACTTGGAAGCCGCCGGAATCTGTCAGGATCGGCCAGGGCCAATTCATGAAGCGATGCAGGCCGCCGAGTTCGGCAATGCGCTCGGCGCCGGGGCGTAGCATGAGATGATAAGTATTGGCCAGAACGACGTCGGCGCCAAGGCGATGGACCTCGTGCGCGTGCATGGCCTTGACAGTCGCGGCAGTCCCCACGGGCATAAAGGCCGGCGTACGGATCGAGCCGCGTTCGAGCGTGACCAAACCGCGTCGTGCGGCGCCATCCCTTGAGTGGAGATCAAATCGCAGCGGCTCAACCATGGCGGCCACGCGTCGCCGGATAGAGGAGGCAGGCGTCGCCGTAGCTGTAGAACCGGTAATGGTATTCGATCGCGTGGCGATAGGCATCCTGCATCGTGTCGAGTCCGGAAAAAGCGCAGACCAACATGAATAAGGTAGAGCGCGGCAAATGGAAATTGGTCAATAGAAGATCTACCGATTTGAACCTGTAGCCGGGCGTGATGAAAATAGCCGTCTCACCTCGGAATGCATGAATCTTGCCGTCTTCCTCTGCTGCGGATTCGATCAGCCGCAAGCACGTCGTGCCCGCCGCAATGATGCGGCGACCGCTAGCGCGCGCCGCATTCAAGGCTTGCGCCGTTGCCATATCGATCTCGCCCCATTCGGCATGCATCGCATGGGCCTGCGTGTCTTCGGCCTTGACGGGAAGGAAGGTTCCGGCACCCACATGCAAGGTGACGCTATGGATGGCGACGCCGCGTTCGGCAATGGCCGTCACGAGCTGTGGCGTGAAATGCAGGCTCGCCGTCGGTGCGGCGACGGCTCCGAGCTTCGTTGCAAAAAGCGTTTGGTAGTCGTCTGCGTCGCGGCGATCGGCGGGGCGTTTGCCGGCGATGTAGGGCGGCAGCGGTGTCTGCCCGAGCCTTGCGACCGCAGCATCGAGTTCGGCCCCGCCGCGTGCGAAGACGAGGACCACGTCTCCATCGGAGGTTTTTTCGGCGACTTCGGCTTCGAGTTCGTCCGTACCGAAGGAGATTCTTTCGCCCTCTTTCAACTTCTTCGCGGGTCTGACGAAGGCGCGCCAGGCCTCATCGGAGAGGCGCTTGTGCAGCATGACTTCGATCTTCACGACAGCTCCGCCGCGGCGGCGGCGACCTTCGAGACGCGCGGCGATGACGCGCGTATCGTTGACGACCAGGACATCGCCTTTTTCAAAAAAACCAGGCAGGTCGCGGACGATCCTATCCTGCAGCCGCGGCTGCGCTTGCGGGTCGACAACGAGCATGCGTGCGCCATCGCGCGGCGCGGCCGGGCGCAGGGCGATGAGATCGTCGGGGAGATCAAAATCGAAGAGATCGACGCGCATGATGATAGGCTATTTTAGCGAAGCTCGCCTGTTCTTGCGCGAAAACCCTCTCCTTATGGGAGAGGGTGGCTTGCGGAGCAAGCCGGGTGAGGGGTTACGGTGTTTGTAAACAGGCTGGGATCGCAACCCCTCATCCGGCCGGCTTCGCCGACCACTTTCTCCCAAAGGGAGAAGGTGCGCGCACCAAGCTTCGGTTTCTTGTTCTTGAGTTTACTGCTTTAGCTCAGCGTGGCGGAGACGATCTTGTCGGGATTCTTCACCGGCTCGCCGCGCTTGATCTTGTCGACATTTTCCATGCCGGAGATCACTTTGCCCCACACCGTATATTGACGGTCGAGGAACCGTGCATCGTCGAAGCAGATGAAGAATTGCGAATTGGCCGAGTCGGGATTTTGCGCACGCGCCATCGACAATGTGCCGCGCACATGCGGCTCGGCGCTGAATTCGGCCTTCAGGTTCGGATATTTGGAGCCGCCCGTGCCGGTACCCTGCGGACAGCCGGTCTGCGCCATGAAACCTTCGATGACGCGATGGAAGACGATGCCGTCATAGAAATGTTCTGCGACCAGTTTCTTGATATGGGCCACGTGATTTGGCGCGAGATCCGGACGCATTTGGATGACCACCGGTCCTTGCGTCGTCTCGAGTGTGAGCGTGTTTCCAGGTTCGGTCTCGGCCATGACAAATCCTCGTCTCTAGATCGGGCACTCCGCGGTGCCGCTATGCGAATTTCTGCAGCGAAAACGCCCGGCCTTTGCGGAAGCCAGGGCGATTTTGCCGCCTGCAATAGCCTATAGGCCGGCCAAGGTAAACTGGCGGTTATTTTCGGCAGTATTTCGGTTTGAAGCTCTGCAAGGGCTGCAATGCTGTCATTTGCACCCTGCCGAACGCAGCGCGTCGGCAATAGTCTGTCGGTGCAGACAACGCCAGCCAGCCGTATCGAGTCGATTTCTCACGAGGTTGTTCTGGCGCTCGCACGCGGCGTCAGTGAATCAGCCGGTCCCGTCAAGGGCGATGGCCGCGACTTGCTCCGGGACGGTCAGCATGAGGAAATGCCCGGCGCCGTTGACGACGACAAAGCGCGCATCAGATCTTATATGGCGCATCCGTTCTGCGTCGGCCTCGTTCAGCACCTGGCTCTCGCTGCCGCGCATGACAGTCAGCGGACAGGCTAGCCCAGCGAGTGCATCCCACAGATTGGCCGGTTGCCAGGATCCGTAAGTCTCAGGATCGAAGCCGAGCTTCACGCCTGCTTCAATTGGCGTAACCAGACCCGCTACATAGTCCGTGAACGTGGCGACCGGGACAGTGGGGTCGACCGCCGCCATCCCGGCCACGAGCTTGTCGAGCGAGGCATAGGGCCTGGCCACGGCACTGGCGCGTTGCCGGAAGTAAGTCACCTGATACTCCGGCACCGACGGGGCAATGTCGATGTAGACCAGCCTCCGCGGTTTGGGCTCGCGGAAGGCGGCGTAGGCAAGTGCCGCGAGCGCTCCGTTCGAATGTCCGACGAGAACGAAGTCCCGGAGGTCCAGTGCATGGATCACGGCGCTGATATCGTCTGCATAATCGGTGGTCGCATAGGCCGGCGGGCGAGCCCAGTCGCTTCGTCCATGTCCCCGCAAGTCGATTGCCACGATGCGATGGCCGCGGAGATGCTGGACAACGGAGCGCCATACAGAGGAGTCGCTCGAATTGCCGTGGACGAGCACGATGGCCGGGCCAACGCCTTGGGCCGTGTGAATGGCGATCTCTCCGGCGCCTCCGACTATTCTGTGTTCCTCGAGGACCATCACGCCGACTCCAGCAGTGGGAGCCAGCGCATACCGGCCCCGGCCGGCTTCAAGGCTTCAACAAAAAGGTCGGCCTCCTGGGCTGGAATTTTGGCGGACGCGGGCTCAGCAGGCGGTGCCGGCGCGGCGTTGGAAAGGCTCAAGCGGCATTTCATGGATGTTTCTTTTCGTTGATCGCAGTGTCGAAATGGTCCCGATGCTCGTCGTCGATCAAGGGCGGGGGGCGGTCGTCAAGCCTATGTCGGCCTGGCGACGGAAGATACGGGTGGCGGCGATTTCAAATTCGACTCCTTGGTGCAGCCGGGCCGTCGTGGCACTTGGCAAGAGCCCTTGCGCAGCGGAAATGCTTGCTCGCAGTTTAAAACACGACGTCAGGAAGCATATTTCTTTTTGAGTTTGGCAATATCGTCGGTGGAGTCGATCCATTCTTCGCTAAAGCCGCAAGAGGCACAGAGATAGCGCGTAACCTTGACGGCATTGAAGATAGTCATTCCGACGATGATGCTGTTGCCGCCATGGGCGGCCGCCATGCCGGGAATTCGCACGATATCAGCCGATCGACATTTTGGACATGTCTTGGAATTCCGCATGATGCGCTCTCCGCCTGCGTAATGAACGTCCAGTGTGCGAAATCCGGGCCGCGGCCGCAAGGCTGGCTGTCTGGAGATCGTGATTGCCTGACACTTCGGCCGCCTCCGGAAGAGCGCAGCTTCATCCCCCTCTAGTCTCAAGGCCGCCCTCCGTTCACGGGCTTGTCACGTTGCTGCTGCAAACTCTTAAACGACCGGGCGCAGACCCGTTGCTTGCGGCCATCGGGAGGATGATCATGTCGAAAACGTTCGGCGAGGGAATCTACAGCGCATATCGCCAAGACGGAGTTCTGCACGTCACGGTGAGCGGTCTGACAGCGGAAGCGCAAACAAAAATAACCTTGGAAGAATTGCCGTTTCTCATATTCCCGCCGCGGCTTGGTTTAATGTTTGAGACAAACGGGCTTGCGAGCCCAGCAGGACTTCCTTTCGAAATCGAAAAGCCATTCCCCAGTTATCCGGCGGCGACCAAGGTTGTCAGCATTGCAGATAAGAATGGCCTGCATGCGATAGACGTGGTTGAAAAGCCTGCGACCGTTTCTCCCTTGATAATCAGTGATTTCGCCGAGGCAGGTTTCGGCGTCTATCAGCAAACAGACACCGAGCATTATCTGATAGCCAAATCAGACAGCGTCGTTCCTGCCATATATTCCAAGGTCTTCGGACCTGACACATATGCCAATTGTCAGGGCTATGTTGCATCTCAATCCGTTGCCACGCCGTCCGCCGATCTCATTCCCAATACTCTCAAGGCTTGGATCGACAGGCAGCCATATGGCACAACGAGTTCCAAGCTCACCGTTACCGTCGACGCAATCGTGGAGGTGGATTGGACGGTCACGCTGACCGCTGCAACGCCACAAGGCTTCAACCCGCAGGTGAAGCTGCTCAAGCTCGACATCCAGCTGCCAAATGGTCCGATACATAGCAATGCCATGATCAGACGGACGCTTCGCTACGAGGAGTCACCCCCGCAAGACGATTATACGACTGTGACCGTCGAAAATGGGGCCCAGACATTATCGAAAGTCGTCGAGACTATCTCATAGCTGCGTTTTGCGGGCCTTCCGTCGCGACGAAGGTGCATGTTTTACGTTCGCCGAATGGATCGGCGAGAATCCGCCCGGGTCCAGCTTCGATTTCGGCTCAATCGCGCAGATTTGATTGAGGCCGCGAGTGTTGGCGCGCGCGATCAACGACGTATCTGCGTTGACGATCATTGCAACAACTTTGCCGTAACGGAACCGCTTGCTGTGAATTTACGATGAGAGATTAGGAAGCATATTTTTCTTGATTTTGGCGATAGCGACGGCCGATCGACATTTTGGGCACGTCTTGGAATTCCGCCTGATGCGCTCTCCGCCAGCCTACTAGGTGTCCAGTGTGAGAAATCCGAGGTGGGGCTGAAAGCCAAGTCTTGGCCGACAAGTGGAGAGTAAAGAATTTCACTTAACATAATATACGGCATGTAAATCAATGCCAAAAGTCATGAACTCATCGATTATATGACCTGTTTATTTTGTTAATTCGCGGCTTATGCAGAGATGCCCTTATATTTTCACCCAATTGAACCCATATATAACTTCCATGCGGATGTTTAATTGTTGAGTTGAATTTTCATTCGTCTGGCTGGCTCTTAGGAAAGCCATTCGATACACAGGAAAACTTTCGGAGCGATCGGAAATTATTTTGTGCGAGATCTGGAGTGGCAATCGTCCTCCGGAGGAGCGTGGTACTGGAGATCAATCCAATGTCGAATACACCCGCCAAGGCAGCCAACACCGACGATCGCAAGGCCCAACCGCCCATTACGCCTGCCGTCCATGCACCGGCGCCGGTTGGCGAGCCGGTACATGCCAAGCCCGTGGAAATGCCGGCGCCCAAGCCGGTCGAAGTGAAGAAGTAAGCTTTCGCAAAGCGCCCTCTGCGACAGAGGGGACATGAATTTCTAGGCCGGCGGGTGAACTCGCCGGCCTTTTTTCTTGGCGCAACAAAGAGCGCCAAACCCCGCAAGGAGGTCCGGCCATGGCACAGCTCTATCGTTTCGGCAGACGCATTCGTCTGCCATCAACAATCCAGATCCTGCACGAGCTTCGCGCTTTCTCCGCGCAGGAAGACGCGCGCCAACGGCATCTGACAGATGCCGGCGTGCCCGAGACTGTTGCCGCGATAAGGATAGAAGACGCAGGCGCGACGACAGCCGTGTCCTCGCCTGGGCAAGGTGCGTGAGGCGACATACACGCTCCCGATCGCCGCGCTTGATTAGGCGCGCCGCGCGTTCGGTTTCCTGATTTACGCCGTGAAGAAGCGATGGGAAGCGCCGCCGCGCGGGCGATTTGGCGCTATTTCTTCTGTGACTTCACATGGCCGATGTAGCCTCGCACGTCGGCCGCGGGTTCGGCATAGGCGGCGCCGAGCTTTGTCTCCAACGCCGCCATGAATTGCTTAGCCCAGGACGGCAGCGGGTAGTCGATCACCGCGAGAAATTCGAGGGTGGCCGCGAGCCGGATGTCGGCAATGGACGGCTCGGCGCCGCCGATGAAGGGTTTGCCGTTCATGTAGAATTTGTGGAAGACCTCGAGCGGCTCGGCGATCGCCGCGGCGGCCGCTTTCTGCGCCGCCGCCTTGGTGCTCGCGTCGGCGTCGCTCGCGCCGACCTCGCCGGGATATTGCGGGAAGCCGAGTGCCGGATAGGTCGCGCGCGCGACATAGGGATAGAGCGTGCCAATGATATAGAACATCGCGCTGTCGATCATCGCGCGCGCGGCCGGCGCCTTCGGATAGAAGCGGTCGAGATTGTGCTTGTTGCAGAGATACTGCATGATGGCGCAGCTTTCCCACACCACGCCCTTGGGCAGATCGGCGGCTTCGATCATCGGCGTCAGGTGGGCCGGATTCCTCGCCAGGAATTCTTCCGAGCGGGTCTTTCCCCAGGCGTCGTCCTCGACGAAATCGAGCTTCGCCGCGCGCACGAAGACGCGCGCCGCCATGTTGTTCACGCTCGGCTTCAGCATATGCAACTTGATTGCAGGCATTCGTTCCTCCCTTGTTTTGGCAATGACCGTATGACTTTGAATACGCCCGGCGGCCGGCCGGTCAGCGTCCATATGGATTCTTGGGCGTCCGATCGGCCGAGAGACTGTTGCGCGATCGCGCTACCAGCAGCTCGATCGCGTCAGCCAGGTGAACCTCGGCGATGGCGCGGTCGCCGGCCGCGACGCGCAGCTTGTGAGCCTCGAACAGCACGTCGGCGTGACCATAGCCGAAGGGCGGTTCGAACTTGTAGCACGAGAGCTCGATCAAAAGGCCGAGCGGGTCCTCGAAGTAGATCGCGTCGAACATCTTGCGGTCACGCACGCCGGTGTGTTTGATGTCGCGCGCGTCGAGCCGCTCGATTGCCTGCATGAAGACCGCGCGCGACACGTTGAACGCGATGTGATGGACGCAGCCGATGTCGGTCGGCGTGCGGCGCTGCACGGGCTTGCGGTCCTCGCGGGTGAAGACGGTGATCAGCCGCCCGTCGCCCGGATCGAAATAGATGTGGCTTTCGGCCGCGTTGTCGAGATTGGGCTGCTCGAACACGAAAGGCATGCCGAGCAGGCCCTCCCAGAAGTCGATCGAGGTCTGCCGATCGGCACCGACCAGCGTGATGTGATGCAAGCCTTGGGTTTGAAGCTTCTTCATTGACGCCTCCGTTCAGGCCTTGTCCACGAGTTTGGACTTCTATTCGCTGCGCGGCAAGCTTCCCGCCGCAGTCGACTCGATTTCCATCGTTACAAGAAGCAAATCGCGAATTCGCGTGCGAATCCGTTCTGCCAGGCTTTCGCTCGGTTTCGGGCGGGAGATCGGGAACCATATTTCCTTTTGATTTTGGCGATATCGGCGGCGGCATCGATCCATTCTTCGCTGAAGCCGCAAGAGGCGCAGAGATAGGGCTTGACCTTGACGGCATTGAAGATGGTGAGTCCGACGATGATGCTGTTTCCGCTAGGGGTGGGGCCATGCCGGGGATTCGAACCATATAGGCCGATCAGCACTTCGGGAAGGTCTTGGAATTCCGCATGATGCGATCTCCGCCAGCACTTTCAAATCGTCAGTTTTTCGACGTCGTCGATGGTGACGCCCTCCAAGCGACGGGCGTAGAGCTGCGTTGTGCGCGTGCTCGCATGGTTAGCCATTTGCGCGGCCTTTTCGAGCGTGCCGCCGTTGTTCAGATAAGTGGTGACGCCGGTCGCGCGGAACGTGTGATTGCCGATCTTGCTGACGATGCCGGCGGTTTTGGCACGGCGCTGGATCATCGCTTAGGCGTTGGCCTGCTCAAGGTCGTTGAAACTCCGGGCAGTGTATGCTATTGTCATACACATGACGAGCGCCCCAAACACCACCTCGGTCCTAAGCGTCCGGGTCAATCCCGACGAGCGGGCTATCCTCGAAGCCGCGGCTGAACAGGCCCATACGAGCCTCAGCGACTTCGTGCGCCGCAAGTCCGTCGAAGCTGCGGAAACCGAAGTCCTCAACCGCACCATCGTCACCATTCCCGCCAAGGACTGGGAAGCCTTTGAGGCTTGGATCAATCGCCCGGCTGAGGCGATCCCTGGGCTTGTCGAACTTGCGCGCCGCACCCCATCCTGGGTGCGATGAGTGGCGGTAACGCCGCCTCGGCCCCTGGCCGAAACCGATGACCGCAATCTTTTCGATTGCGGGCGGGAGTCGCTCAACAATTGGTTCCGCCGGCACGCTTGGGCCAATCACATTTTGGCGATTTCACGCGTCTATGTGATCGCCGACGGAACGTCGGGTCGGATCGTCGGCTATGTCTCTTTGAGCGCCGCGCAAATCGAGCGGGCTTATCTCCCGAAACCGCAGCAACGCAACCGGCCCGATCCCGTGCCCGCCACCTTGCTCGGTCAACTCGCCGTGGACAAGGACTTTCAAGGACAGGGATACGCTACCTCGCTTCTCTTTTACGCCCTCAAAGCCGCTTTGCGCTCGGCCGACCTCGTTGCCAGCACGGGCGTCATCACACATCCGCTCGACGATAGTGTGCGCGGCTTTTACACAAGATGGGGCTTCCAAGACCTGCCGTTCGATCCGCGCCGCGCAATGATGGCGCGCATGGAAGATTTGCAGCGGAGTTTCGGAAGCGCGACGACATAAGACATTAGAGGACACATGACGACCAAGAAAATCGTCTCTCGCACGATCACAAAAACGCCGCGCGGTCGCCTCTCAAACGAAGGCCAACGCACGCTATCGGAACGCGACTCCTTGCGCTTGCTCGATCTGCTCGAAAATCCGCCGGCGGCTCCCGCCCGCCTGGTGCGTGCCGCAAAGGCCGGCTTCACGCTCCCATGAGCGCCCTCGTTTGGGAGGAAGCCGCGTTCGCCAAGCATTACGATCGCGCGGCCTTTGATTGCGGTGATGCCGATCTCAATCTCTACCTGCAACGCTATGCCCGCGATAACCATGAGAGCGGCGGCGCAAAATGTCTCGTCGCCGCGCCTGCCGATGCGCCGGCGCGCATTCTTGGCTTCTATACGCTAAGCCCGGCGTCGATTGAATATGCACGCACGCCCATGTTCGCAAAGAAGGGTCTCGCAGGTTACGACGTGCCGGTGTTTCGGCTCGGTCGACTCGCCGTCGATCACGCCATGCAAGGGCGCGGCCTTGGTGGCGCGCTTCTGCTGCGCGCTGCCGATCGGTGCATCCGCGTCGCGCGCGCAGTCGTCGGCGTCGCCTTGCTCATCGACGCGAAAAATAATTGTGCCGCGCAATAGTACGCGGGTTACGGGGCTGTGCCGCTGCTCGATGCGCCTTTGTCTCTCGTGTTGCCGCTCGCCACGGCCGCGAATGTCCTTGGCGGTGGCACGTAAGGCGGACGTTTTTTTGGCACCTGATTTAAGCATTGACGCAGCTGTCAAAAAGTCAGCGGGTGATTTCATGCAAAAGCATCTAAGGATAGTGCGCAAAAGCCCGGTCGGCGTTACAGTCTGCGATATCCGGCAACAGGCGGAGATTGACCATGGCGAAGGTGCTCATTCCGATCCCGAGCAGAGATTTCGATCCGACCGAGGTGGCGATCAGCTGGAGTGTATTGAAACGGCTCGGCCATTCGCTCGTATTCGCGACGCCCGACGGCCGTCCGGGGCAGGCCGACGTTATGATGCTGACGGGCGAAGGCTTGGATCTTTGGGGCTTCCTGCCGGGACTGCGGCGCCTCACCGCGATCGGCAGGCTGATGCGGGCGAATGGGGAGGCGCGGCAGGCCTATGCGGCGATGCTGCAGGACCCGGCCTTCAAGGCGCCGCTTGCCTGGCGGCAGGCAAGTGTCGAAGGCTTCGACGGCCTGCTGCTGCCAGGTGGTCATCGCGCGCGCGGCATGCGGGAGTATCTCGAGAGCGACGTCCTGCAAAAGCTCGTCGCGCAATTCTTCGAAGCCGGCTTGCCGGTGGCGGCGATCTGCCATGGCGTTTTGCTCGCCGCACGCAGTCGCGCCAGCAACAGCAACCACTGCGTCCTCTTCGGCCGGCGAACCACGGCGCTGACCTGGGCGCTGGAGCGCAAGGGCTGGAGCGTCGGGCGGATCTTTCGCTTCTGGGACCCTGGCTATTATCGCACCTATGACGACGGCGCCGGGAACCCTGCCGGCTTCATGTCGGTGCAGCAGGAGGTCACGCGCGCGCTGGCCCGCCCTGCAGACTTTCTCGACGTTGCGGCCGATGCTCCCGACCGCACACGGAAAGTGAGCGGCATGGTACGCGACACGTGGGAGGATGACAGCGCCGCCTTCGTCGTGCGCGACGGCAATTATGTGTCGGCACGCTGGCCGGGCGACGCGCATACATTTGCCCGCCGCTTCGCCGCCGTCTTGTCCGAGCGCGGCGCTTAGGCAGACTTAAACGCTGACCCTCTGCCGCGTTTCGGTATTCGGTCTACTGTACCGTGATGGTGATCGGCGCCGACATGACCGGCGGATCATGCGGCACATGCGACCAATCGCCGAGGACGAGCTGCAAAGTATATTTGCCGGGCGGCAGGGTCAGAACGGTTTCGGTTTGCGCCTTGCCGAAATGCAAATGATGCTCGTCGTTCGGGATCGGCTGCTTCAGCGCGCCGCCCTCGAGCGTTGTGTTGATCAACAGGTGATGATGGCCGGTATTCGGCGTATCGGTTCCGGCGGGCGCAAGGCTCATGCCGGAAATACCGAAATGAACGGTGAACGGGCTTTTGACAATGTCGCCATCCTTCAGATCGACGAAAAACACCTTGGCGCCCGGCGCCGACGGTGTTGCTGCGGCAAAACCGGCCGCGCCGACGAGAAGAATAGCCACGAAACCCAGGAATCCGAACTTGCGCAACATATTGCCCCCCTGGCTGAACTGATTGTGCCGCTGGGGCCACCCCCGCGACGGGCAAAACTATATTAGACCATGTCCTGGAAAAGTGGCTTCACATTTGTCATGTTTTGCATCGCCGCAGCGGGCCAGACGCGCTAGCATGCTGCGCATTCCATTGAGGGGGTAAGGGTTATGCCCCAAGCTCGCGACGACCGGCAGCAAGTCGCGTGCGAGCCCGGTGGCTTGTCCGAGCAATCTGCGTAAACTTGATTGCGCCGGAAAAGCCGCGCAACGTCCCACTTTTCTTCATCCCGCTCTAATTGACTTCGACTGGACATCTGTCTAGGACTAACGTCCAGGGTTGCGCGACAGAGCCAGTTT
>JBKQHN010000232.1:0-26322 GCA_052148755.1 Beijerinckiaceae bacterium | reverse complement strand
GTCTCGTACGCGCGCGTGAAACAACGATGGGTGTGCGGTGTGCGTCTGTCTGGATGCGACCCGCGGCTTACCGTGCATCCCGGGGCCATCGCGGCTCCAGCAAGCCGAAGACCGAGCAGTGGTCTCTCACTAACGATCGTTTGCGAGAGGGCAACCAATCGAGAGGCCGGCACCCCGGCCGCAACGCCTTGAAGCCCTCTCGAAACGCTGTCCCAAAACCTGACCGGATGGCGAGGTTTTGTTTTTTTTGGGGGGGAGAGAACAATTCTTACGTTTGGACAGGTTTTGCTCTTTCTCAGAGGGATTGGAGAGTGCGGGTGGAAAGTGATTATTAGGAGTTCCGTGTTCTTGGTTTTGGGTACAGCGAGCTAGCCAAAACGCGCGCGACAAGGCATGTGCACGCGGGCTCTTCAATCGCTTCAGCATGTTTGCAAATTTGCTCGCGGACCGTCCGACGTCATCACGCAATAGGCGCTTGGGACCTTTGTCGGTTAATGTGCCATACTGGCGACCACGCAACGAAGTGGTCTCGCGCGCCCTGCTCTTCGGATCCGCGCAAGTTTAATTAGTGGGTGCGTCGGGTGGCGATGAAGCGGAACGGGATCGAACATCGGCTGAGCGGCTGGTCGCGATGCGGAACGAGCGCGCCTTCGTCGATCCTAGCCGTTGTCGTCACCAGAGAACCTGCAATGATTATTTGCGTCGAGAGGCGCGCGACCTTCGCCAGCTTTGAGATTTTCGACGAAATAACACGCCATGGCGACATGGCTCCTTGTCGTTGTTCGACAAACTTTTCTTGCGTCACTTTGGAAGCTGGAACGTGCTGCGGGAGATCACGCATTGTTGGCAGCGGCATTTCGGCTTCCACTGCCGCGTCGGCAGTTGCCTTGCGAAAGTCGTAAACCGTTAATCGCTCGCCGCCGCGTGCGCTTGTTATACGGGCCAGAATGTGATGAATGGCAATCGGTGCCAACTTCTGCCAGTGTGGGGTACCCACACGGCGTATTGCCAGATTGCGCGTGTTCTTCGGCGCAGTGGCTTGATCCATGGTCGGCTTCGAATAGTCTTATGAAGCGGCCGAAAGGGTAATTCCGGCTTTCCAAGGCTCACCCTACGGGGTCTTGTGAAGGTTTCCCCGAGAGCAAGCGATAGCACGGCAACGTTTGGGCTTAACAGCCCGACGACGACGTCGAGATTTGATTTGGCTGCATCCGACAGTGGCGATGGTCGAACCCGCCGGCTCCCGCGTCGAACGCGGCGACCATCGCTACGGCGATCGCCTCGGCGTTCTTAATGACGAATGGGGAGGCGTTCCTGATAGCCACGATCTCCTTCGGCGTGCTGGCTCTGATCAATGCACGGGTCGGAGTGCCGAGTGCGGCGCTACCAACACGATGAGCGTCCTAGTCGGCGTCGCCAAGCGACCGCCTATCTAGTCCGCCCGGTTCCCCGGGTCGCGACTCTCCGGCTTTTTGCCAATCTGGCCGCTAAGGTGGATGCTAACGCAAGTCGACCCTTGGCCCTCCGTTTCTTGATATACTTTTGTTCCGTAACAGCCGAACCCCGAACATGATGCAGGAGGTGGCCCGCGTCTTCGAGCGGCATGTCGGCTTCGACGGTTGCGTCGGCGGCGGCGTAGCGGAAATCATGGGCGGTCAAGCGTTCGCCAACAAGCGATATCGTGATGCGTTCCAGAATTTGATGGATGGCAATCGGGGTCAGCTGGCTTCCGGTGCGCGACACCCACAGGCCATCATGCTCGATTTGGCGGGCGAGGAGAGGCCGAACGGTTTCCATATAAAAGTCCATATGGGTCACGAGTTTTTTAGGAAACCGCGAACGGCGCGGCTTCCTGCCTTTCGCCGCTTGGGCCCTAATCGCAATCATATAGCCGGCGAGGTCACGTACGAAAGTTTTGCTGTTGAGTTCCCGCATATTGGCAAGCCGCAACGGCTCGACCGACAAGAAGGCCATCATCAACGAGTCGCGGTAGGCCTCGGCGAGTCGCTGTAATTTTATATCGCCTTTTCTGTGTGCGCCTTTCCGGAGCGCCGGTTTGAGTTGTTTCATGCGGGCCTGAGCGGCTGCCAGCAGTTGGCGGGATTTTGTCTTGGGGCGAGGGCGTTTGCTGCCGCCGCCGCGGCCGGGGATCGCCTTCGCGCGACGACGGAGCCACCGCCATTGGCGGTCGGGAGCGATGCTTTCGACGCCGCGCCGAATGAGGCTCAGATAATCAAAAATGCTATTCGGGCTGCAGCGATCGAAGAGATCATCGACGAAGAGCATAATAGTTGACGGAGTTACGCTGTCTGCGAATTCTCCGAGCATCGCCTCAGGAGCGTCGCGGGAGACGGTACCGAAAAACAACACAAAGGCAGTCTTCTTGTTGCCCGTCGAGCGGTGGCGCGGAGCCCGCCGACTGGGCGACAGACGCGCGGCCTTGAGCGGATCGGCCGGGTTTGCCGTTGTCCACGCTTCCTTAAATGTCGCCGGCCATTTGGCGAACGGCAGACCGTGGATGAAGCGATCTTTTCGGACGGACTGGCGATTTGCTGAACGCTGGGGGGCGCGCCGGGTCATTCCTCGCTCTCCTTCTTTTGCTTGATCAAGCGCACGGTAAAACGTTGAGCAGCCTGTTCCTCGCGAAAAACACCGAACCGGTAGCGAAAATTGTCGGTCTGGCTGTAGCGCACAACGTCTTTCAGGTCCTCATCGGAGAGCGTCGTCTCCTGCATGAGCTGACGCATCGAGAGATCCCGGAGATTTGAAGGTGACAGAGACACGCCGATCTTCGCCGTCAATTCCGCGATGAGAACGGAAATTTTGGGGCCGTCCCTGCGCTTGCCGGTTGAGGATTCGAACAGATATTTAGGACGATGGAAGTGCTTGTCGACGAAAACCCAGTAAAGATCGAGAAGGGGTGAGAGTTCAGGCGAAAGCTTCGGATCTTCGTCGATGTTGTGCGTTTCGCCGCCGAGTGTGATCACGAGGCTCGGCCGGCACACGCCCGATGCGCGAACCGGGCCGGAAAACGCGGCAGATTCGATTTCTTCCCTTCGTGCTGCCGACCCGAGGATGACCAGGGCTCCGAGACCGGCTTGCGCTGAAGCAATTGGCGTGCGCCTTGAAGCAAGTGTTACGGAGCCAGGGATTGCCTGGAGCGCCTCGACCGCTTCGACACAAATGCTCAAGAGTTGATCGAGGAGATGAGGCGAGTCAAAATTTGCGAGCTTCAATTGCGTATTTTCTGGGACCGCCATGTCGACCTTCGGCAAAACGTCCAATTGCTCGCCGACGAGATCGGCGGCTGCATCGTCCGGGAAACGCTCTTCGAGGAGGCGGCGCACCCCGGCGAGAACGCCGTTGCGCCGCGACGATGCCGCCTCGACATCGCCGAATCGCGGCGCCCTGACGAATTGATGAAGGTCCCCGTCATTGGCCATTTCAACGAAGGAACCATAAATCTTGCCCTGTTCGGCGAGGACGTCGGCGGCGTCGAAAAGCCGATTTCGCATGGCGCGCAAGGTGGCTTTGTCGACTGGTTCTTTCAGGGCGGAGAGATGCTCATCGATTTCTTGGCGCAAGGCCGGATTGAATCTGCCGATCTGTTGAGCGCGGCGATCGGCACGGTTGCTGATCGGCGTCAGGCTCGCCAGCGGCATTTCTGGAGTCGATTTGACTGTATTCCAATCCTTGAGCGCGGAGTTGACCGCGGAGCGAGCGGCAATCGCCGTAGTCGACTGAAGTTTGTCCTCATGCCAGGCGATGACATTCGTATCGCGGACTCCGTTGGGACTTGCGACCTCGGCGGCGCACATCCGCACGAAAGAGCCGAGTCTCGCACGGGCCGCCGCAGACAGGCGATCCCAAAGCCACTGCCATTCTGGAGACAGGGTACGACGTATCTGTGGTTGCGCCCGTGGATTGATCGTCGGTGCGGCGGTGGCGCGTTTTCGTTCATTTTGTGACGAGCGTTGTGTCATTTGATTGTTCACGTGTTTTTGGGGGGAGGGGAGGAGTTGTGCTTTTTGTGTTTGGTTTGATGTTTATTTGCCTGTTTATTTTTTTTGGGGGTTTTGGTTGTGTGGCTGGCTCCTCAGATGCTTTTTTGCGGGTTGGGGGACCTATATTTCTGGTTTGCTGTCGTTGACGAGGGACCCCGGAGGGGTGCGATGATGCGTCGAAGTCATTGAATTGGTGCGGTTTTGAGGCGCGCAGGCGATCGACGTTTCGCGGTCGGCCGCGGGGCGCCGGGCCGTCGCCCGAGAGCCATGTCAGTGCGGCCTCCACCGGGATCGGCCGCGCGTGCCCGCGTCTGCCAAGGCAGGGCATGCCGGCGCGGATGTACCGCATCACCGTCCGGGTGGTTACGCCGATGAGCAGACCGAACTGGGCGGGCCGGAGAAAACGATCATTCGGATTCATGGGCCGATCCCAGCATGCCGCGACCGCGCCGTCGCGACATCACCGAACCCAAATCATCGAAGAGCCATCCTTGACCGGAGATTGTTTTTGGTGTTGCCGATCCAGGCCGATTCGCCGATTCGTGTCCTGAGGTTTTCGAAAGGCCGATTCCTGGCATCGAGCTGCGCGAAAATCGCGCGAGGCGAGAAACTGCCCTCAGCCTTTTTTCAAATAAATTCTTGGGGACATCCTAAAATCAAATCACCCAACGATGTCAGGGGCTCTCCTGGCATCTAGGCTAGCGTGCGCACACATTTGATTCGGTCTCATAGCAAGAGTTTTTTTCTCATGGCGAGTGTTTTTTGTGACGGGCATGGGGTGGTTGGAGGCGAGTGTGAGGCGGCAGGCTGTTGCATTTTTAGTCCAGCTGGGCGGTGCGGCGTGCTTCGTTTGCCAGCGCGAAGCCTTCGGTGATCGCGTGGAATCGCTCAAGGCCGCGTATGAAGGTTATCGGTCCGGGCGGACGTTCCTTGGCATATCCTTTCCAGCCGCCGAGCCGGGCTATGGTCCAGGCCGCCCAGGCGAGGCTTCCGCGCGAATGCGGATTCTTCTGCTTCTCGGTTCGGCCTTCGAGTTTCCGGATCAAGCCGTCAAGCACCGCCAATTCGCTTGGATTGAACAGGCGCGTCGCAGGCAGGTTCCACCCCGCCACGCCGCGCCCGTGCACAAGTTGCATCACCATGGTCGTCGCGATCAAAGTCGTTGCCGCCAGGCATTCGAGCGCGTCGCCGTCGGCGATAAGGCTCTCTTCGAGATCGAAGCCTTGCGACTTCACGGTACGGAACATCTGCTCGATGCTCCAGCGCTTGCGGTAGAGATCGACGATCTGCGCCGCCTGTTCGAGCGAAGCCACTTCATGCGTGGTGAGCAGCCGCCAGACCACGGCGTCGTCTTGCGACGGCGGATCGACCTCCTTCACCTCGACCATGTGGAGCTGGATCGCCGGCGGGTCGCGCGGATCGACGCCGACCTTCGGTTGCCGCAGCGAGATTTTGCCGAAGCGGACCGCGAGCGTGACGTGGCGGGCCGGCCGACCGGGACGCGCCGGCAGATCGAATGTGAGGCGGCCGGCTTCGGGCTGTGCCGCGATCTCATCGAACAAATGCCCCTGTTTATCGGCGAGCGCGCGATTATGGTTCGCCCGGATCAAGACATCGGTGCGCCGATCCGGCAGGCGCGCGAAGACTTCATAAATATCGGCTTCGCGATCGGCGACGACGGTGACTCGATCCGGTGCGGGGAGCGCGGCGCGTGCCTTCAGGGCGGTTTCGATCCATCTATAGCTTTCCTTGTCTTCGATCGGCAGGCTTTGGTATTTCTCGTCCTTGACCTTGGCGCGCCGCCAGATCGTAGCGCCAGCGAGCCCCAGAATGCTGCCGTCATGTGCATCGACCGCCAAGGCCGGATGCACGAACAACCCAATATCCGAGCCGTTGCCGACCTGGCCGAGCCCGCGTTTGCGTTTACGTTTCGCCTGATAATTGATCTCGGACGTATCCTCGACGAGGAGGACGTGGCGCCCCGCGGCAGCTTCGTTCGTTCGGCCCGCGGCAGTTTGCACGATCTCCTGCACTTTCACCTTGGGATTACGCAGAAACCTCGTACAGGCGACCGCGTCGGCGCGGTTGTCGGTGAATCGGCGCGCTACCGCCGTACAGCGCATGCCTATGCGCTCCAGAACGAATTGCCCCTTTTTTCCAGGCGCAAGTCGCCGAAGCGTCCAAGTATCGTCGTCGTCGCCGTCATCAATCGCTCCCGAATCAACTCCGGCAGAGATAGAATCACACGAGATTCCCGCCCTTCAACTGAAAAGTTTTGTCAAGGAAAAGATGTGTGTGCACGCTAGGCATCTAGGGGGGAGCGATATCAGGCTATTTCTTCTTTTTGCTTTTTGGCACGGAAATATTTCATCAGTGCTCGAATGATTTTTTCTTCGTCAAACTGATCTTTCATGCTTTCAATAAAGCCGCGGGCCTCGATTATGAAACGATCTTCGCCAGCTACCGGATCCATTTCAACATCACCGAAGTCGGTCGTCTCCGGGTCGCCCTCGAGCATCGCGAAGTGAAGTCCTTGGGCGGGAGCTAATAGAGCCTCTGGTTCCACTGGAGGCGCTGCGTTAAAGACCTTTGACCATATAGGTGTGAAGAGCGCCTGGATCCGTTGCGTCTCGTTCGCATCCTTCCACTTAGACGCATAGCGCAGGCAGGCGGCTTTAGTCGCATTCTCCCAATCGAGTTCATTCTGCTCGTCGATGCTTGCATAGGCCTGCGCGACGAAATCCATAAGGCCCTGGGTGGGAGTAGGAGGCAATCCCGTCAGCCGTTCCCAAGCCATGCACAGCACGAGCGCAAAGCTAATTTGTCGTTCAGAGAGGTCCCGCCGCGGCACCTCTAAAGGCATCGATTTGCTTTTGAAGTCGATGTAGCGGTCAACAAGTCCTTCGATATTACTCACGGCTTGGAGAAGGATTTTCGCCTGTCCGAGCGCGAGGTAGTCCTTCGTATCCTCATAATCATGCGATGGCGTCGAGATTGTGGGGCTCAGGCTCGAAGGCGTATATTTGAGAAGGCTTCTGGCGGCGGATCGAAATGTCGTAAGGTCCGTGAGAATTTTCTCTTGATTGCCAGCGGAATTGTTAACTCGTGCTTGCAGTTCTTCCTCTTTCGCCTGCGCGTAGAAATCTGCAACTATGAGCCAAAAGCTCCTTATTTCCTTATAGGGGCAATAGTGACCCCCGACGAGATCCGACATGAACGCAAGATTCCCGCCCGAAAGAAAGGGCTGTCGGGGGACTAGACGTTTGTCGTTTGCGAGTTTCTGGATTTCGTCATCGATTGGCAGCGCTGGATGAGGTCGCCTCCATGCCCTCCAGTTGATCTTCTCTTCGGGCCAGAGAATTTGCAGCCTTTCTTGCCAAAAACTGGATATGGATAACGGCATGGACGCCACTCTCACTCGACTGAGGCCGCATAAATATAGCCGATTCGCGTCTTATCGCGTGATTAAGTTCCATCGGTTGACCCCTCCGAGCTGAAGGTGATCAAGGCCTTAGCGTGCCGATCGGCACCGCGGTCCCACGCCGATCGACACACATGCCACGGCCTTGTTGCGGCGAGCCAGTTCCGCGACCGGGTCTGGCGGCAGCAGGCGCGGCCCCTTGATGACCGGCAGATAACAGCCCGGCACGGCAAGCGCGCAGGAAATCGTGCGGCAGGACGCGCGTCTTCGGCGATCACGAGCGATCCGGCAAGTGGAGGACAACTCATGACCGCAAGCATCGCCTTTGCGGGATGGGGGCAAGAAATGGTGGGACGCTACTTGGCCTTAACACTTTTTCGGAGGATTCACTTTGAGTTACGATTTTTCATGACAAGGAACGATTTTTCAGGCTATATAGGCGTGTGAACGAAATTTAGAGGTAAGAGCGGATTTTCATGGAACGCGTCCCACGCCACGAATTTTCAGGGGCGGTTACGGTTTTTCATGACCGGAGGCTGCCGGAACAGGCGGTCCCCGTCGGCTATGCCGGCCTGATCGATGGCTTTCATCTGCGTGTCCCGCTGCCGCGCACTTTGTCCGCCGTCGGCCCGCGCCACAAGCAATATCAGCAGGACGGCTGGCACATCTACACCCCGCGCCACGCACCGGCTGCCGATCTGGACGGCCATCTCACCTTTGCGCTCAAGTATGAGGGAGTGGATCTCGGAGTCCTGAAGGCCCTCTTCCTTGCCGCCGGTCCGGCACCGGTGGAAGCGATCGTCCGCGACACGCCGACCGGAAGCTATGCACGGAGGGCTTGGTTCCTCTACGAATGGCTGCTCGGGGCAAGGCTCGATCTGCCCGACGCGGACAAGGGCGCCTATGCCCTCGTGGTCGATCCGGAGCTACAATGGGCATTGCCCAGCACGACCTCGCCCCGCCACCGTGTCAAAAACAACCTGCCGGGAACGCCGTTCTTCTGTCCCATGATCGCGTGGACAGATACGCTGCGCACGCTAACCGCGCGCAACTTGCAGGAGCGCGCCCGTGCCGCCGTCGCGCAAGTGCCCGCCGGCCTTCTGGCGCGCACCGCCGCCTTCCTGTTGCTCAAGGACTCGAAGTCCAGCTTCGCCATCGAAAACGAACATCCGCCGCAGGATCGCATTCAACGCTGGGGCCGGGTCATCGGCGAAGCCGGCCGGCGGCCCATCGACCTCGACGAACTGCTTCGCCTGCAGCGCATCGTTATCGGCGATGCGCGCTTCGTGCATTTAGGATTGCGTATCGAGGGCGGCTTTGTCGGCCAGCACGACCGCGACACGCGCATGCCCATGCCCGATCATATCAGCGCGCGTCACGATGACCTGTTATCCCTGATCGACGGTCTCGTGGCGTTCGACCGCATGGCGGCGCCGCATCTCGATCCGGTGCTTGCCGCCGCCGCGCTCGCTTTCGGCTTTGTCTACATCCATCCGTTCGAAGACGGCAACGGCCGCCTGCACCGCTATCTGATCCACCACGTTCTTGCCGAGCGCGGCTTCAACCCGCCCGGCGTGGTGTTTCCGGTTTCGGCGGCGATCCTCGATCGCATCGATGACTATCGCCGCACCCTCGAAAGCTACTCGGCACGCCTGCTGCCGCTCATCGAATGGGAGCCGACGCCAAAGGGCAACGTCCGGGTGCTTAATGAGACGGCGGATTTCTACCGCTTCTTCGACGCGACGCCGCACGCGGAGTTTCTCTATCAATGCGTCGAACGGACCATCGATGTCGATCTCCCGGCCGAGACAGGCTTCCTCAGGGCCTATGACATTTTCCGACGCGAGGTGGCAAACATCGTCGATATGCCCGAGGGCACGGCCGATCTCCTGTTCCGCTTCCTGCACCAGAATAAAGGCGCGTTGTCGAAGCGCGGCCGCGACCACGAATTCGTGCAACTGACAGATGACGAGGTTGCACAGATCGAGTCGAAGTATGCCGAGGCATTTTCCAGCTGATCCCATGCCTCATTGAACGCAAATGACACGAAAGCCCTATGAAGACAGCGAAATTCAATTGGCGGAAACTCTCCTCCAGGGCCTGCTCGACGGGAAAGAGTTCAAGCAGACCGCATACGCGCTCGACCGCGAGTCCCGTAAAGCGGCGCTTGCGCGCTTCCTGTGCAAAGCCGAAGGCGAAGATGTGGCGGAGTCCGGAGAGGAACGGCGCTTTGCTGCTTAGGAACTAGCTCTGGTCCTCCCCTCTGACAGCTAAGGTGTGATGTCGCCGATAGAGAAAATGGATCAGAAAGTGACTCAGCCCGCGCCGAACGCAAGTTGATTGGCAAGCGATAGAATGCGGATGGCGACACCGACCATTATTTTGCAGCCGGTTGGAAAATGAAATGTGACCTCGTGCGTTTGTTGCGCATGCGGGCCGCAGGACTCACATAGCACCGATTCAAGTCGGGATGCGTCGATCCAGCCTGCGGGAAAATGAAGAACGCACTGCACGTGTCGGCCCTCTTAAATTGAGATCGAAAGACGCCTGAGTTTTGAACATCGTATAGCAATCAGAAGCGCTATCCGCTTCGCCTATCGAGGCGCAGATCTGGATCAGTTTCCGACCAAAAATGAGGTCTTCTATGTCGCGTCCATGTCGCGTGGACAATCCGGCACTTTTTGAAAATCGTTGGGTATCAATGGCTTCATGCATAGGTTTGCGACACAAAAGGGCTGAAAATCATTGGAAATTAAATCTAAAAACCACTTTATTTCAGTACGTTACATTGGCTGGGGCGGGAGGAGCCCCACCCACGTCACAAATAACTCACTAACTATCTGATCCTAAAAGGACTTCGTGCTGCGGCGCCGGCGTCTGTGCACCACTGTTGTGTAGCACCGATGTGAGCGGAACTCAACCGGGCCGTGACGCCCAGTGGAGCTTTCGGCGAAGGCCCCGCCCCCGCAAACATCGCGATAGAAATCGACGAAGCGGTCCACCGAGACGCGCCGATCCCAGTTTGACATCCGTCACGGGTTCACGTACTCACCTGGCTGTTACCTACTGTAGGTATCGCAACTGAACTCGCGCTGATCGGGCGCCGACGAAGGAGATAGATAATGCCATCCGTTTGGCCAGAGCGGCCGTCACACGAAACGCCGAAGCTGTTCGAGCACTGCAGCATCGTGGTCACAGACAGCGGAAAGCGAGTCTATCGCCTGACACAAGGCCGCCTGCCGGCTGACTTTTGGGGAAACGCCGCCTTTATCCAAAGCGAGCAAAACAGGTTCTCGATATTTGTAATCGACGGCACCTGCGAGCAAACTTACGAAGCGGCCGTCAATGCGCTCGTAATTAGGCCGATCTATGTATTTCACACTGATCGATCCAAATATCAGCACACCGAAGACGAAGGCTTTTTTATCTCGGTTCCGAATATCAAAGAGCAAAATTTATTCATTCGTGCCTTCCGTTCAAAACATCTGCAATGTTGGCTGCGGAATGGAGAATATGTACTTGGGTTCCGGCGCGAACTGTTGGACCCTGCGTACTATTCGAATTATTCAGCGTGCTTGGCGCCGACCCACTTCGAATTCGATTTAGAGACGCGGCAGCCGATAGGCTGTCCCGAATCCATCGCCCGGCGTGATCCGTTCTGGCTCCGGACCGTCATCAACATCAAGATGCCGCTCTGCACCGACAATAATGTGCATGCGTACCAAAATGAACGGCGCCGGAGAGCCGCGGTGAAATGGGCCGAGAAATTCAAGTCTCTTCACAAAATGGTGCCGCCCCTTCCGGATCGGTCACGGGAAGTTTTGAGTTGGGAGGCCGTGCTCCAAGACGCCGAAATGCCGTACCTTGTGGCCAGTGACGGCGCTTTGGTGGGCACCAAGTGATCGTTTAGCGTCTTCGGCATTCCACATTAACGGCCGCGACCACCGCCGTCGCGGCCGTTAATGCGTGGATTTCCAGGCCCAAGCACACCCACCGAATGTTGCCGCTTGATGCGGATTGTGTCAGAAAATGTTGGCGCGGCATCGTGAGATGCGGCGGCGGCGGCTGCAACTTGCACCTTCGCAACATTGTGACCCGCCGATTGGCGACAGTTATGCGACCGCTGCCATTCGACCCAACGCGGGACTTCAATGCGCTCGGTGGCGTGCCGACATCGTAATTCCTGCCAAAGTTCGTCATAGCACTTGGTGACTTCGGCACGGCGCTCATTGAGGCGCCAATCAAAGTAAGCATTGAGAGCGAGACGCGTAAGCGATCGTCCACCAAACAGGTCGTACAATATCTGCCGTCGTCTCCGGGCATTAGCGTAAAGACTCGATCGCTCCCCCCTTTGTCTTTCGATCAGAATCGTCCGCTCCGCTTTATGCCCCGCCAAGACCGCAGCACGGAGTGCAAGGGCGGCTTCTTTTTCTCCGACGAACCGAGCGTATAGATCTTGATTCGTCGCTGAAAGGCTTTGAGGACGGTTTTCCGAGCGTTGGGCAGTTCGCCCGACAGCAGACTGCCGGTCGGGTCCCGCAATCGAAGCACATTCCGGCGGCATCCGGCCAAGTTCGCGGACCAAGGCACCTGCACCCCATTTCTCGGCAGGCGAGTCGAGAGCGGATATTTTGATCCGTCTACTTGGCTCATTTACGTCTTGCATGACGATTCCATGCTGAAGATCGTGCCGCCGCGGCGGCGGACCCCGAACTAATTCGATGCCCTGCTTTCCAAATTCAGCAATAAGAGACGGCCAACCCTTCTTTCGCTCGGCCCGCAAGGCCTCGAAACGGCCAGGGTCATCGCGGATTTCGTCGGCCAGCGTTTTTCTGCCGCTCTCCGCCCTCATCGATCCGATCGTGTCGCCCACGCCTGGCTGCGCTAGCGCACCACCCTCACCATTGAAGCGACCCGCTACCCGCCGAAAGCCCATTTCGCTTGCAATCCGAGACGTCGCGATCTCGACTTGCGCAAAATCGTGATTCAACTTTGCGACGCTGCCGTCGAAACGGACTCTGTTTAAACATACGTGGGTCTCATGATGTCGGCCGCCTTCGCCGGGGACGACACCGTCCTTCGCCTCATCGTGCACGACGATAACGGCTTGATGTGACCCCAACCCAATCATATCAAGCAATCGTCTTGCCGCCTCCCTCTGCTGTTGCCTACTGGGGGACTCGTCGGCAGACCACGCCAGGATCAGATGGTAAACAGGTTTCTTGATGCGCTTGGAAAGGCCGGCGACCGCCCGCATCTCGTTTGCGGCTCGATCGACGTTAACAATATTTCGCGCTTCGATATGCTCGGGCGTGAGCCCCTTCTCGGCCGAGGTGAGATACTTCATTAGCCCGCGGAAACTTTTGCCGCGTATGATCCGAGCGATCATGGCGCCACCCTCGTCGCCGCAGCTTCGACCGCATTAAGCGCTGCGCGCCAAGCCGTATGATCGGCGTCAGATAGCGTGTGTCCGTGCTTGATCGCCGAAGTTACAAGATCGTTCATGCGCCTGAGCTCGGCGTAAGCTTTGGCGAGCAGTTCGAGAGCACTCGCTTGGAATCGACGTAAACGCTCCGAGTCATCCAAGCGGAGATAATTTTCCAAAGCCTCCTTCTGAGCCTCGCTGATCGACATGCCGCCGATGGAGGCGACGCGTTCCAGCTCTTTGTAGATCGGCAGCGAAAGTCTCACCGCCACGACTCTTGTTTCCATTGACCCGGCTCCGAGCTGATACACGGACAGGAGCTAGCGACCGACGTCCTTCTTCGGGGCCGCGCCCTGTGTAAACACAGGGCATTGCTTGCTCCCCTCTCTTTTTCGTTTCTCCGCTGCGTTTTTGTTATTTACAGTAGGTCGCATGTTATGTACAGTAGGTTGCATGTCGCGGCTTGGATAAATTTATGAAAGCGCAAGATAGTTTGGATGCAGCCGCTTTCGCTGAATGGCTTCGGCGGCTTGCAAATCAACAGCCAACGCGCAAGTCCATAGAGGCTCTGCTCCGCGAACACGCTCCCCTTCTCGCGCGGATATTCCGTGCGGGATGGCGCGATGAAGATCTTGTCGAAGCGTTTCAGCTCTCAAATGAGGTCGGGGCGACCGACCGGGATCTCGAAGCGTTTCGGAGTCTTCTTCGGGAAGCGCACAACCGGGAGCAGGCAACGAAACCGAGGAAGACCAAAGCGGCCGGAAGCCGTCGGAATAAAAGCGTGCCCCTCGTGGGTGAGATGCCGGTTCAGAAAGAACGGTCAGCTCCACCGCGTTCGGACATCCCCATCAACGACGGCATCGATTAAATCTTAAGGAGAAAAATCCAATGACGGGTTCTAAAATGGCAATCGTGTTTGGCAAAGGTGGCGCCGCAAAAAGTTTGTTGGCGTCAAGCGTCGCATCGCTGGCACTGCAAGCCGGTCGCTTGGTCGAAATCTACGATTTCGATCCGGCGAACCCTTCTATCAGGCACCAGTTTTCGCTTCCGCCGTCGCACGTGCTGAATCGCGGAGACGGCGACGATTACGTCTACCAATGCTTTGGGCAAATCGCGGAATCTGCCGCAGGCGGCAGGAGCGTCATCGTCGATTTAGGCGGAGGAATGGATCGTCCCCTGCTTCGTTTTTTGCGCGCGGAGGCATTCCTGGATTTTTGTGAAAACGCGCAAATTAAGCCGATATTTTTGATGCCCGTGTCCAGCAAGGACGCACTCGGCAATGTCCGGACTGCCATGCAATCGATTCCGAATTTGCCGGTCCTCTGCGTACTCAACCGATTTTTCCCCGGCTCAGCCGAGGCTGAACAGCACCATGTCTTCGCCGAAATCCGCAAAAACGTCCTTGGCGTCGTCGAACTTCCCAATTTGGGCAGAGTCGTGCTCGAAAGCTCGAACAAGAACATGTCGCTGTACCAAATGGCGTGCGACGAAGCAACGACGCCCTGGCTGAAACACGGCGCAAAAATCGCCTTGAAAAAAGTTCAAGAAGTATTCGCCCCCTATGCAGAGCACCTGCCGTGACTGGACCGCCTCCGAAGACAGGCCCGACGGATCTCATGAAGCGCTTTAGGGTGGCGGCTGACGACCCGCTCGCCCCATCGCTGCTATTGATCGATCGCGTGACTAAGGCGTTGGAACAATCGGCGGAGCGAGCACTTTCGGCCGCCGACAACGCCGCGGATGCAACATACCAGCGGCTAATGACTCACGTACTCGATCGCATTACGGATGCTCAGATCCGCCGTGCCCGCCTCCAAGGCATCATGATTGCCGCCGCCATCACCGTAATTCCGCACGTTCTCGACCACCTCTGGCTCAAATTCGAATATGATCGCAGAGTCGATGCCGCCGTGGCGGCCCAATTGGATTCCACCCCGGAAGACGTCAAATTCGCATTGCGCACGTTTGACGCCGACCCCGATTCAAAACAAAATCTGACGATTATTCAGAACCTCGAACACTCGCAGCCGGGCTTTGCCCAATGGGCGAAAATCCATGCGCTCCAGGCTTACGAATTATTTACCTACAACGAAAACAAAGACTGTCCTTACTCTTTCAAATTTCGATCCGGCCAACCGGCTTGCGCCTTCCGCGACCCAATCGGAAAGTTATTTGCGCCTTAGCTTGGGGTCCCTAGCTCTTGCCTACAGCAAGCGCCCGCGCCTTGGAGGTTCGAGGCTCCCCGATAGCCCTAACCTCGACGTTAATAAGGCCAACTTCCTTGAGCGCCTCCGAATAGGAGTCAAGAGCCTGAGTTTCCGCAAGAGCGACGATCACATCGAACCCAAAGGACATAGCGCCGGCGACCTGAAGCAGCAAATCGGCGCGCCGATGGTCATAGACTTTCGCATTTGCAAATGGACCTATCACCATAAGGGCGTACTTCTTTCGCCGTTGGTCCTTCTTTCCGGTCGGGTCCCTGAATTCAAAAATGCTATCTATCGACGAACCAGCCCATTTACCCAGCGGAACACGACAGTAGCCTTTGGGTAGGTCCTTCTCGATCGCCTGTATCGCATAGTCCTCCCGTTCCTTGATACTCATCTCGGAAATTGACCGCGGCCTGCGTGCCGCCTTTTCCAAAGTGCGCAACGATCGCACAGACCGTTTGCCCTGCACCACTTCCCATGCGGCGGCAAGAGCGCTTCCCTTGTCGTGAGCGTACCACCGGCGGAATGGATCGATGGACGGATAGGGCACCGAGAGAAGTTCCCGAGCAAGCTCAGGCTGTTGAATTTCGAGTTTCGAGAGGAATTGTCTCGCCGCTACGATACGTCTCACGACGCTATGCTCTAGCCCAAATTCCTGACCGAGCTTTATGTAGGTCTGCACCCGATCGCCATATTCCGACGCGTTGACCGCTTCAATGGCACGGTCGGCAAACGTCGCCCATTCTTTTGATTTGAATGTCGAAACAGACGATTTCGCCTGACGTGTAGTCACCTCGTTTCACCCGCTTCGAGTCAAGAACTTAGGTCGATCACCACATGCAGAGAGAGAGGCTCGGCTGCGCTCGACGTCGTCGGGCAAGCCTGTACCCATAACTCCTGCTCCTGCCGGAGAGCACATGTCAATGGATTAGACGGCGACGGCAGCGGCCACAGTCCGCCGCGGCGAGGCGCCGTCGCCATTTCCCGGTTCGTCTAACTCAGCCTCTTTACGGCAAAATTTACCATTTCACGATTTTCCCGCCGCCTACGTCCGGCCACCGCAAAGTTTTACGGCAATTTTCACTTTCCACCCAGAACTGTGCGACGGCCCCCAGGCGTCCTATCCTTTATCAGAGTTGTCTGAAATGCAGAGCCCCAAGGAAGTCGAAGAAATCATCGACAATGCACTTTCTGAGATCGAACAATTCATGCGGGCCGGCGGAACGGGCAACGAGTATGAAATTCGCCGCCGGCGGGCTTTTTTGAACCGACTTAGAGAATACCTCGACGGCTGGACCGCCGCGGACCCATGTCCGATCGCGTATCGAACACTCTATAGGCGGCTGCCCGAAATCAAAGAAGCACAAATCTATTTCACCGCTTTCCTTCGCACCGACGAAGAAATTCAAGACGAATTTATTACGTATCAATCGAAAGAAGTGCTGAAATCCTATCGATCGCGACTCCTTTCTGGACACGGACGCGAGGATTTGTATGCGGAACTGATAACAAGTGAAGCCGCCAACGGCGAAGATCCGGCGTCCATGGCCGACGCCTGCGCGGGAAACGAGCTGAACTGCTGCGACCAGTAGGATTTGGTTGCCGAATATTTCGAACGGTTTCGCCCCGAAAACCCTGTTCCGGCGGGGACGCAGAACGTCCAAAGTAATGACGCTTCGCCGGCACGCGCGCCCATCATCTCCGACGTACAACGAGATCGCGTCGGCAAGTCGTTTCTCCAATTGGTGGACGACCTAATTTCCACAGAGACAGGGTGGAGCGACGAGCACAAGAGGCAACACCGAAACATTGCCAAACTTTTCATAAAATCTGCCGGCACGGATGACCCAAGGCGGATGACGCAAGAAGACATTGGGGCATTTCACTCGCTGCTTTCGAGACTACCGAAGAACCATGACAAGTCGCCTAAGGACAAGGATCGGACGCTCCATGAGATCCTTGAGAGAGGAAGGGCGGCTCAACAAGCAGCCGAAAAGCGTGAGACTGAGGCGGCAAGGAGAGACCCGGCATACACGCCCAAAACGGTGAAACTTTGCGGCTTAGAAATTACAACGGTCAATCGGTATATGGACGAGCTCGGAACCATTCTCAAGTATTGTCGTGGCAACGGTTACCCGATCGGCGATCTTTCGGCCCTCAAGGATTTCAAACGCGCTGACGACGAGGACGAAGACGAAAAGCGGAGCGCCTTTGACCTCGTCGAATGCGCTAAACTATTTGAAGCAAATAATTGGCGCGGCTGTTCGGGTGTGAAAGATCGCGTGAACCAGGGACCAATGATGATTCACGACGCAATCTATTGGGCGCCCCTTCTCGGTTATTATTCGATGGCCCGGCTCGGAGAAATCCTGGGCCTAATGGTGACAGACATCGACTCTGCGCCCCCTATCCCGTCGCTGAAACTCCGACGTAACCAAATTAGAGGGCTTAAGACGAAAAAAACCTCGAAGCGACGCCTTCCGATCCACCCTGAGCTTTTGCGTCTAGGCTTTTTGGAGTACGTCGCCGAACTTCAGAACGCAGGTCATCAAATGTTGTTTCCGGAACTGCGCAAGCGCGGAGATAAGACGGCTCTCTCGTCCCTATTCAACAAGGAATGGACGAAAATTCTCGATCATCAGCTTCCGAATGCGCGCTCAGAGACCAAGACCTTCTACTCGTTTCGTCACACGGGGAATACGCAACTTCTCGGCGTGGTCGAAGACAGCGTACGTATCAAGCTTATGGGTCATGCCGGGACGACGGTGAACGAGCGGGTCTATAGTAAAGAAATCCCCGACGAGATAAAATTTAACGCTCTTTTGAAGCTATCGAACGTCACAGAAAACTTGGTGCGGTTTCCCATTCAACTCTCGCCGCTCCTTGATAGTCCATGAAGACAGAATCTTTTGGGAGTCGTTTGAAAAGACTTTGATAATGGCGCCAGAGGTTGTCGATGGGCATCATGGGCGGTGAAGGCCACGGGCGCGGCTCGTGTATACGGACATTTCACGGCGTGCGCGCGCGATCGAACAGAGTCGGCTCCGTGTAGCGACTGGCGGCGGTGCGTTGCGACGACGGACGCGAATCGTCGATCAATTCGAACAATGCCGGCTGCTGTGCCCGGCGCGCCGCTGCGATCTGAGCGCGTCGTAGTGCGACGATTTCGCGCCACAGATAGCGTTTGCCGTTGATGTCAATCATGCGTGAGATCATGGCTGAATCTCCTTCGCTGATGGGAGTTGAAGGAGGGCCGCCTCCGCTTTTACGAGGACGGCCCCGGACTTCAGTCGGCCTTCGGCTCGGTGAGGACGATGCGGCCGTCGAGCGGCATGGCGTCGAGCTGGATGGTGAAGCCTTTCCCGCCTTCGTGCGGCCAGGCTGCCCCGATCCGCGTCCAGATGGCTTTCTGGCCCTCGCCGCGTTCCTTGACGCTGTAGGCGACCAGCGTGGGTTTCTTGCTCATGACGTGTCCTTTCGTAAAAATCGGAACCACACACCGCGGCTTCGTGGGGACACACTTTGGCCCGTGCGTAAAAGCGCGACGTTCAAAGGCTGCCGCAGGCACCGCAAGGCGGCGAGGAGCTGCACAAGCCCTGTCTTCGGGGCGCGGAAGCGAGCGGCCTTGAACGTCACGCGCGCGCGGGCGTGATCCCCACAAAAGAAGCCGTGATGTGATGGTGATCGCAGTAAACGAAAGAACAAATTGAGCTACCCCACGTCGTCGGGGCCAAGCGCCCACTAAACGCGTCGTCGTTTGCGCCTGACGTTCGTTCGAAATGGCCGCGCCGTTTTCCCTCGCGCCAAGTGACCGTTTTCGGTAGAGTCGACCTGTGTCGCAGTGGCTGCACTTTTGCCGGCCCTTGCTTCTGGCGGACCGCGCGCGCGAAACATTTGGGGAGGCGGCAGATGACCAAACGCATTCTCTCAATTGACGGTGGCGGGATTCGGGGCATCCTACCACTCGCTCTGCTCGTCGAGATCGAAGAGCGGCGAGGGCCGTGTGCTGATCTGTTCGACATGGTGGCGGGCACCTCCATCGGTGGCATCATTGCCACCGGACTGGCGCATCGTGTCTCCGCCAAGACAATCTATAACATGCTGGTCAGCGATGGCGGCACCATCTTTGCGAAGACGCTCGTGACCGATGTCTTGAACGCGGTCGAGCCGAGATACGATGCAGCCCCACTGGAAGGTTTCCTCGCCGAGACTTTCGACGGCGCCATGCTCGACGGCATCGTCAAGCCCGAATTGATCGTACCCACGGTCGATCTGCTGCGGCCAACGTCTATTTTTTTCAAATCGTGGCGAGCCCGGAAAGACCCATCCTACAATTTCGCGCTCAAGGACGTGGCGCGCGCGACGAGCGCCGCCGAAACCTATTTCGCGCCAGCGGTGATCATGAACGTGCCGGGCGGCGTCTATCGCTGCGTCGACGGCGGCACCGCGATCAACAATCCAACGATTGCCGCAATACTCGAGGCCAAACTCATGTGGCAAGGCGAGGATATACGCGTTCTGTCGCTCGGCACCGGCACGAAGACCGAGCCGATCGAGCCGGCAAATGGCGGTATTGTCGGCTGGCTGCCTGATCTCGTTTCGCTATTCATGGATTCACAGACCAGCGTGCTCCACCATCTGGCTCAGTGGGCCGTGCCAGGGCTCGTCCGCTGCGACATCCTTCTTGGGTCTACGGTCAGTACGGACTTCGACGATGCCACATCGTCGAATATCGCCGCGCTGGCGGCATTGGGCAAGCAATTCGTGACGGCGCAAATCAATAACGCGCTCACGACATTTGCGCCGCCACCCGTCGCCTAGGCGCAAACATGCACCAATGTCTTCAGGGAGGACCCCAAAACGCCTCTGGCTTTGGGCTTTGTTCTTCAGGTAGTGTCGGCAGGTCGTTTAGGATTTGCGTCCAATGAAATTGAGTTATGAAGCAGGCATTGCTACTAGGGCGATGCTGGTTACAGACTGAACTTTGAATCGCGCATGCACTTTAGCGGGGAATGCCTTTTGGAAATTGTTGGAGGTTATCGATAAGCCACCATGGACAAGCGCAGTCTCAGTGAACGCGACATCTGTACCAAGTTCATCACGCCCGCCCTCCGGCAGGCCGGCTGGGATGAGATGCTGCAAATTCGCGAGGAAGTGAGCTTCACCAAAGGTCGCATTATCGTGCGCGGGAAGCTCGTCAGTCGTGGCAAGGGCAAGCGCGCCGACTATATCCTCTATTTCAAGCCCAACATCCCGCTGGCGCTGATCGAGGCCAAGGACAATTCCCACAGCGTCGGCGACGGGATGCAGCAGGGACTTGACTACGCCACGACCCTCGAAATTCCCTTCGTGTTCTCGTCGAACGGCGACGGCTTCGTGTTCCACGATCGAACCGGCGCAGCCGGCGTAACCGAAACAAACCTCGCCCTCGACGCCTTCCCGTCGCCGGCCGATCTGTGGGCACGTTATCGCGCCTGGAAGGGCCTGACGCCGGATGCCGAGCAAATCATCCTTCAGGACTATTACGACGATGGTAGTGGCAAGGCGCCGCGCTACTACCAGGTCAACGCCGTCAATGCGGCGATCGAGGCCATCGCAAAGGGTCGTGATCGTATCCTGCTGGTGATGGCAACCGGCACCGGCAAGACGTACACCGCGTTCCAGATCATCTGGCGGCTATGGAAAGCGGGTCGCAAGAAACGAATCCTGTTCCTTGCCGACCGCAACGTGCTGATCGACCAGACGATGGTAAACGATTTCCGCCCGTTCGGCGGCGTGATGGCAAAGCTCTCGACCGGCGCCAAGACGATCGAGCGCAGCGACGGTGCCGACGAGACGTTGACGACGGCAATCGACTCCGGGCGGCAGATCAACAAGTCTTACGAAGTCTACCTCGGCCTCTATCAGGCCATCACGGGACCGGAGGAACGCCAAAAGCTGTTCCGCGAATTCTCGGCCGGCTTTTTCGACCTGATCGTGATCGACGAATGTCATCGCGGCAGCGCCGCCGAGGATTCGGCCTGGCGCGAGATTCTGGCCTATTTCTCATCGGCAACGCAGATCGGCCTCACCGCGACGCCGAAGGAGACCGAATACGTCTCCAACATCCATTATTTCGGTGAGCCGGTTTACTCCTATTCCCTGAAACAAGGCATTCGCGACGGATTCCTCGCTCCCTACAAGGTGATCAAGGTCCATATCGACCGCGACGTGGAAGGCTACAGGCCCGAGAAAGGCCAACTCGATCGCGAGGGTGAAGAGGTCGAGGACCGCATTTACAACACCAAGGATTTTGATCGCACGATCGTGCTCGACGACCGAACCAAACTGGTAGCGAAGAAGGTGACGGAGTTCCTGAAGGAGAGCGGCGATCGGTTTCAAAAGACCATCGTATTCTGCGTCGATCGAGAGCACGCGGCGCGGATGCGCCAGGCGCTCATCAACGAAAACGCTGATCTCTGCTCGCAGAATCAACGCTACGTCATGCGCATCACCGGCGGCGACCCGGAAGGCCAGGCGCAGCTTGGAAACTTCATTGATCCGGAATCGACGTATCCCGTGCTCGTCACCACCTCGCGCCTCTTGTCCACCGGCGTCGATGCACAGACCTGCCGCCTGATCGTGCTCGATCGCGAGGTCGGCTCGATGACGGAATTCAAGCAAATCGTCGGGCGCGGTACCCGGGTGCATGAGGACACCAAGAAGTTTTATTTCACGGTGATGGACTTTCGCGGCGCGACGAGCCATTTCGCCGATCCCGATTTCGATGGCGAGCCTGTACAGATTTACGAGCCCGGCGAAGGCGACCCGATTGTGCCGCCCGATGATGCACCGCCTTCCGGCGAAGAGGGTGAGACCCTGCCGGATAAGCCCGGCGCGGACGAAACCATTGTCGATGGCCCACCCGATCTGACGCTCCCGCTCACCGGCGGCAGGATACAGAAGGTCTATGTCGATGGCGTCGGTGCCACCATCATCGCCGAGCGGGTTGAGTATCTTGACGAAAACGGCAAGCTCGTCACCGAGACCTTGCGTGACTTCACCAAGACGGCGCTCAAGAAACGTTTTGCCAGCCTCGACGATTTCCTGAAACGCTGGAAGGCGGCCGAACGAAAACAAGCGATTATCGAGGAATTGGAGGCCGAGGGTCTGCCGCTCGATCCCATCGCCGAAGAACTGGGTAAGGACCTCGACCCTTTCGACCTGATCTGCCATGTTGCCTTCGACAAGAAGCCGCTTACTCGCCGAGAGCGCGCCGAGAACGTTAAGAAGCGGGATGTGTTCACGAAATACGGACCGCAGGCGCGCGCCGTGCTCGATGCGCTGCTGGCCAAATATGCCGACGAGGGCATGCTGAACCTAGACGACACCAACGTGCTCCGCATCCCGCCCTTCACCACGCTCGGCACCCCGGTACAGCTCATCAAGGCATTCGGCGATCGGCAAGGTTTCGAGCACGCCGTTCACGAACTGCAATCCGCCCTCTATCAGGAAACCGCATAACCCATGTCCGTTCGCACCGTCGTCAAATCCATTCAGGACATCATGCGCCAGGACACCGGCGTCGATGGCGATGCGCAGCGCATCAGCCAATTGTGCTGGATGTTCTTCCTCAAGATCATCGATGATCAGGACCAGGAACTCGAACTCACCAAGGACGATTACCGCTCACCAATCCCAAGGAAGTACCAGTGGAGGGCTTGGGCTGCGGACCCGGAGGGCATTACCGGCGAAGAGCTTCTCGCCTTCGTCAACGGCGAACTGTTCCCGGCGTTAAAGAACCTCGCGACTTCAACCAAGCCCGGCGACCGGCGGCGTGTGGTCAAGGACGTGTTCGAAGACGCGTACAACTATATGAAGTCCGGCCAGCTCATGCGGCAGGTGGTGAACAAGATCAATGAGGTCGATTTCAACAACCTCGCCGAGCGGCAGCATTTCGGCGACCTCTACGAACAGATTCTCAACGACCTGCAATCCGCCGGCAATGCAGGGGAGTATTACACGCCGCGGGCCGTCACCGCCTTCATGGTGGACCGGATCGACCCGCACCCCGGCGAAATCCTGCTCGATCCGGCCTGCGGCACCGGCGGGTTTCTGACCTGCGCGCTTCGCCACATGCGCGAGCGCTACGTGAAGAAGCCCGAGCATGAGGAGACGATGCAGGCAGGGTTACGCGCGGTCGAGAAGAAGCAACTGCCGCACATGCTCTGCGTCACCAACATGCTGCTGCACGGCATCGAGGACCCGAGCTTCGTGCGCCACGACAATACGCTGGCGCGACCCTATATCAGCTACACGCAATCCGACCGGGTGGACATTGTGCTGACCAATCCACCGTTCGGCGGGCGCGAGGAAGATGGCATCGAAAGCAACTTCCCGAAACATTTTCAGACGCGTGAAACGGCCGATTTGTTCCTTGCCCTCATCGTGCGCCTGTTGAAAAAGGACGGCCGCGCCGCGGTAGTCCTCCCCGACGGCTCGCTGTTCGGTGAGGGCGTGAAAACGCGGCTCAAAGAACATCTGATGGAGGAATGCAACCTCCACACCATCGTCCGGCTGCCCAATTCAGTATTCCGGCCCTATGCCTCGATCGGGACTAACTTGCTCTTCTTCGAGAAGGGCACGCCGACGAAGGACATTTGGTTTTATGAACACCAGGTTCCGGAAGGCCAGAAGGCCTATTCAATGACCAAGCCTATCCGGTTCGAGCATTTACAAGGCTGCATTGACTGGTGGGGCGGCCCGAAACGCAAGGGACGCGAGGAGACGCCGCAGGTATGGAAGGTGACGGCCGAAGAGGTGAAGGCGCGTGGCTACAACCTCGACTTCAAGAACCCGCACACGGTGGCGGATGACCACGGGGACCCCGAGGTGCTGCTTGAAAGCCTCAACGCCGCCGAGGCCGAGACGGCGAGCCTACGTGATCAGTTGAAGGCAATCCTCGCCGAGGCGCTCGCGCGATGAACGCCGAACGCCTGCTCGCGCACTATGAACACATCGCCGACGCTCCCGACGCGATTGATCGCCTGCGCCGCTTCATTCTCGATCTGGCCGTGCGCGGCAAGCTTGTGCCGCAGGACCCAGCCGACGAATCGGCTTCAAAACTGCTGAAGCGTCTGGGACGAGGACTTTCGAATGCCGGTCGTAAGGCCCGCAGAGAAGCTGAAGGCGCAGAACCAGAGTACGTCCTTCCATCGAACTGGTGTTGGGTTCGGATCGGCGACCACCTTGATCTAGTCAACGGAATGGCATTCAAGCCGACCGACTGGTTGCATAGCGGCTTGAAGATTGTCCGAATTCAGAATCTCAATCGCCTCGATGCGCCGTTCAATTACTGCGATCCAAAAAATATACGCGAGCGTTTCCTGATTGACGATGGCGCATTCCTGATTAGCTGGTCCGGAACGCCGGGAACTTCGTTTGGGGCTTTCATCTGGAATCGCGGTCCCGCCGTACTCAACCAGCATATTTTTCGCTGTGACTTCCGCCTTCAGGCATTCGATCCGCAATACTTGCGCCTTGCGATCAATGGGCGTCTCGACGAGATGATCGCTAAAGCGCATGGCGGTGTCGGGCTTCAGCACATCACGAAAGGAAAACTCGAAGCGCTATTGATTGCTCTCCCGCCTATCGCTGAACAACGCCACATCGTCGCCAAGGTCGATGAGTTAATGGTGCTGTGCGACCGGCTGGAGACGGCACGGGCTGAGCGGGAGGCGGTTCGCGACCGGCTGGCGGCGGCGAGCTTCGCCCGCCTCAACGCCCCCGATCCTGCCACCTTCCACGATGACGCCCGCTTCGCGCTCGACGCGCTGCAAGCCATCACCACGCGCCCCGACCAGATCAAGCAGCTTCGCCAGACGATCCTCAACCTCGCTGTGCACGGCACCCTAGTGCCGCAGGACCCCAAGGACGGGACTGCTTCAGAATTACTAAAGCGGATCGTTGTAGCCAAGGGCCGCTCGCGATGTGCGATTGTCACAGTTGAAAGCGACGCTGAGCCTTTCTCCCTTCCCAAATCGTGGAAGTGGGCAGCGCTCGATGAATTGATCACGAGCGGACCACAGAACGGCCTTTCACCAAAGCCAACGACTCGTGAAGACGCGCCGATGGCCATAACGTTGACGGCAACAACGAGTGGCGTCTTCAAGCCGGCGCACTTTAAACGCGTCGAGGCAATGATCCCGGACGACTCGGATTTCTGGCTGAAAGAGGGCGATCTGCTCTTTCAAAGAGGGAATACGCGCGACTATGTTGGCATTGCAGCGGTTTACGAAGGCCCTCCGAACACGTTTCTGTTCCCCGATCTGATCATGAAGGTGAGGGTTTCTGACCTCGTTAGCCTTAGATTTGTTCATCTGGCTTCAGTCTCGCCTCCGGCCCGCGCTTATTTGTCGGCGAATGCGTCAGGTGCTCAGGCGACAATGCCTAAGATCAACCAAACAACCCTTGTTTCGCTTCCCATCCCCCTCCCACCCCGTGGTGAGCAGCACCGCATCGTCGCCAAGGTCGATGAGCTGATGGCGCTCTGCGATCGGCTTGAGGCGAGCCTTACCGATACCGATGACACCCGCCGCCGCCTCCTCGACGCCCTTCTGGCCGAGGCGCTGGCGCAGGGTAATGACGCTGCGACGGTGGAAGCAGCAAGACTCGCCGCGCATGGAGGACGCGGATTGACGGCTGGCGGCGCGATGGGGAGCATGATCTCTGATCGGTCTTGGGTGACGCGGCAAGGATGAAGGGGATGTTGACGTGAACGGGAAAACAGCACCAATAACCGCCTCGATGCTTTACGATCTCGTGGCGTGTCCACATCGCGTCACGATGGACGTGTTCGGCAATCCGGCGGATCGCGACGACGTGAGCCCGTTTGTCCAGCTTCTTTGGGATCGCGGCCAGGCGCACGAGCTGGCGGTGATGGCCGACCTCGGTGTTCCTTATCTTGATCTATCCAGGTACACAGAGAACGAAAAAGAAGCGCGCACGCTTGCCGCGATGGAGCGCGGCGAGCCGCTGATCTATAGCGGTCGTATCAGCGCCGATGGCCTGCTCGGCATTCCCGATTTGCTACGCAAAGAGCCCAGTGGATACGTCGCCGGCGACATCAAGTCGGGGGCAGGGGAGGAGGGCACAAGCGGTCCGAACCGGATAGATATCTGACAGTTTAGACCGGATAGATACCTGACAGGTTTTTCTTGGTCGGCGAAGGGGAGACTTTGCCGATGCCTTGGAAGGAAACCTGTGTGATGGACGAGAAGATGG
>JBKQHN010000231.1:0-16055 GCA_052148755.1 Beijerinckiaceae bacterium | reverse complement strand
GGGCTTCAGCCATCTCGGCCGTTACAATCGTGCCTGCCATGATGACAGACTCGGGGTTCTCTTCTCGTGTGCGCGACACCGCCTCTAAGAATGTCTCGCTGTACCCATTCGCGACGTCGATGCTGATTTTACCAAGCGGCACATGCGACTTGACGTACGCCAATTTTTCTCTGTCTTCATTTGTAGTGCCGGCCGTATAGAATGCATCATGTGAAATATCTTCCTGAAAGAATTTAACAAGTTGGTCTGGAGCGTAATGTTTGTGCAGGGCGACCATCGCCGGGAACGAGGCTAACGCGCGAGCCATGTTGAACGTCCCAGTCGTATCCATGTTAGACGCAATCAGGGGAAGACCCGTCCATTCGCTCCCGGTGTGAATGAACCGAAAAGTGCGATTTATATCAACGTCTGCTCGCGAACTAAGCGTTGACCGCTTAGGGCGGATCAGCACGTCTTTGAAATCAAGCTTGCGATCATACTCGATATGCATTTCAGCCTCGTTTGCAGCACAGATGCATGCCCTCACGCGCGCCGCTCAGAAGTTGCATGTTGCAAGAGCAGATAAGGTCAAATCGAACCGACTTGCAATTGCACTTAATCTTTCTCGGGATGTGAATCTAAGTCAGGGATTGCCTAAAGCCCAAATTCAAGCCGTTCCGTTCGCCCTCACCTCACCCCCACCCTCTGGATCTCCCATTCGAGCATCACGCCGGAAGTCTCGAACACACGGCGGCGGACCTCTTCGCCGAGGTCTTCGATATCGGCGGCGCTCCGTCGACAATTGCGTTTAAGGAAGCTCTAACTGCGTCAAACAGCTTAGCTTTCCTGAACATCGCCCTTACGAATCCGAAAAATCCCACGATCCGATGGGTTGCGAGCGCTGCCGTCCAGCAGTATCGGATTCAGGCGATTTCTGCTATTGCATCAAGCCGCGTATCTGGACCCGCAAGCGTGCAGGTGAGCAAGAAAGATGACTGATCGGCTATTTGTGGATCATGCCGCTCTGACGAAGCTTTGCCGGAGCCATCATATCCGACGTCTGTCCTTATTCGGTTCGGTCCTGAAAGGGACCGCGCGATCCGACAGCGACATCGATCTCCTCGTAGAATTCGAACCAGGCAGGGAGCCAGGCCTGCTGGCGCTCGCCGGTATTGAAACGGAACTGTCTGCTCTGCTGAATGGGCGGCGCGTCGACCTCCGCACAGCACAAGATCTCAGCCCGCATTTCCGCAGTGACGTGATCCAAGCAGCCGTGGAACAATATGCAGCCTGAGGATCGGATCCGAATCCTGCATATGATCGAGGCGACGGAGACCGCACTGGATTTCATCGCCAATCGTCAGAGCAGCGACCTCGCTACGGACCTCGCGCTCGTTTTTGCGGTTACGCGAGCAATCGAAATTATAGGCGAAGCAGCTTCGAGAGTATCGATGGAGACGCGCTCCGCCTGCCCCGCCGTTCCATAGTCGCAGATCATTTCCATGCGAAACCGCTTGATTCACGTCTATTTCAATATCGATCGCGACATTTTACCGTCCGCTTTCCTGCTCTCCTGACGCAACCACCCTACCGGTTCCTCTGCAGCCGGTTGCCGCGGCGCGTGACGTGATGCGGCAGACCATGCCCGACAACACGGGCGAGGCGGGCCATGAGAAAATCTAGCTGGAGATTAGTTTGGGGAAATAGTAAGGTATCATCGTGATTCCGTAATTCTGCGGGGGGAAGCGCCGGGGTGGGGTGACGGGGCCACGCTCATGAGCGAGACGTTGCGGCGCGTGCAAGTGCTCGTTCTTGGCGGCGACTATCGCGTGTCCGACCACGGCTTTGATGAGCTCCAAGACGATGCTATCGTCGCCAGTGAGGCGATTGCCGGAATAGCCGCTGCAACGGCTATCGAAGACTACCCGGACCGATTTCGTGGCCCGAGTGTTCTCGCCTTGCAGCACGACGACGATGGCCGCGCCATTCACGTCGTCTGGGCGATCCCGGCGGGCGAGCGTCGTCCCGCTGTGCTGGTGACAGCTTATCGCCCTGATCCGGAATTATGGGACGGCGAGTTCAGGAAACGAAAATGACCACGACGCGAAAAAGAACAAAGCTCATTCGCGAGGGCAAGTATGCCGCCGAAGTACCGGTCGAACTGATCGCGGATGATACCGCTTGGTCGCCTTACCTTTCGCCGGAAGACGTGCGTCAGCTCGACGCCGTGCGGCTCGCCCTGCGTCGCGGCGATGTCGCCGAAGCGGCGAAATATGGCCGCGTGTTCGAGTTGACGCCGGTGGCGGCAAAGTGATCGAGCGCAATCTCGAAGCGATCAATACCGCCGACTGGATCAATGAAGTGCACTGTCACCGTAATACCCTGTCATTGTAATACCCCCGAAGCGTTCAAGGCGTTGGGCAATCCCTACGCGGTTCAATATTTGAAAGCCGCCATTTTAGAGAAGGCTCGAAATCGCGGGCGCCTTTCGTTAGGAGGACAAGCTGATGCCTGAGCAACCAAGCGAATATGCCTCCGCAGAGGAACATTTAATCGAAACGCTGCACATCTTAGCAAAACAAAATGACACGCCCTACGTCATTGTCGCCGCATCGGCTTTGGAAGACTTGCTGGAAACAGTTTTGCGCGAAAACATGCGGGACCTGTCGAAGCCACCCTATTCGGAACTTTTCGGTAGCCGTGGGTTCCTCTCAACATTTGGTGCAAAAATCAGTATCGCATATGCATTCAAGATCATTAGCGATGATCTAGTCGGCGATTTTGAAGCTGTAAGGAAGATCAGGAATGCATTTGCGCATGCCAGGGGGCCGATCCAATTTGGCAGCCCAAACCCGGAACTCAAGAAGGCTTTCAAGGCCTTCTCTGGTTGGACCGAGTCGTCAGATCAGCGCACATTGTTTTGCGCGGTAGTGCGGCAACCGCCGCCAAATGGCCCTGCCTTTATAGCAGAGGCGGTGAAAGCGACTTGGGCGACTGTTCCGGGCGCTAAAGTACCGAGATCGGTCGGCCCCGACGATCCGTTATGTCGTTTCGTCACCGCGTCAATAAAATTAGCCGGCAAACATCTAAGCGTCGCAACGGTGAGCGACATGCTTAGAGGCCGCAATCGGCGAAAGAAGTCCGAGCAAGCCGAGCTTTCGAAAACAACTAGCTGACCTCTTTAAAAACACGGGGCTAAAATGTTCCAATTTTTCCCCGGCTACGGGGGCGCGTCTTGTGTGCTATTTCAGACGCTATCGCCCGGCGCGGGGCGGGCCATGAACTAGAGAGGTGTTCGCCATGCAAACGGACGACAGACTGATTTGCGCGCTACTACGCAAGCTTGCGGTGATCGAAAAGACGGCGGCCGATGGCCGCGCGGTTCAACCCGCCATAGACCGGAGCGTTGCCGATCCGATCACCGTTGACGGCTACGGATGGGAAGCCATCAACGAGCATTTGCAGAAGCTGATTGAATACAGCCTCGTTGATGCAAGCGAGCTAGCGCTCGGCATTTTCTTTAAGCGCCTCTCTGATAGGGGACACGGCGTGCTCGCCGAGTGCGATGCAAGGCCGCCTGAGCGAATTGGTTTCTTGTGAGGGGAGGCGGTCTTGCGAACCTTTTTTGGCATTTGCGTAGCGAGTGCTCTCGCTGCGACGTGTGTGGCCGTCGAAACGGCGGCGGACCCTCTTGATGATCTTGTCGCGCATGCGCGTCCGCCGGATGAAGCTGCCTTGATGGTCTTTTACGACAAGGCACGCAACGAATACGGCGCCGCCCCGAACGACATCATCAAGGAACAAGTGATGCAGCGTTGGGACAACGCCTTTTGCGCGGCTGTCAATCGCGTGACGACCTTCGCCGACTGGACGGGCCGCGTAAGAAGGATCAACTTCAACGGATATTTTGAGGTTGATCTTGGCGGCTACATCAAGGTCTATGATTTGGGTATTAAGCCATCGTCTCGGCAGTTCCAAATCATCTCCACCTTAAAAGAAGGCCAGCCGGTAAAAATATCCGGCTCCTTCACTCACGGCGGGGAGGGTTGCGACGTGTTTATCAATCGCGAATTTGAAGTGCGTTTGACTGGTATTGCGCCGCTGCAATGATCGTCGGCTCATGACGTGGCGCTAGGCGCTTCCGGTTCGGTCGCAACGGTCGTTTCCTTCACGGTCGCCGTCGTGCCCGGTGCGAGTAGCAGGGTGACCTTGACGCGCCCCACCTTCACTTCAATTGAAAATTCGCGCGGCCTTGGGCTTGGTGTCGTCATCAGCCATGGCGCGAGTTTTACACCCGGCGCGATGAACAGCTCAAGGGTTGCATGCTGGAGCTCAATTCGCAGGTGGAAAAGGCGATTTTCATATCAGCTTTATCAGATTGGTCTGCCACGCCGGAATGAGTGCACTGTCAACGTAACTTGGCATTACGGTGGCATTACGGGCATTACGGTGACAGTGCACATTACGGTGCCACAAACTCCTCGTCAGACTCAATGCGAAAGCCCGTGATGTGAGAAAAAAAAATGATCCTTCCTGCTTGACAAACCAGACAGCCCCTCACCTCACCCCCACCCTCTGGATCTCCCATTCGAGCATCACGCCGGAAGTCTCGAACACACGGCGGCGGACCTCTTCGCCGAGGTCTTCGATATCGGCGGCGCTCGCTTGGCCGCGGTTGATCAGAAAATTGCAGTGGAGTTCGGAGACCTGGGCATCGCCGAGGACGAGGCCGCGGCAGCCCGCGGCATCGATGAGCTGCCAGGCTTTGCGCCCGTGCGGATTTTTGAAGGTCGAGCCGCCGGTGCGCGTATTGACCGGCTGCGTCGCGCTACGCGCCTGCGCGATCTCGGCCATCTCAGCGCGGATCGTTTCTTGATCGCCTGGTTTGCCGATTAGCCTCGCGCGCGTGAAGATCACGCCGTCGACGCCGCAATGGCGATAGGAAAAATGCATTGACGCAGCATCGAAGCGACGGATTTCGCCGCTGCGATCGACGCCTTCGCAGGATAAGAAAACATCCTTGATCTCACCGCCGAAAGCGCCGGCATTCATGCGCAAGGCGCCGCCGATCGTTCCCGGAATGCCGCGCAGGAACGAGAAACCGGCAAGCCCGGCGATCGCCGCCGCGCTCGCCAGCTTTACATCGGGCACCGCCGCGCCGACGCTCACGACGTCATGTTCGATCGTCACCGCCCCAAAACCCGGCCCGACGAGGATGACGAGTCCTTCAATTCCGCCGTCGCGGACGAGAAGATTGGAGCCGAGCCCGAGCGGCATGACCGGGATTGCCGGATCGAGGCGCGCGAGGACATAGGCGAGATCTTCATTATCCTCGGGCCAGAACATAGCTTGCGCCGCACCGCCGGTCTTGAACCAAGTGAACGGCGCGAGCGGCACGTGGGCGCGGAGTTTGCCGCGCAGGTCGGGCATGGCGCACGCGAGATCGCGCGTGATGTCCGGGAAATTCATGCAGCGTCCCCGGCCGCAAGCTGCCCCGGCAAGGCATAGGCCCATTGGGTGATGTTTCCGGCGCCAAGGCAAACCACGTAATCGCCGGACCGCGCCAGCGAACGCACGAGAGGGGCCAGTTCCTCCGGCCCTTTCAAGCCGATCACATGGCGGTGGCCACGCGCCTTTGTGGCCGCCACGAGCGCATCCTTGTCGACCCCTTCGATCGGCGCTTCGCCCGCAGCAAAGACATCGGCCACGATGACAATATCGGCGTCATTGAAACACGTGGAGAATTCATTGAAGAGGGACTGCAGGCGCGTGTAACGATGCGGCTGAACGACGGCAATGACCTGATGATGGGTCGAAGCGCGCGCCGCGCGAAGGACGGCGGCAATTTCGACAGGGTGATGGCCATAGTCGTCGAAAACCGTGACGCCCTTCCATTCGCCCGTCCAGGTAAAACGCCGCTTGACGCCGCCAAACGAAGCCAGCGCAGCGCGGATCGAGTCCTGATCCATCCCGAGTTCATAGGCGACTGCGACGGCCGCAGTTGCATTTAGTGCATTGTGATGCCCCGGCATGGGCAAGACGAGATTTTCGAACAACACTTCGCTTTGCGTCGCGCGGTCGCGGATCAGAACGCTGAATTTCGATTTACCGCCGTTGAGATCGATGTTGAAGACGCGCACATCGGCCTGCGGATTTTCGCCATAGGTGATGACGCGGCGGTCTTCGATACGGCCGACGAGGTCCTGCACCGTCGGATGATCGAGGCACATCACGGCAAAGCCATAGAAGGGCAGGTTTTCGACGAAGGCGCGAAACGCCTCTTTGATCGCATCGAATGTGCCGAAATGATCGAGATGTTCCGGATCTATGTTGGTGACGACGGCAATATCGGCCGGCAGTTTCAAGAAGGTGCCGTCGCTCTCGTCGGCCTCGACCACCATCCAGTCGCCGGCACCGAGGCGCGCGTTGGTTCCATAGGCGTTGATGATCCCGCCGTTGATCACGGTGGGATCGAATTTGCCGGCATCGAGAAGAGTCGCGACAAGCGAAGTCGTCGTCGTCTTGCCATGGGTGCCGGCGATTGCGACGCATTGTTTCAATCGCATGAGTTCGGCGAGCATTTCGGCGCGGCGCACGACCGGGATCCGCCTTTCGCGCGCGGCGACAAGTTCGGGATTATCGCGCTTGATCGCCGTCGAAACCACCACAACTTCGGCCGCGCCGAGATGGTCGGCATCATGACCGATATGAATTAGGGCGCCCTTGGCGCGCAGACGCAGGACATTGGCATTCTCGGCCGCATCCGAGCCTTGCACATTATAGCCGAGGTTGAGGAGCACTTCGGCTATGCCCGACATGCCGATGCCGCCGATTCCGACGAAATGTATGGGGCCAAGTTCGCGCGGCAGTTTCATGATCGGACTTTTTCCTGCGTGACATCACTTTGCGTCGAGAAACTGCACGACGAGATCTGCGAGTTTTTCGGCAGCATCGGCAATTCCGGCTTGGCGGGCAAGTTGCGCGCGCCGTTGCAGATCTTCGGGAGACGCCAGGGCTTCGCGCAGCTTGCCCGCCAACCAGTCCGGCGTGAAGTCTTTCTGCGTCACGGCGATCGCAGCCCCGGTCGCGGCGAGCACCGCGGCATTCGCAGCCTGGTCCTGATCGAGCGCATGCGGCAAGGGCACGAGAATTGCGGGACGTCCGATGACGGCGAGTTCTGCAACCGTAGAGGCGCCTGCCCTCGCAACGACGAGATGCGCAGCCGCAATCCGCTCCGGCAGATCTGCAAAAAACGGCCTGACTTCGGCCACAAGGCCCAGATCGGCATAGGCCCTCTTCACCCGCACCTCGTCCTCGCCGCGGGCCTGCTGGACGATTGCAAGCTTGTGGCGTTCGGCCTCATTCAAGAGCGCGACTGCCGCCGGCACGATATCCGACATGACGCGCGCGCCTTGCGAGCCGCCGGTCACGAGCAGGTTGAGCACACCGGATCGTCCCTCAGGGAAGGCTCGCCGGGCGGCCTCGAGCACCTGAGGGCGGACCGGATTGCCGGTATGATGCGCTTTGGCTGCGATCGCCGGTGGAACGCCCGCAATAGTCGCAAATCCATGTGCCACGGCATCGACGCGCCCGGCAAGAAAACGATTGGCGCGCCCCATGACAGCATTGGCCTCATGCAGAATCGTCGGAATTCGGAGGATCGTCGCGGCGAGCACCGGCGGCACGGTCGGATAGCCGCCAAAGCCGACGACAACCTTAGGGCGCGTGCGCCGCAACAGCAAAAGCGCCGACGCCGTGCCTCGTGCAAGCGTCGAGATGGCGGCAAGGCGCGCGAAGACGCTGCCGCCGCGGGGCGTCGCCGCAGCGATCTGACGGATCGCGCGCGCCGGGAAAGCACCGCCATATTTCGTCGCGCGCTCGTCGGTGACGAGTTCCACCGCGATGCCTCGGCCGGCCAAAGCCCGGCTTAGAGCTTCGGCGGGAAACAAATGCCCCCCCGTGCCCCCCGCGGCCAGGAAGACGGCCCGATCCCGACCCATCTTCCCGCCGTCGGCCGGCATCGACGGCGCACCCATGAGCTCCCCCTTCACGCGTGAGCTTCCTCGCTTTGAGAAAAGTAGATTTCCGTGCGCGGCCGCTTGCGCGTCAAGGCGATGAAAAAACCCATGCCGAGGGCAAGCGAGATCAGCGACGACCCACCATAAGAAATAAACGGCAATGTCATTCCTTTCGCCGGCATGAGGTGGAGATTGACCGCCATGTTGATGGCGCTTTGCATGCCGAAGAGCACAATCAGGCCCGCGGCTCCCAGGCGGCAAAATGAATCCTCGTTGCGGGCCGCAGACAAAAGACCGCGCAGGACGATGAACGCAAAAATCGCGACGAGGATAAGGCAAGCGAAAATGCCGAATTCTTCGGCCGTCACGGCAAAAACGAAGTCCGTATGCGCATCGGGAAGAATGCGCTTGACGGTGCCCTCTCCTGGTCCCTTGCCGAACCAGCCTCCGGCCATGAAACTGTCGAGCGCCGTATCGATCTGGAAGGTGTCGACGACGCCGCCGCCGATGCCCGGATCGATGAATTTGAGAATGCGGCCACGGACATGCGGGACAAGCTTATACGCAATGAGGATGCCGGTCATACCGATGCCGCCGATGCCGGCCACCCAAAACCAATGCAGCCCGGCGATGAAGAACAGCGCGGCCCAGACGAGCGACAGAAGCATCGTCTGACCGAAGTCGGGCTGCAAGACCAAAGGAACGATCGCGAGCGGCAGCAATATTAGGGCAAAGAAAATGCCCGGCAGGTCGCGCCTTTTGCCGCCCTCGGAAAAGGCCCAAGCCGCGAGGATGACAAAAGCCGGCTTCAGGAATTCGGACGGCTGGATTCCGAAGATCCAGCGTTTGGCCCCTTTGACTTCGTGGCCGAACCCGAGAGCCGCAAAAATCAGAACCAACGAGACAATGAAGACGACGAGGGCGGCCCGCCGGACATGCCGCGGCGAAAGAAAAGAGGTCGCCAGAAGAACGCCGACCGCAGGCACGAGATAGATCACCTGCCGGTTGACGAAATGGAACGTCGGCAGGCCGAGACGTTCGGCAACAGGCGGACTTGCCGCCATTGTCAACACCAGGCCAAGCACGATCAACGCGGCAAGCGCGGCGAGCAGCCAGCGGTCGACCGTCCACCACCAGTCGGCGAGCACTGAGCGTTCCGCACGTGAAACCATGTCGTCCCCCTTGATCACGTTTATGACTTCGGATTGAATCAATCCAAAGTCATAAACGTGATCGGTTCAAAACTTTAGAGCGGGATGCGCAATCTGCGTAGACCTGATTGCAGCGGAAAGCCGGTTTCCACTTTTCCTCATCCTGCTCTAGTGCATGATCCCAAAAAGTTGCCGGCTTTTCGGACAAGGTCATGCGTCAAAATAGAGACTTTAAGCGTGACTGCGATTCAATCTGACTAAATCGCGCTGTACTCCTTCGCCTGCGCAGCCCATGCGGGCGCAGGTGCACCATACTTCAAGCCAAGTTCGCACCAGCCGATGTTTCCGCGAGCAATCTGTGCACGATCTCGCGAAAGTGGTCGCCGCGTTTTTCGAAATCCGGATACAGATCAAAGGACGCGCAGGCCGGCGACAAGAGCACGACGGGTTCGGTGCAGGTGCTTTGCGCCGCATCCAGCGCGGCCCGCCTCGTCGCCAGTTCGAGCGTGCCACAAAATTCATAAGGAATTGCGCCACCGATCGTTTCGGCAAATGCCGTGGCCGCTTCGCCGATGAGATAGGCTTTGACTATCTTCGAAAAAAGCGGCCGCAAGGGCACAATGCCGCCCTCTTTGGCGCGGCCGCCGAGAATCCAGAAAATATCGCTCAGGCTGGCCAAGGCCTTTTCTGCCGCATCGGCATTCGTCGCTTTGGAATCATTAATGAAGAGGACTTTGCCGCGGCGTCCGAGCTCCTCAAGGCGATGCGGAAGGTCGGGGAAAGTCTTAAGCCCCTTGGTCACGAGATCGAGATCGAACCCATGCGCGCCCAGCGCCGCGACGGCAGCGGCGGCGTTTTGTCCATTATGCCTGCCACGCAGCGAGGCTATGCCGGCAAGATCGGCAATTGCGAAAGAGCGGCCCCGTATCCGGCGAACGAGGCGGGTTTCCTCGAGAATAATACCGTCCTCGATCTGCGGCTGCATGATCGAAATCGACACGCCGGGCTTCCCCGCTTTGCGTAAGCGCTCGGCTACCGCAGACGTGATCTCGTCATCGACACCGATGACGGCGAAATCGGCCTGCGCCACGAGCCTTTCCTTGATGGCCGCATAATTGTCCATCGTGCCGTGCCGATCGAGATGATCGGGCGTCACGTTGAGGAGCACGCCGACCCAGGGATCGAGGCTCGGCGCAAGATCGACCTGGAACGAGGAACATTCGATGACATGGACCCGTTCAAGTGAAGGCGGCGACAGCGAAAGAATCGGCGTCCCTATATTGCCGCCGATCTCGACGGCATGGCCGAAAGTTGCGAAGAGATGGGCAATGAGCGCCGTCGTCGTCGACTTGCCGTTCGTGCCGGTAATCGCAACGAACGGCGATTTCGGGGCTATGTGCCGGCGCTCGCGGCAGAACAACTCGATATCGCCGATAATCTCGACGCCGGCTGCGCGCGCCTTCTGCACGACCCAGTGCGGCTCAGGATGCGTCAACGGAATGCCCGGCGCCAAGATGAGCGAGGTGAAGCGCGAGAAATCGGCAGCGGCGAGATCCTCGAGCCGCATACCGGCGGCGGCAGCCTTGTCACGTGCGGCTTGCTGATCGTCCCAGACGGCGACCGTAGCGCCGCCAGCGATGAGCGCCTCGGCGCTGACCCGTCCCGAAGCGCCAAGCCCGAAGACAGCAACACTTTTGCCGGCAAATGAAGTGAGCGGCGTCATCTTCACCTCAGCTTCAACGTCGAAAGGCCGATGAGCGCCAGTACGAAAGCCACAATCCAGAATCGCACGACGACTTGCGGTTCCGACCAGCCGAGCTGCTCGAAGTGATGATGGATCGGCGCCATTTTGAAGACGCGCTTGCCAGTCAACTTGAATGACGCCACTTGCACGATCACCGAGAGCGTTTCCAGCACGAACAAGCCGCCGACGATGCCGAGAACAATCTCGTGCTTGATCGCTACGGCGATGGTACCGAGGAGACCGCCGAGCGCGAGCGAACCGGTGTCCCCCATAAAGATCTGCGCCGGCGGGGCATTGAACCAGAGAAATCCAAGGCCGGCGCCGATCACAGCGCCGCAGACGACGGCAAGTTCGCCCGCTCCCGGCACAAAATTGATGCCGAGATAAGATGAGAAAATCGCATTGCCGGCAAGGTAAGCGATTATCCCGAAAGTCGTCGCAGCAATCATCACTGGAACAATAGCAAGCCCATCGAGCCCATCGGTCAGATTGACTGCATTGCCGGCTGCGACGATCATAAAAGGGCCGAAAGCAAGGAAGAACAGACCAAGGTCGGTGACATAACCCTTGATCGCAGGCAGTGCCAACCCGGTTGTATCTTTCGTGCCGACGGCAATCATCGCATAACATGCGATCACGGCGATCAAAGCTTCAAGAGCAATCCTAATCCAGCCAGAAAATCCCTTATGCGTCTGTTTCGTGACCTTCAGATAATCATCGTAGAAGCCAATCAGCCCGAAGCCGATCGTGACAAGCAGCACGATCCAAACATAGCTGTTGGCGGGATTGGCCCATAGCAAAGTCGAAACGATGAGCCCGGAAAGGATCATCAGGCCGCCCATGGTCGGCGTGCCCTTCTTCGTCAGGAGATGCGATTGCGGGCCGTCGGCGCGAATCGGCTGACCCTTGCCTTGCTTCAACCGCAGAGCCGCAATAATGCGCGGGCCGAAGAAAAAAACGAAAAACAATGCCGTCGCCGTTGCGCCGCCGGTGCGAAAGGTGATGTAGCGAAACAGGTTGAGCGGGCCAAACTGATGCGAAAACTCTGCAAGCCAGGTAAGCATTCCAAAAAAACCCTATTAAACCGCCGCTTCTGCACGAACCCCATTCGAAAATCGCCTGACCTCGGGCTATTTTCTGGACGACCTTCCGAATTCGTGCGGCTTCGGGATATTCGTTTCGGTCTTGCCGCGCAATGCGCCATCGACCGTCGCAAACGAAGAGGCACCCGGCAAATCCGGATGCGCTGAAGCGTCGCGCGGCTTGTCGACAGGCTCAGCGAAGCGCGCTTTCAGGGCTTTGGCGATCTCGCCCATTCGGCTCGCGTTGGATCCTTTTACGACGACGAGATCACCGCCATGGATGGCCTCGGCAACCAGACCCACGAGATCGGTTCCGGTTTCCCGCCAGCCGCCTCGCAGTTTGGCCGGAATCGCCTCGAAGAGATGCGCCATCAAAGGCCCTGCTGCAAAGACGATATCTATGTGGCCGGCCAGGATCTCGGTGGCGAGGTCTGCATGCAACTCGCCACTGCGCGAGCCGAGTTCGCGCATATCGCCGAGGACGGCAATGCGGCGGCCTGTCGGGGGTACCGGCAAACCGCCTGCGAGCGCCAGTGCGGCACGCATGGAGGCCGGATTGGCGTTATAACTCTCATCAATCAAAATGAAAGGCCCGTCGGCCGCGTGTAATGTGAACCGTTCACCCCGCCCCGCCGGCGGAGCAAATTGCGCCAGCGCGGCGGCAGCATCTTCGAGCGGCGCGCCGAGAGCTTGCGCCGCCAACAGCACGGCCAGCGAATTGAGCGCCAGGTGGCGGCCGGGGGCGCCCAGCTGATAGTTGAGGATTCTATCGCCGATCCTCGCTTTGATCGTCGAATGATCAGCACCAAGACTAACGTCCAAGAGCTGCGCGTCGGAGCGTTCATCCTCGCCGAAGCTCGCGATATGGCCCGCAGGCGAGCGCCGGGCATGACCGGCAAGCCTCTCGTAGGTCTCCAAATCGCGGTTGATGATTGCGACGCCGCCGGGGCAGAGGGCGGAAAAAATCTCTGCCTTCGCGTCGGCAATCGCCGCGACATCAGAGAAAAATTCGAGATGGACCGGCGCCACGGAAGTGATGATGGCGATATGCGGGCGCACCATGTCGACGAGCGCTCGGATCTCGCCGGCGTGGTTCATGCCAATTTCGAAAACGCCGAATCGCGTGTCGCGCGGCATGCGGGCGAGCGTGAGCGGCACACCCCAGTGGTTGTTGTAAGAGGCGATCGAGGCGTGGACCAGCCCTGGATCGGTTTGGCCGGCGTGCGAAAGCACGAGGCGCAACGCCTCTTTCGACGACGTCTTGCCGACCGATCCTGTTATGGCGACGACCCGCGCCGCCGTTCGCGCGCGCGCGGCCCGCGCAAGCCGCTCGAGGGCCGGCAAAACCTCGCGCACGATGTAGAGTGGGCCAAGACCTTTGAGGGCATCGGTATGCGCTTCGTCGACGACGGCGGCGGCAGCGCCATTTTCGAAGGCGGCGCGGACATGATCGTGCCCGTCGCTGCGCTCGCCTTTGATCGCAAAAAAGAGATCGTCTTGCGAAAGGCTGCGGGTGTCGATCGAAATGCCGTGGATTTCTCGCGCCAGACCGCCGTCGACGCGCGCTTCAAGCGGGCCAATGATACCCAAGGCGGACCAGAGAGGCCGCGGCGCGAGGGACCAAAGCGGATCGTTATCTGCAGGGATTGCCTCGGCCGCCGCGTCGTGCACACGCGAACCGCTCGTCGCTTCAGGCAAAGCGTTCGCTAACGGGTCCATGCTCATGCGGCGAGTTCCTTCAAGGCGGCGCGTACCTCCTGCTGATCAGAGAAGGGCAAGGTTCTGTCGCTAAGGATCTGGCCGGTTTCATGGCCTTTCCCGGCAATCAACAAGACGTCCCCCGTTGCGAGCAGCCTCACAGCCGCGGCAATGGCTGCCGCCCGGTCGCCGATTTCGCGCACGTGGGCTCCAGTCACGGCGCGAGCCCCCGTCAGGATCGCGCTGCGAATTTCGCTAGGATCTTCGGAACGCGGGTTATCGTCGGTGATGATGGCGAGATCGGCCAGTCGCGCCGCAACCTCCCCCATGATCGGCCGCTTGCCGGCATCGCGGTCGCCGCCGCAGCCGAACACGACGATGAGCCTGCCGGTTGCGAAAGGCCGCAAGGCACGCAGGACTTTGTCGAGCGCATCGGGTTTGTGGGCATAATCGACGAAAATCGGAGCCCCTTTGCGGTCGCCGACACGCTCGAGCCGGCCCGGTGCTCCTTCGAGCCGTTCGAGCGCAGTGAGCACGGCCGCGGCGGCATCGCCCTCGACGATGGCAAGGCCGGCGGCAACGAGCGCATTCGACACTTGAAAACGGCCCGCGAGCGGCAGCAAGAGTTCGCAACTCCTCCCTTCGTATTCGACGAGGAGACGCGTCGCTAGGCCTTCGGGAACCGCGCGGAGAAGCCGCAGCGACTGGCCACGCTCGCCCGTCGAAAAAACGCGCAGGCCCCGCGCGGCGCATGTCGCCATGACCTGGGGAGCTGCCGCGCTGTCGGCATCGATGACGGCGCTTCGACCAGGTTCGAGCAATGTGTCGAACAGGCGCAATTTCGCCGCCAGGTAATTTTCGATTGTCCCGTGGTCGTCCAAATGTTCGCGCGAAAGATTGGTGAAGGCGGCACTCGTGATACGGGTCGCATCGAGACGCCGCTGCGCGAGGCCGACGGACGAAGCTTCGAGCGCCAGATGGGTCACTCCCTCGCCCGCCAAAACGTCGAGCGTCTTGTGCAGGCTCACGGGGTCGGGCGTCGTCAGGGAACCGTAAGCCGTTCTTGAGGGCGCAACGACGCCGAGCGTGCCGAGTGATGCCGCCACGTGACCGAGCGCTGAAAATATCTGGCGCGTGAAAGCCGCGACCGAGGTCTTGCCGCTCGTGCCCGTGATCGCACTGATCACCTGAGGCTGGCGCGGATAAAAACGTGCCGCACTTTCCGACAAGGCCCCGCGCACGTCGGCAACTTCGATGAACGCTATCTCATCCGACAAGGTTTCTGGACGGCGCTGCGCCACGATTGCAATTGCGCCGCGCGCCATTGCCTGAGGCGCGAAGCTCAGGCCATCGGCCTTTGCTCCCGGCACGGCGAAGAAGACGAAGCCTTGCGCAATGTCGCGGCTGTCGGCACTCAGTCCCTTGACGCTCCGCGTTGCGAGCGGCTCAGGCAGAACTGCATGGGGAAGAAGATCGGCGAGCCGCATCAATGGCCTCCGCCGACGGCCGGACTATTGGCCTGAGTATAGCCGAGGCGTGCGAGCAAAGGAAATGGCTGGGTCGGCAGTTCGAAACGGGGCGCTATCCCGAGCAATGGGGCGATGCGCTCGATCAGTTTGCTGGTCACGACACCGGAGTTCCATGCGGCGGTGCGGTTGCCGCTGGCCTCCGGCACGCCTTGCGGTTCGTCGAGGAGGGTCAAAAAGAGATATTTCGGCTTGTCCGCAGGCACGATGGCCATGAATGTCGTCAACACTTTGTCTTTCACATAGTGGCCGCGGAAAACTTTTTCGGCTGTTCCGGTCTTGCCGCCAACGAAATAGCCTTTGATATTGGTATTCTTGGCCGTCCCGACCTCGGCGTTGAGCCGCATCAGGTAGCGCAGGGATTCCGAGGTTTCCGGCTTGACGACGCGCGGCGCGTCCTTCTTGGCATCGGCTTCGCTCCGTTTCAAGAACGTCGGCGTCACCATAACGCCGCCGTTCACGAGTGCGCCAACCGCCATCAATGCCTGCAAAGGGACAACACTCAGCCCCTGCCCGAAAGCAATGGTGACGGTATTCAGTTCGCCCCAGTTTTTCGGCGCGATCGGATCGAGGGACTCCGGCAATTCGGTGCGCAAGCGCGTCAATTGCCCCATTTTGAGCAGAAAGGCCTTGTGGTTTTCGACACCGACCATAAGCGCCATCCGCGCCGTGCCTATGTTCGATGAATAGGTGAAAACTTCGGGCACCGAAAGAAGCCGGTGCAGCGGATGAAAATCTGTGATCGGGAAACGTCCATAGCGCAACGAATCGCGCGCGTGGACGCGCGAATTGAGGGTCACCGTGCCGCTATCGAGGGCCCTAGCGATCGTGAGCGCCATGAAGGTCGACCCCATTTA
>JBKQHN010000230.1:0-22753 GCA_052148755.1 Beijerinckiaceae bacterium | reverse complement strand
TCGAATCCTATGGCGGTTGCCACGGCCTTCAGCGTCACCCCGGCGCAAGCGACGAGCGCTTCGAGCAGCATATCGCCGGAACACGCTTGCACGCCACTGCCTCCCGTAGCCGGGTGCAGGCCCGCCTCGACCAGCGCGCGGCCCGTTTCGACCTTGCAGGTGATACCGTCGCCATCCAATTCACCTCTGGCGCGGAGAGTGACGACAGCGGTGCCGGCGTCTACCTTGTATTTTTCCTTGAGCGGCGCCTGAAGGGCGCGCAAGTCGTCGGCGTTCATGCTGCTGTGTCCTCAAATTTGCTGTTGGCGGCGGCGTAGGATGTCATTGACTGCCCGTGGGTCGGCAACGGGCGACGTGTCGCCGGAAGCGTCGAATTCGTCGGCAGCGATCTTCGTCAGGATTCGCCGCAGGATCTTACCGGTACGGTTGTTTGGCAAGACCGGCGCCCATTGACTCACATCCAGTCAGCATGAGGGAGCTTGTAGCAGCTGCAAGCAAAGCGCTTTGGGCGAGACAGCCTTCACGTAGCTGCAGACGGTCAAAGATTGCGAGGTTACGTAATCGACTAAGCAACCACTCAGCTCTGATTCTTGCCCTGGGGATAGCTGTGCTGCATCCCGGCGCGCACGTCTTGCTGGATGCCATATTGCGGAAACGGATAGCGAAGCCCGTTTTTCGCCAGCGCTTCCATGCCGGCGATCGCCTTGGCTAAGAGGTCGGGCGGCAAGGCCATCAGCATTTCGTCGTCGAGAACGCCGCCATAGCGGCGCTCGGCGAAACAAGGAATCGAGAGCGAGGCTTCGCCTGTCGTGAGTGCACGGCCCCAGCTATCGGCGCAAGCGCTTTCGCCGACGATGCTCCAATCGAAACGTTTGTAGCCCGACCATTGCAATCCATTGATGAAATAGATCATTGCACCGGGTGTCGCATAGAAGAGCGCGATATCGGGGGGATCGAGCCGTCCCGCCGCGAGCGGAGAAACTGCGAGCGCTTCGTAACGGCCATCGGGGACGCAAGCCATCGCCGCTTGATGGGCGGCCGCGTCATCGGCGGTCGCGAACCACACGCCGGCCATATGTTGGCCTGAATACCAGGCCGCATCTTTCGCATGGCCAAGACCGACGACCGCCCGGCATTGCGCGCCGACGAGATCTTCTGCCGTGATGCCGACGGTCCAGCCCAATCTTGACGCCTGCCCCACGATCTGGTCGAGCGTGTGGACATTTGTCGGCCGCCGGATTTTCGGGATTGCTTCCATGGAAGCGCGCGCGGTGAACAGCTTCATACCGAACGGGATCGAGCGAAGCTTCAAAAGCCTCTCGAGATCCGCGGCGTGTTTGGCAATGTCATTTACCATATGCTGCGTTCACTTTTTCGCTCGTCGGCCAAGACCCTTACCGTGCCGCACCGACCCTCAATCGAAGGTCATTGGGCCGGTGATGGGGAGGAACTTGCCGCCGCGCACTTGCGTGAGGATGGTTGCGCGGCTTCCGAGGTGAAGATCGGGGCCAAAACTCACCGGCGACCCGACGAAGGCCGTCTTGAAATCTTTCACTTGTTCGAGGCCTTGCGCAAGGCTGTCGGCTGTCAGGTTGGGGCCGGCTTTCTTTGCACCTTCAGCAAAGAGCATCATCGCCACATAGCCATAGATCATGCCGTCGTCTGGCGCCTTGCCGAATTTCTCCTTGTAGCGCCGCACTATATCTGCAAGCGCCGGGGTTTCCTCCTGCGCGTTGAGCGACAGGAATTGCGCCATGGCATAAAGGCCCTCGACCGACTCACCGCCGATTCTGACGACGGCACTATTCATGCCGGCCTGGTTGACCATTATGTCGACGGGCCACCCCTGTTTGCGCGCTTCGATCATTGCGGCGGCGGTTTCACGAATAATCGTCCCAAGAATGACGACATCGACGTCAGCCTCTTTGAGGCGAGCGATCTGGGAAGAAAAATCAACATCGCCGCGCTTGTAGCTTGCCCGTGCAGCAAGCGTCATTGCGTGGACCTTGAGCTGCTCTTCTGTGGCGCGCAGCACATTTTGTCCGGTTTCGTCGTCTTGATAGAGGATACCAAAACGCTTTTTGGCGAGCTTTTCGACGGCATATTTCACTTGCGTCCGAACTTGCTCGCCATAAGGCACGGCGAGGCCAAATTTGATTTTGTTGTAGGGCTTATAGGTGAAGTCCGCCGGCGTACCGGAAAACAGAAGCGGGACCCCCGCATCGAGAACGAGCGGCATCGAAGCCGCGACGGGAGCCGACCCCAAGGGCGCGATGAGCGCGAAAATATGATCGCTTTCCAACATTTTCTGCGTGGCGAGAATAGCCTTCTTGGGGTCGAAGCCCGAATCCTCGACGATCAGCCTGATTTTTCGACCGTAAATGCCGCCAGCACTGTTGATCTCATCGACTGCAAGGATCAGCCCGTCGCGCAAGGACGAACCAAGCGCCGTGACCGGCCCGCTCAGATCCTGGTGCGTCCCGAGAATGATTTCGTTTGCCGAAACACCCTGTTGGCCTGCAGCAAGAGCAGAGCTCGGAGCTAAGAGCGCAAAGCAGAGCGGGATAAAGAGGCGGCGGCTCAATGTCATGCATTCCTCCCTCAGCGGAAGCATCACCTGAGCTTTTGCCGGCGGCAACCGCGAAGCCTTACACGATCGACCCATCTACTCGAGAGGTCTTGCGCTTATCGGCTGCGACCCGAGGGCGATTGGCAAGGCAACCGGAATTCAAGCCGGCGGGCATTTGCCGAGACCCAGCGCCGCTTTCATATTGCAACGGAGAGACAGTCCAGCGCAGTCGCAGCACCGGAGCCTTTTGAGGATCGCGTCAGCCGTTGCGCAAGAAATCCGCGACGAGATTGATCTGGTCCGGCACGTTCAAAGCCGGCGCATGGCCACAGCCCTTGATCGTGACAAGCCGGCAGCCCGGCCCGCGCCGCGTCATTTCCTCGGCATCGGGCGCGAGAAGCAGATCCGACTCCTCGCCGCGCAGGCACAAAATTTCGCATGCGAGAGCATCCCAATAGGACCATTGCGCGAAATCGTCGGTTTCTTCGTCGAATTGCACGAGGATCTTTGGATCATAATGCGGCGTGATCCGGCCGTCGGGCAGACGCCGGGTCGAGGTCTCTGTCAGCCGCCGCCATTGCGCATCGGTCAGAAAACCATAGGGCTTGTAGATTTGCCTAAAATAGGCTTCGAGTTCGCTGACCCGCTCGAAGGTCGGCAGCGTGCCGGCATAGGCGCGGATGCGCTTCACTGCCACCTCATTGATCTTCGGACCGATGTCGTTCAACACGAGCCGTCTGATCCGCCCTTTGAGCGGCCCGGCGCCGGCGCGGATCGCAATTCCGCCGCCCATCGAAGTGCCGACCCAGTCAACGACCCCGAGGCCCAAGCCATCCAGAAAGCCCGTGGCGAAATCCGAAAAAGCGTCATTGTTGTAGTCGCGCTTGGGGTCCGGGCTCCATTGGCTCAAGCCGCGTCCGATCGTATCGGGCGCGAAAATGTGCCAATCCGCGGCCAGCGCCTGGGCGAGATCGTCAAAGTCGCGACTGGTCCGGGCAAAGCCATGCCAGAAAATGAGCGGCGGCTTCTGCGCACTTCCCCATTCCACGTAGTGGAATTCGAGACCTTGCAGGGTGATGTAATGTGAGGAAGGTGTCGTCATTTTCGGAGTGCCCGCAGCCTGCCGACAATCCCGGCCGGGAAGAAATAGACGCTGAGGATGAACAGAATGCCGAGCCACAACAGCCATCTGTCGGGATGCAGAAGACCCGGCAGGACCGGCAGGCCTGCGGACTCAGCCGCACGCGAAGCAAGCCCCATCAGAGATTGCAGATAGTTCTGCGCCAAGATGAAGAGAGTTGCGCCGATAATGGCTCCATACATCGTGCCCATGCCGCCGATCACGACCATCAGAAGAATGTCGAGCATGATCGAGAAGCTCAACGATGTGTCGGGCCCGACATAGCGCAGCCAGAGCGCATAGAGGGCGCCGGCGGCGGCGGCGATCATGGCGGAAAGGCAATTGGCGAGGCTGCGATGGACGACGGTGCGATATCCAAGCGCTTCGGCGCGGAATGGATTCTCGCGGATTGCCTGCAAGACCCTGCCGAAGGGCGAGTTGACGACGCGCAGCAGAAGAAGAAACAAGATGACGCAGACGCAGAACACGAGATAATAGGTAAGTGTTTTCCCGTTGATGGCGATGCCAATTACATCTTTCGGCACCAGCTGAAATCCCGGCCGCAGCAATTCCGGCACTTTAAAACTGCGGCCGTCTTCGCCGCCCGTCAGTTCCGAAAGCTGCGAGGCGAGCACTGCGAAGGCCGAAGCCACGGCGAGCGTGATCATTGCGAAGAACAGCGCCTGGACGCGCAGCGAAAAGAGCCCGATGGCGAGCGCAAGCAAGGCCGCCAGCGGCAGGCCGCAAAAAATGCCGAGGCCAACGGCGCCCCAAGAGGCGCCTAGGGAATACAGCGAAATAGCGATCGCATAACTGCCGATGCCGAAAAACATCGTGTGGGCAAAAGAGACAATGCCGGTATAGCCGAGCAGGAGATCATAAGACGCAGCCAAGATCGCAAAGACGCAAAGTTTTGCGGCAACGTCCAGCGATTTGGCGCCGGGGAACAAGAAAGGTGCCAAAGCCAGCGTCACGACGATGAGGACCAGTAAAACCGTCAGCACGCGGCTTTTCGGCAAGTCGCCGGAGAAAATGAGGACCCTGTCCTGTTTCATTGGCTGGTCACTTGGTAAAGTCCGCGCGGACGCCAAAGGAGAACGCAGACCATCAAAAGGATGTTGGAGACCAAGGCGAGCTTGGGAACCAGAAATCCGGCATAATTCGCCAGAAGAGCGACAAGCAGCGAAGCCAGGAAGCAGCCGCCGACCGAGCCCAAGCCGCCGATGATCACGACGATGAAGATGAGAACCATCATGTCCCCGCCCATGCTCGCATTCAATTGTTCGCGGTAAAGAGCCCACATGACGCCGCCCAATCCGGCCAGCGCGGAACCGACCATGAAGACGCCGACGAAGAGCCGCGTGATCCGATAGCCGAGCGCCTCGACCATTTCGCTGTTTTCGACGCCGGCACGGATCAGAAGGCCGATCTTGGTGCGATTGAGGACGACGAGCATCGCCGCAAAGATCACAAGGCCTACGATCACGGCGAGGAGGCGATATTTTTCGATCGCCACATCACCGAATACGAACGAGCCGCGCAGGCTTGACGGCAGAGGCAAAGGAATCCCCGCCGGTCCCCACAAGGCTTTGATCGCCTCTTCGGTGACGATCAGACCGCCCATGGTGACGAGGATCTGTTTCAAATGCTGCCCATAGACCGGCAAGATCAGAACGCGCTCGAACCCGAGCCCGAGGATGCCGCTCACAGCCATAGCGAAAAGCACCGCCGGCACGAGGGCAACCAGGTTGAGCCAAAACGAATCCGCATAGGTGAAACCGGCAAGCGGCAGCAGGATCAAGGTCGCAGCATAAGCGCCGACCGAAATGAACGCGCCGTGACCGAAATTCAGGACATGCATCAGGCCGAAAACGAGTGTCAGCCCGGAGGCCATCACGAAAATCATCAGGCCCATTGCGAGACCTGCGACTGTCAAGGTGACCCAGCTGGAGAGAGAAATGAAAGGCAACAACACGACTGCGAGCACGACCGGCAGTGCCAGAGGAAGAAAATCGGTTTTCGGCTTCGGTAATGCCGCATCGAGTGGCGCGGCGGCAGTCGTGATCGTCATTGATGCATATCCAAACTGAGCCCGAGGAGCCTTTGCTGCAAAGCCGCGTCTTCGACCAGCGCTTCCATCTTGCTGGAGTGGACGATACGTCCATCATCCATCACGAAGACTTGATCGCCGAGTTTTTGCGCGACTCGAAAATTCTGTTCGACGAGCAGGATCGTCGTTCCCCGGCGCTTGACCTCGGCGAGGCAATCGATCAGCGCGTCGACGATCGCCGGGGCAAGACCCTTCGTCGGCTCGTCGACGAGCAGCAGCTTGCGTTCTTCGACGATGGCGCGGGCGATCGAAAGCATCTGCTTCTGGCCACCCGACAATGTTCCGGCCCGCGAAAGCCAGAATTTCTTCAGGGCCGGGAAGAAGCCAAAGATCCACTCAAGCCGCGCCGAGTCGAGTGGCCCGTGCCGGGCCGCCAGTATAAAGTTTTCCTTAACGGTCAGGTCTGAAAACACCGCCATGGTTTCCGGCACATAGCCGATGCCGGCAAAGGCGATCGCCGGGGTGTTCAAGGCCTCGATCCGTTGCGTTCCAAACCTTATCTCGCCCAAAGAGGCCCGCCAAAGACCCATGATCGTCCGCAGCGTCGTCGTCTTTCCGGCCCCATTGCGACCGAGCAGCATGGTGGTCTCGCCTTCGCTGACCCCAAAGTCGACGCCGTGCAAAATGTGATAGCGCCCGATATGTGTATGGACTCGGGAAAGCTCCAAAAGAGCGCTCATTGCGCTTTCTCCGCCGCTTTCTGCGCGCTCACGCCGAGATAGGCTTCCTGGACAATCGGTGAGGCGATCACGTCAAGGGGGTTGCCGTCGGCCATCAGTCTTCCATTGTGAAGAACGATGATGCGATCTGCCAGCGAGCGCACGACATCCATCTTATGTTCGACGAGAAGGATGATCTTGGAACGGTCTTCCTTCAGGCGCGCAATCAAATCGAGTACGACCGGGACTTCGTCGACGCTCATCCCGGCCGTCGGTTCGTCGAACATGAAGACCCGCGGCTCGAGTGCGATCATCAAACCGACTTCGAGCTTGCGTTGATCGCCGTGCGAAAGCGATGCGGCTGCAACATTGCGCCGGGCAGCGAGGGCGACACGCTCGAGAACCTCATCCGCACGGGCGATCAAGTCGCGCCGGTGCATCCATGGCCGAAGCATGTCGTAATGAACGCCCGCTGCACTTTGGATCGCGAGGCGGACGTTTTCGGCGACGGTCAGTCCGGGAAACAAATTGGTGAGCTGAAAAGCCCGCCCGATGCCGGCCCGCGTCCGCGCCGCGACGGAGGCCTTGGAGATGTCGGTCCCATCGAGAAAAACCTGGCCCGATGTGGCCTTGAGCTGCCCGGAGATCAGATTGAAATAGGTCGTCTTGCCGGCGCCGTTGGGGCCGACTATGGCGGTCAATTGACCAGGCTTGAAAAGGCAACTGACATCATTCACCGCCACATGGCCGCCGAACCGGATTGTGAGAGCGCGCGTTTCGAGTTCAGCATTCATCGCTGCGTCCCGCGCTGCACGCGCGCTCCCTTCCGCGTCGGCAAACCGCGCGCCCTGCGCTCATTTTTTGTTGCGGATCGGAATATCCATATCCTCGATCTTCAATTCGCGCACGAGTTCGGGAATCGCCCAAGCGACGGCCGGATCGACCTTGATCTTGAAATGATACATGCTTTGCAAAGCTTGGTGATCCTCCTTGCGGAAGATCATCTTGCCCTTCGGCGTATCGAACTGCATTCCCTCCATCACCGAAATAAGTTTTTCGGTATCGGTCGATTTCGCAGTGGTAATGGCCTTCGCCGTCGCCATGGCTGCCGCAAAGCCGCCGCAGGTGAAGAAATCCGGCGGAGCGTTAAAGCGCTTCTGGTGTTCGGCGACGAGCCACTCATTCACCGCGTTCTTCGGAATATCATAATAATAATAGGTCGCGCCTTCCATCCCGGGCAGTGTCTTATAGAGAGCGAGGGCGGGCAGAATATTGCCGCCCGTCGAGATCTCTATGCCATAGCGCTTCGGGTCCATATCCTGTATTTTGGATAATGGATTGCCGCCGCCGGCCCAGATGAGCCAGATGATTTTGCGTCCGGGCTTATCTTTGAGGGCATCGAAAATGCGCTGCGCCGGCGCGGTAAAGTCGGTGGTCGTCGCCGGCGCATATTCTTCATGAACCAAAGTGGCGCCGGTCTTCGCCAATGCCTCCTTGAAAGCGGCGACGCCGTCCCGGCCGAAGGCATAGTCTGGCCCGAGCGTCGCGATATTGACACCCGGTTTACCGATGGCAACCGCATTCGAGACCGCATCTTGCGACGAATTGCGGGCGGTGCGGAAGATATATCGATTCCACTTGCTGCCGGTGATGTCGTCGGCGACGGCCGGCTCGACGATCAAAATCTTCTTGTGCTCTTCGGCGACCGGCAACATGGCGAGGGCGGCAGCAGACGAAGTCGTGCCGATCGCTATATCGGCGCCATCGTCCTCATAGGCCTCGGCAAGGAGAGATTTCGCGAGGTCGGGCTTACCCTGATCGTCTTTGGTGATGATCGTGATCTTGCGGCCGTCGATCTCCATCTTACCGCCGGTCGCGTATTCGAGGCCGAGGCGCAGACCCGTCTCGGTCTGTTTCGCATAGGCTTCAAGTGGCCCCGTCTTGCCATAGATCAAGGCTATCTTGAGATCGGCCGCCGCCGCCTGCGCCGCCAACGCGCTGCCGAGGACGAGCGAACCCAAAATGGCCGCGCCTCGGATTTTCGGCCCAACCACAGACAAAACTCGCAACATGTGCACCCTCCCGAAGTTTGCCGAAGCCTAGCAGCTCATTCGGCAATTACAACCGCCTGCTTCCCTGGTTGTCCAGGTTGTGCGTTCGTAAGGCCGCATATAGACTTACAGGTGACTGCGCAATCCGCTTGCTGCTCCTGTCGACGGTCGATCAAGAAATGTGACACGCTGGATCAATTCGCGCCCGACTCCACAAGCCTCAGGAGACCGCGCCATGCCGGACATGGAATTCACTCTCTCTGCCGTCACCGCGGCCGATCATTACGACCGCTGGAGGGCCGCGCTCAGTGATGCGTTCGGCCCCTTCGAAGTGCACCGCAGCGCAGCAGACAGCTTCGCCGGTCATGTCCGTTACACGCGCCGCGTCAGCCTGCAATTCAATGACCTGCACTACCGTGGCCAAGGGCTCGAGCGCACGGCCGAAAACGTGTCACGGCTAGACCAGGAGTTCTACACCTTTGGCATTCCCCTTTCCGGCCCACTCGCAGTCACACAATGTGGCAGGCAGTTCCAGGTGGAACCCGGATGTCTGTACCTGTGTAACCAGAGCGTTCCTTACCGCGCGCAATGCCGAGGCGACGTCGGCTACCGTAGCCTGAGCATATCGCTTCCGCGCGCTGCCTTGTTGCAGCGCGACCCTCACATCGGCCATTTCTACAAATTGCGGGCGGACGACGGCTCGCCGCGCGTCGCACTTTTGACGAGCTATCTAAACAATACCTTCAAAGGCATGAACGACTGGTCGGATGGCGAAATTGCCGAGTTGGGAGAACGCCTTATCGACTTGGTTGTGCTGTTTTTCGTGCAGCCCGGCCGCAGCCATGCATCCGAGTCCGACAGCAGCGTTACGCTGGCTCATCGTGAGCGCGTGGTCGCATACGTCCGCTGCCATCTGTCCGACCCCGGCTTGGCGCCGGACCAGGTGGCGCGAGCTTGTGGCATTTCGGTGAGCTACTTGCATCGCGTGTTCCGCGGCGCCGGCAGCGGCTTGGAGGCCTTTATCTACACTCAGCGCCTGGAGGTCTGTCACGCGCTGCTCGCCAGCAAACAGCATGCACATCGCAGCATCGCGGAATTGGCCTATCAAGTGGGGTTCAGTCATCCGTCGCACTTCAGTCGGCTGTTCAAACGCCGCTACGGGATGTCTGCCAGCGATTTCCGGAACGCTTCACAAATCCATTTCTAAGTATATGATAATTGATGAAAAACTAGCGCACCCGTAAGAAGGCCGGGCTGGCATTCCGCGGTCGAATCGCCTATATCAGACGGACTTTCTCACGTAACTTGGAATGATCCCCTTTGGCCAATAATGACAGTGCCGGCGGCGTCCCCGAGGGCTCCGATATTCGGCCGGTTTCCATTTCCGACGAAATGCGCCGCAGCTATCTCGATTACGCAATGAGCGTCATCGTCAGCCGCGCTTTGCCCGATGTCCGTGACGGGCTGAAGCCGGTGCACCGGCGTATCCTCTATTCGATGTACGAAAACAATTATCTGCCGGACCGCGCCTACAATAAGTCGGCGCGCGTCACCGGCGATACGATGGGCAAATATCATCCGCACGGGAATTTGGCGATCTACGATGCCCTAGTGCGGATGGCGCAACCCTTCTCGATGCGGCTGCCGCTCATCGACGGGCAAGGCAATTTCGGCTCGGTCGACGGCGACCCGCCGGCGGCCGAACGCTATACCGAGGTGCGGCTCGCACGGGCGGCGATGCCGCTGCTCGACGACCTCGATAACGAGACCGTCGATTTTCAGCCGAATTACGACGGCCGCGAACGCGAGCCTGTCGTGCTTCCCGCGAAATTCCCAAATCTTCTCGTTAACGGCGCGGGCGGCATCGCGGTCGGCATGGCGACCAATATACCGCCGCATAACCTCGGCGAAGTCATTGACGCCGTCGTCGCCCTGATCGACCGGCCCGAAATGACGATCGAAGAGCTGATCGACATTATTCCCGGCCCGGATTTTCCGACCGGTGGCAATATTCTCGGTCGCGCCGGCATAAGGCACGCCTATACGAACGGGCGCGGCTCCATCCTTGTGCGGGCGAAAGTCGAGATCGAGGAAATCCGCAAGGACCGCGAAGCACTGATCGTCACCGAAATCCCCTACCAAATCAACAAAGCCAGTCTGGTTGAGAAGATCGCCGAACTCGTCCGCGACAAGAAGATCGATGGCATCGCCGATTTGCGCGATGAATCCGATCGCCAGGGCATGCGTATCGTCATCGAACTGAAGCGCGACGCCGTGGCAGATGTCGTTTTGAACCAGCTCTGGCGCTTCACCTCCCTGCAATCGAGTTTCGCCGCCAATATGATCGCCTTGAACGGCGGCCGGCCGGAAACCCTGACGCTGAAGGATTTCCTCACCGCCTTCATCGATTTTCGCGAGGAAGTCGTCACGCGGCGTCTCAAGTTTCTTCTCGGCAAGGCGCGCGATGCGGCACATTTGCAAGTCGGCCTCGCCATCGCCGTCGCCAATATCGACGAAGTCATCCGCCTCATCCGCACGTCGCCCGATGCCGCAGCCGCCCGCGAGGCCCTTATGAGTCGGGATTGGCCGGCGTATGACATGGCGCCTCTCGTCGCGCTGATCGCGGACCCGCGCCATGTGTTGACCGAAGCCAGTACGTGCCGGCTGTCGGAAGCGCAGGCGCGCGCCATCCTCGAATTGCGCTTACAGAGGCTGACGGCGCTCGGGCGCGAGGAGATCGCCGAGGCCCTCAACAGGCTGTCCGTCGAAATCGCCGAATATCTCGCCATATTGCGGTCGCGCGCGCGGCTGTTCGGCATCATCAAGGATGAACTCGCCGCAGCAAGGCTCGCGCATGCAACGCCGCGACGCACCGTAATCCTCGACAGCGACAGCGATGTCGAGGACGAGGACCTGATCCAGCGCGAGGATATGGTCGTCACGGTCTCGCATCTTGGTTACGTGAAACGCGTGCCCTTGTCGACCTATCGGGCGCAAAGGCGCGGCGGCAAAGGCCGCTCCGGCATGCAGACGCGCGACGAGGATTTCGTCGCCCGGCTCTTCGTCGCCTCGACCCATACGCCGGTATTGTTCTTCTCCTCGCTCGGCCAGGTCTACAAGGAAAAAGTCTGGCGTCTGCCGCTTTCGGCGCCACAGGCGCGCGGCAAGGCCCTCGTCAACATGCTGCCGCTCGATCAGGGCGAGAGGATTACGACGATCATGCCGTTGCCCGAAGACGAAGCACAATGGGACAGGCTCGACGTGATGTTTGCCACGACGGGCGGCACTGTGAGACGCAACAAGCTCTCGGACTTCACGCAGGTGAACCGCGCCGGCAAGATCGCCATGCGCCTCGACGAGGGTGAAGAAATCGTCGACGTGCAGATCTGCACGGAAGCCGATGACGTCTTGCTCACCACGGCCGACGGGCAGTGCATCCGCTTTGCGGTGACCGATGTCCGCGTCTTCAAGGGCCGCGATTCCATGGGGGTGCGCGGGATCGCGCTCGGCGACGGCGACCGCATGATTTCGCTCGCCATTTTGCGCCATATAGAGGCGGAAAGCGGCGAACGCGCCGCCTATCTCAAGATGCGCCGCGCGGTCGCCGGCGAAGTCGCCGCCGAAACTTCCCTAGAGCCGGGCGGCGAAGAGGCGATCGGCGAAGAGGCACAAGCCACAGCCTTGACGCCGGAGCGCTATGCCGCAATGTCGGCGACAGAAGAGATCATTTTGACGATTTCGTCGAACGGCTACGGCAAGCGCACATCCTCTTATGAATATCGCATCACCGGGCGCGGTGGCAAAGGCATCGTCGCCATGGCCGTCAACCCACGCAATGGACCCCTCGTCGCCTCGATGCCGGTCGAAGAGGGCGACGAAATCATGTTGGTCACCGATGGCGGCCAGATGATCCGCTGCCCTGTCGAGGGCATCAGGGTCGCCGGGCGCGCGACCCAAGGCGTGATCGTCTTCAACACAGCGGAAGGCGAACGGGTCGTCGGCGTCGAACGCATCGGCGAAGAAGATGCGGCGAACGGCGAAGATGGAAATGGCGAGGGCGGCGAGGGCGGCAACGGCGAAAGCAGTGAGGCGTGAAGGCCGTCGCGACAATTCGAAATGACTATGGCACTAGAGCGGGATGAGGAAAAGTGGGAACCGGTTTTCCGGCGCAATCAAGTTTACGCAGATTGCGTGAACTTATCTGCATATCCCGCTCCAAATCTTTAGAATCGATCACGATGATTTTGGATTGAATCAATCCAATATCATCGTGATCTGGTGAGAGATCGGGGTTGCCGGAGGTCTCAAAGCGGCAAAAATGCTCCTGCTTTCGCGGAGCATGGTGCACGCTGTGCCGTGATGAGAGGGCCGTCAAAAACAGGCGATGAATTCGCGAAAGACCCAGCCGAGCGGACGATTGTCGGAATAATTGCCGCTGAAAGCCCAGGGCTTGCCGCGCGCATCGGTCGACCGGCTGAGGACAGTCACCAGAACGCCGTTCTCCAAGGTCGCGACAATCGGGCCATTGGGCTCGGTGCGCACGTTGAGCGGTGTGCCTGTCGGATCCATGACACGGCAGCGCTCTTGCGCCCAGACGTTGTCACAGGCTGCCCCGGAAACAAGCGCCACGCACCCCGCCAGCAGAAGCATTTTTTTCGGCATCGAATTGCCTCCTTGGTCAAACAATCATGTCAATCAAAGCGATGCGCGGCCCCGGCCGGCGTCCATGACTTCGCCGGCCAAAGCTTTTGTTGACAATGTACCACGCAGCAAGCCGCGCGTCTCCGTGACAAGACATGCTGACCCGCTTCTGGTGCGTGCCGGAGCAGGAACGCGCCGAGAGGTTGTTGCTTTTTTGTGAAAAATCGTATGGTCTTAACGATCCCAAAGACCCACGATCTAAAGACCCGTAATCTAAAGACCCACATGACACGCAAAGCGCTTTACACCGGCACATTCGATCCCATTACCAATGGCCATATCGACGTTCTCGTGAACGCGGCGCGCTTTTGCGACGAGATTGCGGTCGCCATTGGCGTGCATCCCGGCAAGGCGCCGATCTTCGCACCCGAAGAAAGGGCCGACCTCGTCCGCAAGTCCTGCGCGACCCTCCTCGCAGACCTCTCCTGCAAGCTCGATGTCCTGACCTTCTCCGGCCTCGCGGTCGACGCGGCGCGGCAAGCCGGCGCCACGCTGTTGCTGCGCGGCCTGCGCGACGCAACGGATTTCGACTACGAAATGCAGATGGCCGGCATGAATGCCGCCATGGCTCCGGATATACAAACCGTATTTTTACCGGCTTCGCCGGGCGTCCGTCACATTACTGCGACATTGGTGCGCCAAATCGCCCTTCTCGGCGGCGACGTCTCGCACTTCGTGCCGGAACCCGTGTTCAAGGCGCTCGCCGACAAAATAGGTTAGTCTAAGTAATCTCCAATCCTCGGGAACAATCAACATGATCTTGAACAGGCGCGGTCTCTTGGCCTTTTTTCTGGCCGCTTTCGCCAGCCTTGCCGCCAGTGACGCCGCTTTGGCGGCACCGGATACGCAAAATATTGTCTATATCGACACAAAGGACGGCCGCATCACGATCCTCTTGCGTCCCGATCTCGCACCCAAACATGTGGCGCAGATCAAGACATTGACCAAACGCGGCTTCTATAACGGCGTCGTGTTCCATCGGGTCATCGAAGGTTTCATGGCGCAGACGGGCGATCCGACCGGCACTGGGACAGGCCATTCCGACCTTCCCAATCTGCAGGCCGAATTCACCGAGACGCCATTCAAACGCGGCGCGCTCGGCATGGCGCGCTCGCGAGATCCCAATTCAGCCAATTCGCAGTTCTTCATTTGCCTCGCCGATGCAGCTTTTCTCAACGGACAATACACCTTCTTCGGTGAAGTGATTTCCGGTATGGACGTCGTCGACAAGATCAAGAAGGGCGCCAAAGCCGATGATGGTGCGGTGATCAATCCGGACAAGATCATCAAAATGCAGCTCGCGAGCGATGCCGCATCGGCGCCGGCCAAAGCGAAGTGAGAATAGAGTCATTTGCACCCGCCATTCAGCTCTCAACGTGGGGACAAGAACATCGCGCGTTGAACATGCCCGGAGAATAGCGAGGTCGTGCCAACATCGATCAAATGATCTCACTTCGTGAGACCATTTGATCGCGGCTTCCATCGTAGAATGCCCGTGCCAAATTGAAGTGCGTTTCGCTGAGCTTCCAAATTCCATAATGCATTTGCGAAAGGCCGCCAGATGTTTCGTGTCTTTGCCCTCGGCCTGATCCTGGCGGCATTTTCCGTCATCCCGCAGTCTGCCGCCGCCAACCAAGTCCCACTCGACGAGAACGGTTTCACCGCCTACGTGGCGAAGGCCTTTCAGGATACGCATCCGGGTTTCTCCATCACAGTGGCCGGGCCATTGCATTTGAAGGTGCAAAGAGGCGGGGATGTCTGGAGTTCTTATCTTTTCACGCTCTATTCTTTCTGCCTTCGCAACCCGGATACATGCGAGCCGCACGTTGTCATCCATGCGGAACAGATGGCGGAGGCCCACAAAGACGCGGACGCACACATTGAAGCCTCCGCTTTGCGTATCATGGTGCGGCAGACCGCCTATGTCGATCAAATCGCGGCAAATCTCAAAGGCAGGGGCGACCCGGTCGTAGAACCCATCGCAGGTGATCTTTGGATCGTCGCGGTCATCGATCGGCCGAGCACGGTGGGCATTCTAGGGCCAAAGGATTTGGATGCGCTTCATCTTTCTGCCGACGAGGCGCTCGCACGCGCCAAGGAGAATACAAAGGCGGCGATTGCTCGTCGAATTCCGTCACTAGACTCGGGCAGCGACGATTTCGAGGTCCTTTGGGGCGATGTTTACCAGGCGAGCCTCTTCGCCTTCCCTGAGATTTGGGCGCCTCTCGCCAAAGCATACGGCGATCGCCTGATCGTCGCGGTTCCAGGTTCCGATGTGATGCTTTTTACCAGAGACGCCGGAAATGACTCTGTCGCGGCTCTGGCAAAAATGGCCGCAGCGACGATGAAGGGAGAATATCGTCCGTTCTCATCCGTGGTCTACCGTTGGACAGACAAGGGTTGGATCGAAGCCTCGCGCTGAGATGTTCTCGCCCCAAAGCGGGATCTCCACGCATCGCAATATGATATATTTCTGCGCAGCGGAGCGATCGCCCCGACAACAACTCCGCTGCCCGACAAATATTCCCCCATCTAATTCCGCAGCTGCTGTTGCCCTTCAGCTTTCACCACCGGTTCGGCAGCACATGCTTGTCGCGACAGTACCGCCCGCAATTTTGCGCGCACCTCGTCGCGGAACTCAGTCGCCTGATCGTTGTGGGCGATCCCCAAAGCGAGCGCCTGCCCATAATCGAACAGTGAGATGCTGTAACGCGAGCAAAGGTACGTGATGTCTGTTTCGGTCAAGTAAGTTAGGTCCAGCACTTTAGGACGATTGCGCAGAAACGGATCATTGCGGACAAGGTCTTCCACGAAGAGCAATCTCGATTTGTCAATGAGGACGACGTCAGTCGATACCTGTCCGATGGCTTTCGATGCCCTGGCATAAGGCATTGCGAAATCATGCGCTTGCTTTGCGTGCACCGGCAACAGAATTAACCAAGCAACAGCGCTACAGACAGCGAGCAGTGTCCAGGATACGCCGATCTGATCTCGCGTCGCGCGTTTTGAGAGCTCGATCCAACCGTAGCCGCCCAACAGCGCCAAGCTGCCGATCAATCCATGGAGATAGCGGTAACCCCAGCCGTTGCCTTGATAGGGAATCAATATGTACATGGCAACCAAGGTCAGGAGAAGCCCGACAATCAATTCTCGGGCAATTCCGGAGCCGCGGCGGACTGCAGGACAGGCAAGGAATGCCACGGGCAGGAGTGCCGGACTTTGCCAAGCAACAAATCGCAACACGTTCTTCAGCATCAGATCGGCGCCCGCCCAGCGGAAGTTGTCTAGGAGAACGAGCGTCATAACCAAAAAATTCAATGGTCCGGCATCCTCGGAGACCTCAGGTGAAACGCCCTGCCAGGTCAGAATTATTTTCCAATAGCAGACCCAAAAGATACAAATAGCTGCGTAGCCGGCGACATAGAACAAAGCCAGTGATCGTCGCCCTGACAGCCAAAGCCGCACGACGAACGGCGCCACGAATAAGGGATGGAAAATCAACTGATGCAATCCACAGGCGAGAAGTCCTGTGGCGATCGCAGCCCCATGTCCTATCTTGTCGTTGCGCAGAAAAAACCAAAGCCAAATCATATTCAACGCGAGATGCGCCGTCATTGCGTAGCTCGTCATCGAGGTGACAAGCACTTGCGAAGAAGTCGCAACCAGAAGCACACTGATGAAGGCGGCATCGGGACGCGTCGGCCACAGACGCCGCGCGATCCCAAAAGTGGCAAGGAGAGCGCACACCGCCAAAAGCGGACTGGTCAAATTGGAGTCCGCTATCAAGCCGATTATCGCGCGAAAACCCGCGTTAACCGGCAGATAGGATGAGGCAAAGCCCACATCCTGAGCGACGGGAAGCATGAATCGAGGTGCAAGCGCAGACGCGAAACGCTGCCAGTCGACCTCTATTGGTGCGATCACATTGCCTGAACGGAAAATGATTGCATCGAATTCAGCGAGAAATTCGTCGCGCGCCAAGTGATAGCCATCAAATACAATATGAGTGCCGACCACGCCGACAACAAAAACAGAAATCGCAAGGCATATGAGGGCCGCATAAGGCCAACGAAGAATGAACTCTGTCGCCCGTGAGGTCAATCTTGGCGAGGGCGTGATGGCAAACCCCAGGAGCAACAGCGCAATGGCGGCTAACCAAAAGACATCCTGCGTTTGAAAGAGAATTGCCGTGAGCCAAACGAAACGAGGTTCAGCGGTGGCGGGGAGGAACACTGTTTCGAATGCGCAAGCGCCGATGGTGCCGATGGCGATCGTCAGAGCGCATGCGATCGAGGCCGCGCGCAGATCTCCCGGCAGCTGGAATGCCACCCTGCATCGACCGGGATCGGAGCGTAGGGACGAGACTCTGAGCATAGGGATGGCAAATGTGGTTGAAGTATTCTGAGATGGGATGGAGTGCAGCAGCTTGTCTCAACTCGTTATCTCGCTATGCGCTCGGCATCTCCATAGCATCGGGCGAGAATGAAACGACCGGCGATCGCGATCTCAGCCCGCGGCTGAGCGCGAGGACTTTTCTTGCCCGTCGGTTTGCCGATTCGGCGTCGCAACCAGTTGAAATTTTCCCTCGTTCAAGAATTCCGCCTCGTGGCCATTGATAACGGCCAGCAAAAATCCGCCGAGCGCATTTTGACCCCCGATGACCATCAACGTCGTTCCGACCACGGCCGGAAGCATATTGCCGATCGCCATGTAATGATGCTCGGACCAATAGCCGAGGACGAAAACGAGAATTGCAAGGCCTGCCATAAAAGTGCAGCCCCCTGCGAGGAGCATCGTCTCGAGCGAAATCCAGTTGGCGATCATCGCCTCCCAAGAAAACGGACGGCGATAGCCCTGACGACGCCCATAGAGATGGATGGCGACAGCGAGCAAGACCGCAGTATGGCCCAATCCGAGCATTGAACCGGCCAAAATGATCCAGTAGTTTCCAATGGGCGAGGCGTCTCCGAGGCGGAGAAATATCGCCATCCCTGCGAAGATCCAAATCGCCAGAGACAACGTCACCGCCAGCGCACCGGGTGCCGCAAAGGCCCAGGGGCTCAACATGAGCAGGTAACGCAGATGACGCCATCCGTCCCGCCATGGTCGCAGATGCGGCGGTCGATCGCGCAGATCACGCGATAGCGTCGTCGGCACCTCCACGATCTTCAATTCTTTGAGGGCCGCCTTGATGATGATCTCGCTCGCGAACTCCATCCCGTGCCCAGTAAGATCGAGCCGTTCGAAGCAGGATCTCGTCAGTGCGCGCAAACCGCAATGGGCATCGCTGACTCCAGTTCGAAAAAAGAGGTTCAACAAGAAGGTGAGCGCGGGATTGCCGACATAGCGGTTTTTCCAAGGCATCGCCCCAGGCTCTATGCGCCCCTTGAAACGGGAGCCCATGCACAAGTCCGCCCCTTCCATGAGGCGACGAACCATCGTGACCGATTCGCGAAAATCATACGAACCGTCGGCATCCCCCATCACGAGGTAAGTTCCGTTGGCCGACAGGAGGCCGCCGACGAGCGCCGCGCCATAGCCGCGCCGAACGACCTCGACGACTCGCACGCCGAGCGCCCGCGCGATCAATTGGCTGCCGTCGACGCTGCCATTGTCAGCAATGATAATTTCGCCGGTCAGGCCGAGGTCGCGGCGTATCGCGTCGAGCGCTTCCTTGCCGTTGGCTATACAGGCGGGCAACCATTCCGCTTCGTTGAGACAGGGCATGACGATGGTTACATCGATTTTCGAGCAGCCATCTGCGCCGATCGCCATCACCGCGGTCATTTTAGCTTCTCTCGAAATACGCCAAGAAAACGATAGGGCGATAAGGGTTATCTTTCCCTTAAACGAGGTGCGGAGCCGCGCGTTGTAGCGGCAAGGTGAAGTCGATGAAGAAATCGTTCGACCGGATTGCACGTGGACCATTGCTGGTGAAATACCAAGGCGTGCTCTGGTCAGGTTGCGGTCACTGCAACTTCCGTTCAGGCAAAAGGTCCACGATATCTTAAGGAAAACTCAAGGATCCTATGGCGAGAGTGAAGACTTGGCGTATGTGCCGGAAAATCCGTTTATTCGGCCTATGCGATCGTCGACCGTTACGAAGCAAAATTCCTGTGGGACAACCGAGGCTACACCCTGATGCTAAGGTCGTCGCCGTCGCGGCAAAGTTCGCCACTGCGGTCTCGCGCTGACGTCGATTCGGCCGGCGTCGCTTGCTGCCGGCAGCGGCACTTCGCGGTATCGGTAAGAAATTCATGAGCGCCTGTCCCCCAGTATCCGCACCTTGGCTCACTGTGATCATGCCGGTCCATTGCGGAGAGCGGTGGATCGGCGCCGCGCTGCACTCGATTGCGTCCGAAGGGGCAGAGGGCGTCGAGGTCCTCGTCATCGACAGCAGTCCGTCTCCCGCGAGCCTCGACCTGGCCCGGCGCTATTGCGATCGTCTGCAGATCAGCATCTTGGAGCGCTGCGACCTTGGGATGTGGCACAATAAGACTAACTTCGGGGTCGAGATCGCCGCAGCGGATCATGTCTGCTGGCTACACGCGGATGATCTGTGGCTTCCCGGGCGCGCCGCGGCCATTCGTGCCTGGATCGAAGCCGCCCCCAAAGCTCCGCTCCACTTGGCTCCCAGTGCAATCATCGACGGGAGCGGCCGCACATTGGGCGTGTGGCATTGTCCTTTGCCCAATGTCGGCGAACTTCCATCGGCTCTTGTGCTGGAGCGGCTGCTGGTGCAGAATTTCGTTGCAGCGCCGGCGCCGGTCTTCCGCAAAGATGCATGGCTTGCGTGCGGAGGTTTGGACGAAAGCCTCTGGTACACTGCCGACTGGGACATCTGGCTCAGGCTCGCCTCCAGGGGACCCGTCCGCTATCACGACAGCGTCACAACAGCCTTTCGTATCCATGGCAACTCCCTCACCACGACGGGAAGCCGCGACGCGGCCGACTTCGCGATCCAGATGCAGATCGTTCTCGACCGACACCTGCCGGCGCTCTCCGGCTGCACAAAGAGAGTCGAACGTGCCGGACGAGCCTCAATAAGTGTGAACACCGCTCTCGCCTCGGCCTCCGCCGGCGATTACAGCCGCCTATTTCCGGCCGCCGCCGAGGTTCTGCGTCTCGGGCCCGCCGGCATCTGCCGCTATCTGCGCGACTCCCGGATATGGGACCGGATGGCGCCGCGCGTGATGGCCAAACTCGCAGGTGAGTTCTGAACATGAGTCTCGGACCTTTCATCCGCGGCATGTTCGGCCCACAACACTATCGCCACTCCGATGCGGCCATGCAGCCGCATCCACTCGTCGGGCAAACGGCACGCTACACTTTCGTCGGCGCGATCTGCGCCGCAACGAACAATGCGGTGATGATCCTAGGTGATCTGGCAGGCGAACATTATGTGCCGATGATGGTTCTGTCGTTCGCGCTGGTGACGCCGCTCGGCTATTTGCTGCACTCCGGCTTCACCTTCAACGAGCGGCTCTCCTTGGATGGCTTGCTCCGCTTTGCTTGCGGCATAGCGGTGGGATTTCCGCTCTCTCTTCTAACAATGGCGATCCTCTGCACAGAGCTCGGCTTGCGCGTCGTCATAGCGGCTCCCGTCGCGACTTTGGTGCTCTTTCTGTGGAATTATGCTTCGGCCCATTGGGCCATCATCGGCCGCTCGCGGTTTCGTTGACTGCAAGGCATCAAGCGTGCCCACCAACGATCGCTTCGCTGTCCTCTTTCACAAATGTGCCGATCTCCGGATTGTGCAGGATGTCGAGCACCTTTTCAGAGGGCCGGCAGAGCCGCACGCCTTTGGTCGTTTCGACGATCGGGCGATTGATAAGGATCGGATGCTCCAGCATGAAATCTATGAGCTCGTCATCCGTCCGTTTTGGATCGGCAAGGCCGAGTTCAGCGTAAGGCGTACCCTTTTCGCGCAATAACGCCCGCACCGAAATCCCCATCGCCTTGATCAGCTCGGTGGTCAACCGTGCATGCCCTGGCGGGTTTTTCAAAAACTCGATCGCGACTAGCTCTTCGTGGATTTGTGCTGGTCGATGCCATGTTTGAGAAAGCCAAACAAGAGCATCGCAATTCCGCCGGCCACGGCGCCGGTGAGACCCTGGAGCATCACCAGTTCGCCGAATCTCGGCTCATTCACAGTGCCGGTCCCGGTGACCATTGTGGCGGCGAGTGTTTGCAGGAAGCAGCCGCTCAAAACTCCGCCGACCGCACCGGCAAGCGTATGGCCGAACAATCCGAAGTTGTGATCCTTCACTGCGACCGCAGCAGCATGTCCGCCGAAAATACCGCCGATGATTTGAATCATTAAATTTGTAATGGACCAGGTCATTTTGCCCCCTCCCAAAATGCGCCAAAATACCACCTGGCGCAGATCACATGCGCTTTGGCGCAATCGCCGATCCGAGCAAGACTGACACCGCAAGCGCGCCGGTTGCCGCGCTGGTCAATTGCGCCAGGATGAACGCCGCATCGCGTTCACGCAGGCCCTTGCAAGTTCAAAAACATGCGGGCGTCGGCCTCCGACTGGACGATCGGAAGGATGTCGGCAAAGCCGGACGTGAGGAGCACGTCGGTCACCATGCTGGTTGGCTTCAACAGGACGAGCTTCCCACCCCCACGAGAGATGGATTTCGCGGCCTGAACCAAGTGGCGAATGCCGATCGACGCGAGGAATTCGACCTCCGCCATGTCGACCACGACACTATTCCTCTTCCCCGCCAGCGCAGCCAACGGCAAATCGATTTCGTCGGCACCGCTAATATCGATCTTGCCGACGAGGACGACGCGGGCGACCGGACCATCAAACTCGGAAATGCTAATTTGCATGGAAACCCCCTCGAGGGAACCGGTGGTATTTTGCATACAAGAATTCAAACTGCGCACCACTGTAGAATGACACAAAAAGTATATATAAAAAAGCGATAATCACGCTTGATTGGAATCACTATGGCATTTCATTTTGAAAATTGCCAAAACTATAGGCATATTGTCTGGAAATTTGCACATAATTTAATCATTTTCGTTCAATCGGATGTCCGGGTCAAACAGACGAAATAGGAAATAGTAAAGGAAATACAAATATTTGACTCCGGCTGGAAGCGACTATGACATAAAATTAAAATTTGGATGACATTTGCATGCAAATTCACAAACCTGCAATCGAAATCACCGACACTCGGCCCGCACAGCGGACGCGCGCCAATGAATTGGCTGACGAACTCGCAGACGATATCATTCACGCGCGACTCGCTCCGGGCGTAAAGCTCGACGAACAGGAATTGGCCGGAAGGTTTCGCGTATCGCGCACGCCGGTGCGCGAAGCACTCCGCCAATTGGCGGCGATGGGGCTTGCAGTGCATCGACCGCGGCGTGGCGTCATCGTCGCCACGATAGCGCCGGCGCGGCTTGAGGAAATGTTTTTCGTGATGGCCGAACTCGAAGCCGTAGCGGCGCGGCTTTCGGCAGGCGCGATGAGCCCGCTCGAACGTCGCGAACTCGATACTTTTCACGGCGCCATGCAATCGGCCG
>JBKQHN010000229.1:0-6253 GCA_052148755.1 Beijerinckiaceae bacterium | reverse complement strand
ACTGGAAGCGGCATGGAATTGCATGAGAGTTCGATATCGCGCCCAGGCGCTTAGCGATATCGACGAGATTAATTGTGTTGGCATCTGAGGGCGAAACGCAAGTAAAAAGAATCTATCGCGCGTCATGGCCGGACTTGTTCCGGCCATCCACGCGGCTCGATTTAACTCGATGCAAGTCGGTTTCCTCCGCATCACGACTAATCGATTTATGCCACGATATTTATGAAATTCGACCGTTGAAGCCTTGTCTCGGCGTGGATGGCCGGGACAAGCCCGGCCATGACGGCTGTGGGAAGCTGGTGGCAAACGGGCGCACTTGATCTTGCGTGTCGTCTCACCGGTCGGGCGCGGCCCCTCACTTCATCTCCACCAGCCGCGCCGCATAGCGTGCCATCAAGTCGACCTCGATGTTGATCGCGTCGCCGACTTGTTTCTCTCCCCATGTCGTCACGGCGAGCGTGTGCGGAATGAGAAGCATCGAAAAGGCATTCCCATCGACCTCGTTCACGGTCAACGACGTGCCATCGAGCGACACCGACCCTTTCTCCGCGATGAACCGCGCCAGCTCGTTTGGGACTTCGATCCTATAGCGCTTCATGCCGTCGAACGCATCGATCGCGGCAATTCGCGCGACGCCGTCGACATGCCCGGTCACGATATGGCCGCCGAGTTCGTCGCCGAGTTTCAGCGATCTTTCGAGATTGAGCTTGGTGCCAATCCGCCAATCCCGTGCATTGGTGCGTGCCAAAGTCTCGGCCGCGACATCGATTTCGAACCAGGCGCGTTGATCGGTTCTGCCGGTCGCCACGACGGTAAGACAAGGGCCGCTGCAGGCGATCGATGCGCCTTGCGCGATCGTCTCTGCCGGATAGGCGCAGGCGATACGGATTCTGTGCAATTCGCCGCGCGGCTCGATCTTCAGCACTTCACCGACGTCGGTGACAAGACCCGTGAACATTTTTGAATTCTTTCTATAAAACTCTTTCGTAACGCTGACAGAGATCGTCTCCGAGCCGGGTCGACCCGGTTCGGCGATAGTGCACAGGATCTTCGAGCAAAGCGCGGCTCTCGGAACCGAGCGCTTTTACGCCCTCTTGCGCAAGCTTCTGTTCGCTCGTCAGCACGATGACCTCGTCGGCGAAGCCTTGCGTGATCAGGCCTGCGGCGACACGTGGGCCGCCCTCGCTGAAGATGCGGGTCAGGCCGCGCATACTGAGTGCGGTCAAGGCCACTGCGAGATCGACGCGGCCCGAGCCGTCGCGGCGCACCCGCATCACTTCGATCCCCAGCGCGCTGAGCCGCGTCGCGGCCGCGTCCGGCACGTCTTCGCCGGCGACGACGAGCGTCGGGAAATCCTTGGCGGTCAATGCAAGCTGCGACGTCGGCGGCAGCGCGAGCCCCGTATCGAGCACAATGCGCAGAGGCCTGCGGGCTTCGGCGCCGGGAAGACGCACGTTCAGCATTGGATCATCGGACAATGCGGTGCCGATGCCGATCATGATCGCATCATGCTGGGCCCGCCACATGTGGACGCGGGCGTTGGCGCTAGCACCGGTGATGGCGAGCCGAGGCGCTAGAGCGGGATGAGGAAAAGTGGGAACCGGTTTTCCGCCCGCATCCCGCTCTATTTTATTGGAATCGATCACGTTCATGATTTTGGATTGATTTAATCCAAAATCATCGTGATCTTGCGATGACGCCGCCGCAAAACCATCGGCCGTCTCTGCGAGTTTCAAGGTCACCATCGGGCGGCCCGCGGTGACGCGCAGAATATGGCCCAAATTGGCGCGCCGCGCTGCGTCTGCAAGAACGCCCGTGCGGACCTCGATGCCCGCTTCGCGCAGCAGCCTGTGACCGCGCCCGGCAACGCGTTGATCGGGATCATCCAAGGCCGAAACGACGCGGGCGACGCCGGCTGCGACAATCGCCTCGGCGCAAGGCGGCGTCTCGCCATGATGGCTGCAGGGCTCCAGCGTCACGTAGAGCGTCGCGCCGGCGGCGGCAGTGCCGGCTTGCCGCAGGGCTTCCGTCTCTGCGTGCGGGCGACCGCCCCGCCTCGTATGGCCGCGGCCGATGACGACGCCGTCCTTCACCAGCAAAGCCCCGACGGCGGGATTGGGAGCGACGTCGCCCCAGCCGCGGCGGGCAAAATTCAGCGCCGCCGCCATCAAGCGGGCATCCTCATCGAGCTCGGCGCAAGTGATTTCGGCAGAGGTGATCTCGAAAGGCGGGAGCCCCACGCTCATGGCCGGTTCACGCTTGGCTCGGAGTGCGCACTTTGGGCGGGGCCGGCGGCGTTTCGGCCGGCTCCCCGCCATGCGAAAGTTCATCGATCAACATGTTGAAATCGCGCGCTTCGCGGAAATTCCGATAGACCGAAGCAAAACGCACATAGGCAACGGAGTCGAGCGAACGCAGGCCCTCCATGACGAGTTCGCCGATCCGCTCACTTTGGATGTCGGTTTCGCCCTGGCTTTCGAGCTGCCTGACGATGCCATTGACCATGCGTTCGACGCGCTCGGCATCGACAGGGCGCTTGCGCAGCGCGATCTCGATCGAGCGCATCAGCTTGTCGCGCTCGAAAGGCACCCGGCGTCCGGATTTCTTGACCACCGTCAGTTCGCGCAATTGGACGCGTTCGAACGTCGTAAACCTGCCGCCGCAATCGGGGCAGACGCGGCGGCGGCGAATCGAGGACGCGTCTTCGGTCGGCCGCGAATCCTTGACCTGCGTTTCGAGACTACTGCAATAAGGGCACCGCATGGGGAAGCCTCAGTAGATCGGAAAGCGCCGCGTCAGTTGTTCGACCTTCGCCAGCACGGTTTTTTCGACCGAAGCATTGCCCGCATCAGAGGTGTTGGCAAGACCGTCCAAGGTCTCGATGATCATGTCGCCGATCCGCTTGAATTCGGCGACGCCGAAGCCGCGCGACGTGCCCGCCGGAGTGCCGAGCCTGATCCCGGAGGTGACGAAAGGGCTCGCCGTATCGAAGGGAACCGCATTCTTGTTGCAGGTGATATGCGCCCGCGACAAGCAGGCTTCGGCGGCTTTGCCGGTCAGTCCCTTGGGGCGAAGGTCGACGAGCATCAAGTGATTGTCGGTGCCGCCGGAGGCGATGGCAAATCCGCCGTCGACAAGCGAAGCCGAAAGCGCCTTGGCGTTTTCGACGATTTGGCGTGCATAGAGCTTGAAATCGGGCCGCAGAGCTTCGCCGAACGCCACCGCCTTGGCGGCAATGACATGCATCAGCGGACCGCCCTGCAGACCTGGAAATACGGCCGAATTGATCTTCTTGGCAAGCTCGTCGTCGTTGCAAAGGATCAAACCGCCGCGCGGCCCGCGCAAGGTCTTGTGCGTGGTCGAGGTCGCGACATGCGCATAAGGAAACGGCGAGGGATGCACGCCGCCGGCCACGAGACCGGCGAAATGCGCCATGTCGACGACGAAATAGGCGCCAACCGAATCGGCGATCGCCCGAAATCTCTCGAAATCCCAGAAGCGCGAATAGGCGGAGCCGCCGGCAATGATCATTTTCGGCTTGTGCAGCTCGGCCAACCGCGCCACTTCGTCCATGTCGATACGCTGATCGTCGCGCCGCACGCCATAGGAGACCGGCTTGAACCATTTGCCGGAGAGATTGACCGGCGAGCCATGGGTCAAGTGGCCGCCGGCCGCAAGATCGAGCCCGAGGAAGACGTCACCCGGCTGCAGCAACGCGAGAAAGACGGCCTGATTGGCTTGGCTCCCGGAATTGGGTTGCACATTGGCGAATTTGCAATCGAACAGTCGGCAGACCCGCTCAATCGCCAGTTTCTCGGCGATGTCAACGAATTGGCAGCCGCCGTAATAACGCCGGCCCGGGTAGCCCTCGGCATATTTATTGGTGAGCACCGAACCTTGCGCCTCGAGCACCGCGCGCGAAACAATATTCTCCGAAGCGATGAGCTCGATCTCGTCTCTTTGCCGAGCGAGTTCTTTGGCGATCACGTCGGCGATTTCCGGATCGACGTCGGCAAGATCTGCGGCAAAAAAAGAATTGGGCGCCAGATGCGCCCCGGCTTCGGAATGGCTCATGCTGTAGTACCTGATGCGTGGGGCTCGACGCCCCTCCCCCGGAGTCCGAACTTGGATAGGGGGCGTCGCAAAATGCCGGGCCGGTCGTTCGACGAGTCGCCGGCCGCATCACTCTCCCTAGCACGCCGAGTGTGCTAGGTGAAGGCAAGAAGCCTAAGCGTAGCCTTGACCGCAGCACGAACTGCGCGTAGGCTCCGCCCTGCCCTGTTACAGCGGTTCGGCCGCGCTCGCTCTGGATCACGATGATTTTGGATTGATTCAATCCAAAATCATCGTGATCGATACTGTTAATTTAGAGCGGGATAGGGAGATAAGTCTACGCAATCTGCGTAAACTTGATTGCGCCGGAAAACCCGCGCAGCGTCCCACTTTTCCTCATCCCGCTCTGACGCTCATTGCTCGTCGGCGAGGGACTCGGGAACCTGCCGCGCCGAGTAAGCCTGCGGCGTAGGCGGTGCCGTGGCAGCAACCGAGCCGAGCCCGTCGCGCTGGTAGATATCGTCGCGGAACTGAACCAGCCCGTCCGGCGTCGACCAAGCCGTTATATAGACCCAGTAGACGGGCACCGGAGCCGTGAGTTTGGCATCGATCCGCTCGCCGGAGCGAATCGCTTCGTCGATGCGCGGGCGATCCCAGCCGGGCGTATCCTTCAGCAGCCACGCGACGTAATCGCGGACGTTCTGGACGCGGATGCAGCCCGAAGAAATGAAACGATAATCATCGCCGAACACGCCTTTACTGGACGTATCGTGCATGTATACGCCGTAAGGATTGGCGATGTTGATGCGCACCACGCCAAGTGAATTGTTATCACCCGGCTCTTCCCGGAACTTGTAATTGGTCGCTTCGAGCGAATTCCAATTGATTTGCTCCGGCTGAACTTCCTGCCCGTCTTTTCTGAAGACGTGGATCTTGTTGTCGGTCAGATAGTTCGAATTGGCCTGCATTTTCGGAATAAGATCTTTGCGGATGATCGAGGCCGGCACCGTCCAATAGGGATTGAAATTGACTTCGAGCGCTTTTGTCATCATCACCGGTGATTGCCGATCGATCTTGCCGACGCCGGCGATGTGGCGCGTCGCGACCATACCATTTTCCACGGTCTCTACGGCCGCGCCCGGAATATTGGCCGTAACGTAACGCTCGCCGAGGTTGCCCGAGAAAGCCCGCAGCCGGACGAGATTGATTTCGAGCTGACGCAGCCGGACGTCGGCGGGAACATTGAGCGCTGCCGAAGTCTCCGTACCGACGACGCCGTTCTCAATGAGGCCGTGCCGCGCCTGAAAGTGCTTGACGGCGGCATCCACGTAGGAATCGAAAATCGACGAAGATCCGGCGCTTGCATCGAGATCGCCAGAGGCGATGAGGCGCCGCCGCAGCGCGGCCACGGCCGGACTGTTCGTGCCGAGTTTCAACGTCCGCCCGCCGGGAACCATTGTCCAGCCGCCGTTGGCCACGATTTGCTGATAGCGTTCGATCGACTGCTCGGTCGCGGCATAGGTCTGCGGCGAAAGAATCGGCGTCGACGAGCGGGAGACCGCCAGATGTTCATCCGCATCATAGCCCTGCGCCCATTCCGCCTGGCTACCGAAAGGCCCGTCCTGTTCCGCCAAAGCCGTCGCCGTAGCGACCGCCAAGAACGAAACCGTCAAACAAGCCGCCGCGAGGCCACGAAGGACTTCCCCTCTAAGGACTTGCTCTCTCGACGGCGAAGACGAATGTGTTGTCAATTCGAACTCCGAATTCCTGCGTCAAATCTCGACTGAAATGCGCCATCGCGCCACTCGCGCGCGGCGACTTCGATCGGGGACGTCGCCACGCACCCGATTCCAACACGGAACTGTCTTTGGAACTGTCTTTGGAACTGCCTAAAGCCGATCTCAGCGAGGCACGGCTTCAGCTAGCATCTTCATAGTAAAGAAGACGCAAAGACGCGGCGATTTTGTGGCGCAGGAACGCGTGAAGACCCTGTCCGCCGGATCTGTTGCCAAGATCCCACAGCCACAAGGCAGCCTCACGCGCCTGAAATCTCGCTTCAGCGGCGCAAGAACTCGCGATTCAAAGCCGGAACCTGATCTGGTCGGTCCAGAACCGCTCGAGCCGGTTGAGCGATTGATTGAGGCGCGAAAACTCTTCGCAAGTGATACCGCCGATCTGCTCGACCGTCGTCACGTGCTTG
>JBKQHN010000228.1:0-49739 GCA_052148755.1 Beijerinckiaceae bacterium | reverse complement strand
CTCTTGAACCAGCGCCCGATCGTCGCTTCACTGACGGATTCTCCCAAAGTGGGTACGCGGATTTCAATCGTCATCGCCAGTCACATCGGCCGCGAATACGGCCCCTTTCCGAGACTCTGCATGGCCGAACGTTCTGTGCCGGAACGGGGCAGATCGTCCGCGTGGATTTTGGCGGGTCCGGCGGCGAAGTTTCGCCAACGCCGCTTCGCCTGCCGTCTGTTCGAGGGGTCTCCCGAGACCAGGAAAAGCAAGCCGGCCTCGGCCGTGAGCCTGATCCGACGAGACTACGCTCAAATTCGACAACTTGGAGCAGTCTTTATCGGCAGCCAGCCACAGTCTTCGGGATCGGCTCTAAGCTCAAGCCGCAAAAGCTTCCTCGAGAAAGGCCTTGAGCTGGGCCATATGTATCGGCATGAGACCGGTTGCGGTCGCCGCGGAAGCCGCCCGCCCCACGTAGCGCGCACGTTTCGCCTTGCTGCCGACCTGCCCGAGCACCCATTCGAGATAGGGCTCAACGAAGAACCATGCCCCCATGTTCTTGGGTTCTTCCTGACACCAGATCACGTCTGCCTTCTTGAAGCGCGAAAGCGCCGCGACCAATGCCTTCAAGGGGAACGGATAAAGCTGTTCCACGCGCACCAGGTAGACGTCGTCTATCTTGCGCTGCTCTCTTTCTTCATAGAGATCGTAATAGACCTTGCCGGTGCACAAGATCACCCGGCGGATTTTATCGTCCTTGACGAGCTTGAGGGCATCGCCGATCGCACGTTCGGCGTCGTCGAAAAGAATGCGGTGATACGTCGTGTCGGCGCCCAAGTCGGCGAGAGCCGAAACCGCACGTTTGTGCCGCAACAGAGATTTCGGCGTCATCAAGATGAGCGGCTTGCGAATATCGCGCTTCAATTGACGGCGCAGGACGTGGAAGTAGTTCGCCGGAGTCGTGCAATTGGCAACCTGTAAGTTGTCTTCCGCACAGCATTGGAGAAAGCGTTCGAGCCGCGCCGAAGAATGTTCCGGTCCCTGGCCTTCGTAGCCATGCGGTAGAAGGCAAACGAGGCCCGACATGCGCAGCCATTTGCGCTCGCCCGAGGAAATGAACTGGTCGAACACGACCTGGGCACCATTGGCGAAATCGCCGAATTGGGCTTCCCACAGGACGAGCGCCTTCGGCTCGGCGAGCGAATAGCCATATTCGAAGCCGAGAACGGCTTCCTCGGACAACATGGAATTGATCACTTCGTAGCGCGCTTGGCCATCCCTGAGATGGTTGAGCGGCGCATAACGCGTCTCGTTTTCCTGGTCGATGAGCACGGAATGGCGCTGCGAGAACGTTCCGCGCTCGCTGTCTTGACCGGAGAGGCGCACGGCGTGGCCTTCGTCGAGGAGGGTCGCAAAGGCCAAGGCCTCCCCCATCGCCCAATCGATGCCTTGCCCTGATGTGATCATGCCGCGGCGATTATCGAGAAAGCGCTGGATCGTGCGATGGAGATGGAAGCCTTGCGGCACCGTGCAGAGCCGCTGACCGAGATCCTTCAGTTTGGTCACGTCGATCCCGGTGCGGCCGCGGCGCGCTTCGTCACCGCCGTCGGCCGGCCGCAAACCGGCCCAGCGGCCGTCGAGCCAGTCGGCCTTGTTTGGCTTGTAGGATTGACCCGCCTCGTATTCGGCCTCGAGCCTTTGTCGCCAGTCGGCTTTCACCTTCTCGATTTCGCCCGCGGTCATGACGCCTTCGCCGATGAGCTTTTCAGCGTAGATCTCGAGCGTCGTCCGATGCGCTTTGATCTTCTTGTACATAAGAGGTTGAGTGAAAGCCGGCTCGTCGCCTTCGTTGTGTCCGTGCCGGCGGTAGCAGAACATGTCGATGACGACCGGCTTGTGGAACTTCTGCCGGAACTCGACGGCGATCTTGGCGGCAAAGACAACGGCTTCCGGATCGTCCCCGTTGACATGGATGATCGGCGCTTCGATCATTTTCGCCGAATCCGACGGGTAGGGCGAAGACCGCGAATAGCGCGGATAGGTGGTAAAGCCGATCTGATTGTTGATGATGAAATGGATCGAGCCGCCGGTTCGATGGCCCTTCAGCCCGGATAGACCGAAACATTCGGCGATCACGCCCTGGCCGGCGAACGCCGCATCGCCATGAATGAGCAGCGGCATGACCATCGTGCGCTCGACCAAGTCATTCCATTGATCCTGTTTTGCCCGCACTTTGCCGAGCACGACCGGATCGACGATCTCGAGATGTGACGGATTGGCGGTCAAGGACAAATGCACCTGATTGCCGTCGAAGTCGCGGTCCGAGGAGGCACCGAGATGATATTTGACGTCACCCGAGCCCTCCACGTCCTCCGGGGTGAAGGAACCGCCTTTGAATTCGTGGAAGACGGCGCGATGCGGCTTGGCCATCACTTGGCAGAGGACGTTGAGACGGCCACGATGCGCCATGCCGAACACGATCTCTTTGACACCGAGCGCACCGCCGCGCTTGATGATCTGTTCGAGCGCCGGCACCATGGATTCGCCACCGTCGAGACCGAATCGCTTCGTGCCCGTGTATCTGATGTCGATGAATTTCTCGAAGCCTTCAGCCTCGACGAGCTTGGTCAGGATCGCGCGCTTTCCTTCGCGCGTGAACGTGATCTCCTTGTCGGGACCCTCGATGCGCATCTGCAGCCAAGCCTTTTCGGCCGGATCGGAAATGTGCATGAACTCGAAGCCGATCGTGCCGCAATAGGTGCGCCGCAGGATCGCCAGCATCTGTGGAATCGTCGCATATTCGAGCCCGAGTACGCCATCGATGAAAATTTTTCGATCGTAATCGGCTTCCGCGAATCCATAGCTCGAGGGATGCAATTCCTCGTAGTCTTTCGGAGGCTCGAGCCCGAGTGGATCAAGATTGGCGTGAAAATGGCCACGCATCCGGTAGGCGCGGATCATCATGATGGCGCGCACGGAATCGCGGGTGGCGCGCTGCAGCTCTTCGGCCGAAAATTCGGTGCCTTTGGGCGGAGCTTTGGCTTTGAGTTTGTCGCCTAGGGTCCTTTCGACGACCGCCCAATCGCCATCGAGCGCTGAAACAAGCTCGCCATTGGCGATTATCGGCCAGTTCGGCTTCTTCCAGGTTGGACCATGCGCGCTTTTTTCGATGGCTGTGCGGTCATCGTTCAAGCCGGCGAAAAATTCGCGCCATTCGGCATCAACCGACGCCGGGTCGCGCTGAAAGGATTCATAGAGCTGGTCGACATAGGCGGCGTTGCCGCCATAGAGGAAGGAACTTTGCGCAAAGCGGTCGTTCGTCGCCGAGCGAGGCGCCCCAGCTCCACCCGAGCCATTCGCACCGTTCACGTCTTGACGTGCCATCATCTGTCCTCCGAGCCATTGGCTCACATCGTGGGGCCGGTCGAGTCTCACTCACCCCGGCGATCCGAAGCTACAGCCGCCGTCCGCCAAGTCGCCACGCCCTTACCATGATCCCTGCGGTTTGCACTGCGTGTCTTGCTAGGCTCGGCATGCTTCCCGGCGCGGCCGCGAAAACATTGCCTCCCCCGTCCGGCGCAGCGATACCGAGCCCCCCTCCTACATATTCGAGCCGACGAATTCTATGTATGCACATTTTCTTGTTGTACGAGTGGGGCGGAGTTCAGGCCTTGAGGAGTTCCGCAAGGGTTTTCCCGAGGCGCGCCGGCGACGGCGACACCTTGATCCCGCCACGTTCCATGGCCGCGATCTTGTCCTCGGCACCGCCTTTTCCGCCGGAAATGATCGCGCCTGCATGGCCCATGCGGCGGCCTGGCGGCGCCGTGCGTCCGGCAATGAAGCCGACCACCGGCTTCTTGCGGCCGCGTTTGGCTTCATCGAGAAGGAATTGCGCCGCGTCTTCCTCCGCGCCGCCGCCGATCTCGCCGATCATCACAATCGATTTGGTCGCGGGATCGGCGAGGAACAGTTCCAAAATGTCGATGAACTCGGTGCCTTTCACGGGGTCACCGCCGATGCCGACCGCCGTCGTTTGGCCAAGCCCCTCGCATGTCGTCTGGAACACGGCCTCGTAGGTGAGCGTCCCGGAGCGCGAAACGATGCCGACCGAACCGGGCTTGAAAATATTGGCCGGCATAATGCCGATCTTGCATTCCCCAGCCGTCACGACGCCTGGGCAATTCGGGCCGATGAGGCGCGACTTCGAACCATTGAGCGCGCGTTTGACACGCACCATATCGAGGACGGGAATGCCTTCCGTGATACAGACGATGAGCGGGATTTCCGCGTCTATGGCTTCACATATGGCATCCGCGGCACCCGGCGGCGGCACGTAGACGACGCTCGCGTCGGCACCGGTCTCTTTGCGCGCCTCCGCGACGGTCTCGTAGATCGGCAGATTGAGATGGGTAGACCCACCTTTGCCGGGCGAGACGCCGCCCACCATTTTGGTGCCATAGGCAATCGCCTGTTCGGAATGAAACGTGCCGTTCTTGCCGGTGAACCCCTGACAAATGAGCTTCGTTTCTTTGGAAATGAGAACGGACATGGTTCAGGCCTTCCCGACGGCAGAGACGATCTTTTGGGCGGCGTCATCAAGGTCGTCGGCAGCGATGACATTCAGACCCGATTCACTCAGGATTTTCTTGCCGATATCGACATTGGTCCCCTCGAGCCGCACGACGAGCGGCACTTGGAGGCCAACTTCCTTCACTGCCGCGATCACGCCTTCGGCAATCACGTCGCATTTCATGATACCGCCGAAAATATTGACGAGAATGCCTTTGACCTTCGGATCGGCAGTGATGATCTTGAAAGCGGCGGTGACTCTTTCTTTGCTCGCACCGCCGCCAACATCGAGGAAGTTCGCGGGCTCGGCTCCATAAAGCTTGATAATGTCCATCGTCGCCATAGCGAGGCCGGCGCCATTGACCATGCAGCCGATCGTGCCGTCGAGCGTGATATAGGCGAGGTCATATTTCGATGCTTCGATTTCTTTGGGGTCTTCTTCCGTTTCATCGCGCAAGGCGAGGATCTCGGGATGGCGATAGAGCGCGTTCGAGTCGAATGAGACCTTCGCATCGAGGCACTTGAGCTGGCCTTCCTGCGAAACGATCAGAGGATTAATTTCAAGCATCGCCATGTCTTTGCCGACGAAGGCGGCATAGAGGCTATTGGCAAGCCGCTCCGCCTGTTTGGCAAGATCCCCCGTCAGGCCCAGAGCCTTGGCAACGGTGCGGCCGTGATGCGGCATAATTCCGGTTGCCGGATCGACCGAGAAGGTGACGATCTTTTCCGGTGTCTTATGCGCTACTTGTTCAATCTCGACGCCGCCTTCGGTGGAGACCACGAAAGCAACCCGGCTGGTGGCGCGGTCGACGAGCAGAGAAAGATAGAATTCCTTCGCGATATCGGAGCCTTCTTCGAGGTAGATCCGGTTGACCTGCTTGCCATGTGCTCCGGTCTGAACGGTGACGAGGGTCTTGCCGAGCATTTGCGCGACGAAGCTCTTCACTTCTTCGATGGATTTGGCGAGACGCACGCCGCCTTTTTCGCCGGCCTCAGGCTCCTTGAATTTGCCTTTGCCGCGGCCGCCGGCATGGATCTGCGTCTTGACGACCCACAACGGACCGCCGAGCTCCCTTGCGGCGGCTTCCGCCTCGGCGGCTTTGAAGACCGGCACGCCGCGGGAGACGGGGGCGCCGAATTCCTTCAATATCGCCTTCGCCTGATACTCGTGAATATTCATGTTGAGCTCTTTTCCCTCTTTGGGCGGCGGAACGGGCCTGCCGCGCTACGGCAGCCCTCATGTTGCGATCGGGTGGACCGACTTATCCGTTCCGGAACATGGTCCCATTTCTTGAATCCGCGCATATTCCGATTGGAATACGCGCGCAGCCGGCGGAAGGCGGCAACAGAGTGCGTCGAACGGCCAAGAGAATAGCCGTTTGCAACGGGGTTAGCATCGCCCGCCGCCGTTCTCCTGCTCCGTCGATGCCTTGGGCCGGGCAGACCATGTCCAGCGTGAGAACACTCCGGGCTAGTTTGCGAAAGCAGGGTTGATGGCCTTGCAAGCCTCGACCAAGCTCCGCACCGAAGCCACGGATTTCTCGAACATCTGCTTTTCATCGGCATCGAGCGCGACCTCGACGATCTTTTCGACGCCGCCGGCGCCAATTATGACCGGCACGCCGACGTAAAGATTAGTGACGCCATATTCGCCTTTGAGCTGGGCAGCGCAGGGAAGCACGCGTCGCTTGTCCTTCAAATAGGATTCGGCCATGGCAATCGCCGAGCTGGCCGGTGCATAGAACGCGGAACCGGTCTTCAAGAGATTGACGATTTCGCCGCCGCCCTTGCGTGTCCGCTCGATGATCGCGTCGAGCCTTGCCTTAGTCGTCCAGCCCATCTTCACCAGATCGGGCAGCGGGATTCCGGCCACGGTCGAATAGCGGAGCGAAGGCACCATGTCGTCGCCGTGCCCACCGAGAACGAAAGCCGTCACATCTTCGACGGAGACCTTGAATTCTTCGGCGAGGAAATAGCGAAACCGGGCCGAGTCGAGAACGCCGGCCATGCCGACGACTTTCTGGGCCGGAAGGCCCGAGGCCTTCTGCAGGGCCCAAACCATGGCATCGAGCGGATTGGTGATGCATATGACAAATGCGTTCGGGGCATATTGTTTTAGGCCCGCGCCCACCGCTTCCATGACCTTGAGATTGATGCCAACAAGATCATCGCGGCTCATGCCCGGCTTGCGCGGCACGCCGGCGGTAACGATCACCACGTCTGCACCGGCGATCGCGGCATAATCACTGGCGCCAGTCAAATGCGCATCGAACCCTTCGACCGGGGCCGATTCGGCGAGGTCCAGAGCTTTGCCCTGCGGGATCCCTTCGACAATGTCGAACAAGACGACATCGCCCAATTCCTTCAGGCCCAAGAGGTGAGCAAGGGTGCCGCCGATCTGTCCGGCGCCAATCAATCCGATCTTGCTGCGTGCCATGTCTTTGTCCCCGCTTCCTGTCTAACAATGTAGAATCTCGCGATGCAACAACTTGTCGTAAGATCTTGCAATGCAACAACTTGTCGCTTCATCAGCGTGTCGGTCGCGCCGTTCGGACCCGCGCTACGCGTCTCACGCAGCGAACTTGCGCGCGGTTCTGCCGAAGTCGGAAAGCGAATTCAAGCCTAGATGGATCAGACGAAGGGCGGAATTGCGGCGTGGACGTCTCGAGCCGAGCGATGAACCATATTCATTTCAATATATTGTGAGACCTTTTCGGTCATGACACGGTTGCCGACGCAGGCCGAAAACAGGTTACGAATTACAAAATACGTAATATGTCAGGCGGTCTCACATCCTGCCGCTGGCCAAAGCCGCGAGCACGAGTGTCGCGACCAGGCCGGCCCGATCTTCGAGAGCGGTGCGGCCGACGGCCAGGTCGAGGCTCACGGCGCAAGGGTGAATGAATTTGTGCAGAGCATCGCAAACTAGAGCCAAAGCCTTTTTCTGGTCCTTGAATTCGAAGACGCCGCCGCCTGCCCCTTCTTCGAGCGTTCTTTGAATTTCGAGCTCGATACGATTGCGGTGCTTGCGGGCGACGCCGGCGCTCTTCGCTGTCGCTTCGGCGAACAGTGCAAAAACATTCGGGTCGGTTTCGAGCTTGTCGCGATACGTGCGGTGGACTGCGAAAATGATCCGCTCGAGCTTGTCGAAAGCTGGGTCGGGCGCGTCGGCAATGCTCCGCAACCCAGTTTCGAGCGGCTTCAGCCAGCCGGCGGTAATTTCCTCAATGAGCGCCGCTTTCGACGGATAATAACGATAGACATTCGCATGCGACATGCCGGCTTCTTCGGCAATCCGGGTCACCGTCGTGCGCTCGATGCCGAAGCGACGAATGTGATCGGCGGCGATTTCGAGAATCAGCACATCCGTGGCGGGCTGGGGTTGGGCTACCGGACGAAGGGCCATTGCTGAAGCTCACGTTTCCACGAGTCCCGTCGTGTCGCCCGAGCCGATCGACGCGATCGAGCCATGTGGAAGGCTAAGATAGCCGGTGGACCGCATTTCGATCAGCCGCGACGCGGTGCGGGCGAATTCGAAGGCTTCGCGGTTTTTCCGGCCGAGGTAGAGCTCAGGCGGCTCGGCAGCGGCGGAGGCGATCAATTTGACGTGTTGATCATAAAGCGTGTCGATCAGCATGATGAAACGCTTGGCCTCGTTGCGTTGGTCGGCGGCGATCACCGGTATGTCGTCCAGCACGATGGTGTGGAAATTCTCCGCGATCACCAAATAATCGAGTGCGCCCAAAGGTTCTTCACAAAGATCGGAAAATCGAAACCGCGCAACCCCGCCTTTCGCCTGCGGCACGAAGATCTTGCGTCCGAGCACGGAGACTTCGTGCCCGCGCGCGGTCTCGGCACCTGTCAATCTCATGAAGGCCCGCGTCAAGGCGGATTCCGCCTTCGCATCCGCCGGAACGTGATAGACGCTGGCGCCGGAGAGTTTCTCGAGGCGGAAATCGGTTCGTGCATCGAGACGGACAACGTCCATCCGCTCTTCGATGAGATCGATGAAAGGCAAGAACAAGGCGCGGTTGAGACCATTCTCGTAGAGATATTTCGGCGCCACGTTCGATGTTGCGACAATGACGACGCCGCGCTTGAACAATGCGTTGAAGAGCCGGCCGAGGATCATTGCATCGGCGATGTCGGTCACGTTGAATTCATCGAAACAGATGAGCCAGGATTCGTTGGCTATGGCCTCCGCGATCGGCGCAATGGGATCATCACCCTTGACCAGGCCTTTCTTCAGCTGCTGACGGAAGCTGAAAATACGGGCGTGAACATCCGCCATGAAGGCATGGAAATGCACGCGCCTTTTGCGGGTGATCCGGGTTTCTTCATGGAAGAGATCCATCAGCATGGTCTTGCCGCGGCCGACGCTCCCCCAGAGATAGAGGCCGCGCAAGCCGACGGCGCGGTCCTTGGCCGCCAGCAGCCAGCCGAGCGCTCCGGCTTTGCGGGCGGGACGATAAGAGGCGAGAGCGGCGCTCAGCTCTCCGAGCTTGCCGAGAACGGCCTCTTGGGCTGCGTCGCGTTCGAGCTCACCGCGCCGCGCAAGTTCGAAATAGCGTTTGAGAAGGGAATTTTGCACGCGAAACCTTACGCCGAGGGACTTGGCCCGGAGTTCTCACACTGAACGCGGCCTGCGCTGGCCGAAGTCGGCGACAGAATGCGTCCGGTGGGAGAATTCCGGGTTATGCCCGCTGCAGGCGCCATGCCAGGCGACGACTCTAAAACGGGAAGCGGGTCTTGCCGTGATTGCGCTGATTCCACAACTCGGCCTTTAGGAGATGGTCGCAAGCCGGAGCGCCACTACTTTACGTTGACGATCAATAGGGCCGTGATTTGGCACCAGCCTGCCGAATCCCTATGATCCGCCGCCTGAAAATTGGATGAGCGCGCGTTGATTCGGGAAACTTCTGGGGGGCGGCATGGCGGTCTTGGTGACGGGCGGGGCAGGCTATATTGGCGCCCATATGGTGCTGCAGCTCCTCGATTCCGGCGAGAATGTCGTTGTTCTCGACAATCTTACGACGGGATTTCGGAGCGCGCTGCCGGCCAGGACAAAGCTGATCGTCGGCGACGTCGGCGACTATGAACTCGTGTCCAACCTGATCCACGCCGAAGCGATCGACTCCCTCATCCATTTTGCGGCGAAGATCATCGTGCCCGAATCGGTCGGCGACCCGCTCGGCTATTATCTCAACAATACGGTGAAGAGCCGCGCCTTGCTCGCGGCCGCGGTGGCCGGCAAAGTGAAGCATGTCATTTTTTCTTCGACCGCTGCCGTCTATGGCGATCCGGCGGTTTCCCCCGTGCCGGAAGAAGCCGCACTTGCGCCGGTTTCGCCTTATGGCACATCGAAATTGATGACCGAATTCATGCTGCGCGATGTCGCGCGTGCCCATCCGCTCACTTATGTCGCGCTGCGCTATTTCAATGTCGCCGGCGCCGACCCGCAAGGCCGCGCCGGGCAATCGACGCCGAATGCCACCCATCTCATCAAGGTTGCCGTCCAAGCGGCACTAGGGCTGCGCCCCGGGATGAATATCTTCGGCACCGATTATCCGACGCCGGACGGAACTTGTATTCGCGACTATATCCATGTGAGCGACTTGATCAGCGCACACGCGGCCGCGCTCCGCTACCTGCGTGAAGGCGGAACTTCGGCCATCTTCAATTGCGGCTACGGGCTCGGCTATTCGGTCCGGCAAGTGATAGAAACCGTGCAGAGTGTTTCCGGAGTCGCGTTCAAGGCCGAGGTCGCCCCACGCCGACCCGGAGATCCGGCCTCGATCGTCGCCGGAGCGCAGCGCATCCGCACCGATCTCAACTGGACGCCGCGGTTCGACGATCTTTCCACGATCGTCGCACATGCACTCGCCTGGGAACGCAAGATTTTGGCGAGCCCTCCTGTCTGACAGGCCCGCCAGCCTGCTTCAACCGCGAAGACTTAACCCGAAGATCTCATATCTGACGCGGGCTTTGCCGGCGCGGCGCGATCGCTTGGTTGCGGTGCAAGCCGCCCTTCTTCGGCCTTGTAGAAGAATTGCGAACAAACGAGCCAACCCTTGAGCGGCCGCAAAGGAAGCACGCAAAGGAGAAGCAGCAGAGGCAAGGTCGTGACGAGATGCACCCACCATGGCGGCGAGACAGCCGCGTCGAACCAAAGTGCAAATCCGACGACCGGAAACGACATGATCATCATCGCGAAGAAGGCCGGACCATCGGCCGGATCCGCGAAGGAATAATCAAGCCCGCACGCCTCACAGCGCGGCGCGAGCTTCAGGAAGCCGGCAAACAATTTGCCTTTCCCGCAGCGCGGACAACAGCCGCGAATGCCATTGACGAGCGGCCCTTTGTCGGTGATTTTCATGGGCGATCTCCTTTCCTGTAGGCCCGCGATGCGACAGCGGAACGTCACAAGAACCCCGAGGCCAGGGCGGGCTCTTCTTCGAGCGAATGGGCGATGAATTCGAGAGCGCTGCGAACAGTTGCACGATGCGACGGCCCGCCGAGGCAGATGCGAACGGCTTCAGGCGGCGGCCCCTCGACGGTGAAAGGATGGCTCGAAACAATGCCTATGCCGGTCGCGCGCGTGTGGCCCACGAAGGCCGAGCAGGACCATTGCGGCGGCAGCTTCAGCCAGACGTGGAAGCCGCACGATTCCGCCTTATAGGTGCCAGGCGGCAGTATTTCGGCCACAAGCTTCTGCCGTGCTCGCGTTTCCGATCGAATGAAACTCAATATGGCATCGGCCGTCCCATCCTCGATCCAGCGCGTCGCCAGCGCCACGGTCAAAGGTGAGGCCATCACGTTCGCCGCGCGCGCGACGGCAACGAAGGGCCAGCTGGCGCGCGCGTCGGGCGCGATCACATAGGCAAGCCGCAGGCCGGCTCCAAGACACTTCGCGAGCCCCGATATGTGCCAGGTGAGCTCCGGCACCAAGGCCGCGAAGGGCCGCGGCGCATGAACAGGCAGGAACCCGTAAGCATCGTCTTCGACGATCGGCAACTGGAAGCGCCGTGCCACTGACGCGATCGCCATCCGCCGTGATTCCGGCACGGTCAGAGTCGTCGGGTTCTGCAGGGTCGGATTGAGGTAGAGTGCTTTTGGCGCCAACCGCACGCAGGCGTCCGTCAAGGCGTCGATATCGACACCTTCTTCGTCCATCGGCACGCCGACGAGGTTCAGGCCGAGCTGCGCGGCCAGCGCTCGCACACCGGGGTAGGTCAGGCCCTCAGCCAGCAGCGTGTCGCCCGGCTTGGCGAGCGTGGTGAAAATCGCCAGCAGCGCCGGGTGCGCTCCCGGCGTGACGAAGAGCCGATCATGTGCCGGGACCAAAGCGCGCCGTCCCAGCCAATTCGTCGCCGCCTGCTTGTCCGAGAGGGAGCCGCCGAATGTTTGATAGCGCAAAGCGTCGATGAGGCTCGCGCCGACCTCATTCAGACCTGCACGCATACGCGCCAATAATTGCGGGTCATCTGGCTCGGGGGGCAGATTCATGGAAAAGTCGACCGGCCCCGCTTGCCAGATCGGACGATGTGGAGTTTCTTCGCTTTGGCCGGACACGAAAGTGCCTTGGCCGACGCGGGATTCGATCAATCCGCGCTTTCGAGCTTCGACATAACCGCGCGCTACGGTGGTAAAGTCGAGGCCGAGTTTGTGCGCCAATTTCCGCTGCGGTGGAAGTCGGTCGGCCGCCGCCAAACGGCCACTTTTGACATCCGCAGCAATCGCGTCGGCGATAGCCACGTAGCGAGGTCTTCCGTCGAGAAACAAGCTGGGCACCCAATCGTCTACGCGCATCGCCTGCATCGCTTTCAGTTCACAGCCACAATTGACTGTATATTATTGCCAGCCTTTTACTAGATAGAATGGATAAATGAATTGTTATTGATGCGAACTTGTATGGATGAATAGGGGGCGCCTAAGCTGCTTAAAAATGCGTCACTTTGTCGCCTATTTGCAGAGCACAGACATTAGATTTTCTCTTTAAACTGGAGCTATACTGCCAAATTGAATGTAAATTTGTATGTATTAATACAGCCTTTTGTGCCTGCAGACCTTGCGACCCTTTGGCACACGTATTGCGACTCCATGCGGGACCCTACCCAACCGGGTCCATTCAATCAGAACATGGAGATCGAAATGCCGGCAGTCTCGTACCCCACACATCGGAAGGGCGACTACCTGGTCGATTACGAGGAAAAGGTCTTCGAAGATGTCAAAGCGAAACCCGGTGAAAAGGCCCTCGTCACCTTCCATACAGTTGCGTTCGAAGGCTCCATCGGCCTGGTCAATATGCTTCAAGCCACACGGCTGCAGCGCAAGGGCTTCGAGACGTCGATCCTGCTTTATGGGCCGGGTGTCACGTTAGGGTTGCTGCGCGGCTTCCCCAAATTGGGGGACGAAGCTTTTCCCGGCCACCAGAACTTCGGCAACCAGCTGACCAAATTCATGGGCGAAGGCGGCAAGGTCTATGCTTGCCGGTTTGCTCTGCAGGCTCTCTATGGCCACGGCGAACCTTCCCTCATCGAGGGAATTCGGCCGATCAATCCACTCGATGTGCTCGACCTCATCCTCCTTCACCGCAACGACAACGCCTTCATGATTCACACCTGGACGGTCTGACGAGACTGCCAGCGCGGCGAATCCAAGCGGCGAACCTCAAGTCGCACGAAGGAGGAATTCATGGCCGACAAGACGCTGACACGCGTAGCGGCAGTCCAGATCGCGCCCGATCTCGAAACGCAAGACGCGACCATGGGGCGCGTCTTGCGCGCCATCGAAGATGCGGCCGACAAGGGTGCGCAGCTTGTGGTGTTTCCCGAGACTTTCGTCCCTTACTATCCCTATTTCTCCTTCGTGCATCCGCCTGTCTCGACCGGCGCCGAGCACATTCGACTCTACGAACAGGCCGTCGCCGTTCCAGGTCCCGCGGTCGAAGCCGTCGCCTCCGCAGCCGCACGCCGTCACATCGTGGTCGTTCTCGGCGTCAACGAGCGCGACTACGGATCCTTGTACAACAGCCAGCTCGTTTTCGATGCCGATGGGCGTCTCGTCCTCAAGCGGCGCAAGATCACCCCGACGTTCCATGAACGAATGATCTGGGGGCAAGGCGACGGGTCCGGCCTCACGGTCGTCGAGACCGCTGTCGGACGGATCGGCGCGCTCGCCTGCTGGGAACATTACAATCCTTTGGCACGCTATGCCCTCATGGCGCAGCATGAAGAAATTCATGTCGCGCAATTTCCGGGCTCTCTCGTCGGCCCGATTTTCGCCGAGCAAATCGAAGTCACGATTCGCCATCACGCGCTCGAAAGCGGCTGTTTCGTCGTCAACGCGACGGGGTGGCTGACCGACGAGCAGAAGGCCCGCATCGCGCCCGACGAGAAAATGCGCAAGGGTTTGTCGGGCGGCTGCATGACCGCGATCATCTCGCCGGAAGGCAGCCATGTCGTGCCGCCGCTGACCCAAGGCGAAGGCATTCTCGTCGCCGACCTCGACATGGGCCTTATCGTCAAGCGCAAGCGGATGATGGATTCGGTCGGCCATTATGCTCGCCCCGAACTTTTGCAACTCGTGCTCGACAACCGTGCCGCGACACCTCTGCAAAGCGCGACCACCGCGAAATTTGCCCCCCTTTCCTTCCCCAGCACCGGGAGAGCCGATGATGAAGCCGGAGAGTCACACGGCAATGCCGATCGAACAATTGATCAACGCCTTGCAGTCGCAAGGGGTTCGGCTCGCTGATCCGAGTGCCGGCTGCGCCAGCCGGCGTGGCGGCGCCGGTCCTTCCGATCACAAGGCGATGACCATCGATGGCAGGACCGTAATGGTTCCGGTGCACACGGCACCAGCCTTCGCAAGCCCGTTCGTGATCGCAAAGCCGGATGATTTCGGCCATACGGTTTTGACGCACGAAGGTATCGCGCTCGGCGAAATCGAACTGCCGCGCCGGCCGAAGTTTTACGATCTTGCTACGCAAGACGGCGTTCCCTTCTGGAAGATCGCGACTTTGCACAGCAGCGATGTGCTTGCTACCACCGTGCTGCAAACCTGTGTGCGCTATCAGAGCCGTACGAAGACATGCCAATTCTGCGCCATAGGGCAATCGCTCGCAGCGGAACGGACAATCGAACGCAAGACTCCGGCGCAACTTGCAGAAGTCGCGAAAGCCGCCGTCAGGCTCGACGGCGTGAAACATATGGTCATGACGACCGGCACCCCGCCCGGCAACGATCGCGGCGCCGCAATCCTTGCCGAAAGCGCCGCGGCCGTAAAAACCGCCGTCGATCTGCCGATCCAGGCGCAATGCGAGCCGCCCGATGATTGGGCTTGGTTTGCCCGCATGCGCGAAGCCGGCGTCGATTCGCTCGGCATGCATCTCGAAGTGCTGACGCCCGAAGTGCGCCGCCGCGTCATGCCGGGGAAGGCGCAAGTCCCGCTTGACGAGTATTTTGCGGCGTTCGAAGCCGCCGTGCCGGTGTTTGGCCGCGGCCAGGTCTCGACCTATATCCTTGCCGGCCTCGGCGACAGCATCGAGACAATTCTGTCGACCTGCGAACGCCTCGTTTCGATCGGCGTCTATCCTTTCGTCGTGCCATTCGTGCCGATTTCGGGAACCCCGCTCGAAAGCCATCCGGCGCCCGGCGCCAGCTTCATGCATGAGATCCTTGCGCCCCTCGCGCGCATGCTCATCGACAACGGCTTACAGGCGGAAGACATCAAGGCCGGCTGCGGCAGATGCGGCGCCTGCTCGGCTCTCTCCACCTATGAGCGTAGGATTTCGGCATGATCTTCGAACCCTTCGCCCCTTTCGTGGCAAGTGACTTCCAAGTGAAATTCGCGCTCGAGCCTTGGGAGCTCTCAGGCGCCGCGGCCTTGCGCCGGCAAGTCTTCTGCACCGAACAAAAGATCTTCGCGAATGACGATGCAGATGAGATCGACTCCCTAGCCATCCCGATCGTTGCGATCGCCTCGCTCGGCGTCGCCTTCGACGACGTCGTCGGCACCGTGCGTATTCACGAGGCTGAGCCGGGCATTTGGTGGGGCTCGCGCCTTGCTGTCGCGCCGGCCTATCGTCGGATGGGCGCGATCGGCACCTCGCTCATCAAGCTCGCGGTATCCTCTGCCCACGGGCGCGGATGCCGGCGTTTTTTTGCCTATGTGCAAAGCCAAAACGTTCTGTTGTTTCAGCGCCTACACTGGACGACGCTCGGGTCCTTGGAGCTGCACAGACGGCCGCATCATGCCATGGAGGCGGACCTTTCCTTCTATCCGCCGATCTATAATCCTTCCTCCGGCTTCCGCGTGCTTCCGAAGAAGGCAGCATGATGATCGGACATTTGGACATAGCCACGCTGGCCGAAATTTTGCGCAACAGTACGGGGTTTACGGCCAAACGCGACATATCCGTCGCGACCTCTGTTCTCGCGGCGCCAAACATGCCGGGCGTGCCGCTTGGCGACGATTGCGCGGCCATTCCTGACGGCGACGGCTATCTGCTCTTCGCGATCGAAGGTTTCATCAATGAATTTGTCGCGCGCGATCCCTGGTTTGCCGGCTGGTGCGGCGTCATGGTCAATCTCTCCGACGTAACGGCGATGGGCGGCAGGCCGATCGCTATCGTCGATGCCTTGTGGGCGGCGGGTGAAGAGAGTGCGGCGCCGATTCTCCGCGGTCTTCGCGCGGCAGCGATGCATTTCAACCTGCCGATCGTCGGCGGGCATACGAATTTGCGTAGCGCGCAGAATCAACTCTCCGTCGCGATCCTCGGCCGCGCCCGCAAGCTCTTGACGAGCTTCGATGCCATGCCGGGGGATCGGCTCGTCGCGGCCATCGATCTGCGCGGCCGCTATCGTCCGCCCTTCTTGAATTTTGAGGCCGCTCTCGAGGCGCCTTCGGCGCGCCTGCGCGCCGATCTGGAGCTCTTGCCGGAGATCGCGGAGGCCGAACTCGCGCATGCCGCAAAAGACATCAGCCAGGCCGGTCTCGTCGGGACGGCGGCGATGCTTGCGGAATGTTCTCAGGTTGCGATCACGATCGACGCGGCCGCCATTCCCGCCCCAGAGGATGTGCCGCTCGAAAAATGGCTGCTGACTTTTCCGAGCTACGGTTATTTGCTCGCCGTGCCGCCGCAAAATGTGGCGACCGTGCTCGCGCGCTTTTCGGCACGCGACATAGCCGCAGCCGATATCGGCCAAGTCGCTTGTGGTCATCACGTCGCCATCGCGGCAGGCGCACGCAGCGAGATCGTTTGCGACTTCACCACGCAAGCCCTCATCCGCGCCAATCCGCGAGAAAGTGTCCATGCCTGAGACGCACTTCCTCATACGCTGGCCGGATGGCACGCGGGAGACCTGCTATTCGCCATCGCGCGTCGTGAGGGATTATCTCGCGGAGGGCCAAAGCTATGCGTTGCGCGATTTTCTCGATCTCAGCCACGCCGCCCTGTCCGCCGCGAGCGAGCGCGTGCGGGAGAAATACGGCGTCCCCTGCGGCCGCGCCCTAAACCAGATTGCGCGCTTGCAGGCGGCGAGCCGAGCCTTCGCAGGCGATGCGGCAGCATCCGTCACCATCGAATCCTTGCAAAACCGCGACGCCTTCCAGGGTTGAAGCACCGCATATCGGAGACCCCGCCATGTCCACATCGACGCCCCACCCATCGCTTCCCGCCCATGTGAAAGTGGTCGTCATCGGCGGTGGCCAGGCCGGCCTTGCCATGAGCTATCATCTCAAGCAGCACGGCATCGATCACATTGTACTTGAAAAGAACAGACTCGCGCATGCCTGGCGCGACCAGCGGTGGGACAGTTTCTGCCTCGTCACACCCAATTGGCAATGTATGCTTCCGGGCTTTGCCTATCGCGGCGATGACCCGAACGGTTTCATGCGCAAAGATGAGATCGTCGCTTATGTCGAAACCTATGCAAAGACATTTTCCGCGCCGGTCTATGAAGGCATCGGCGTGACGCGCGTCAACCGGTGCGACGACGGGCTGTTTGTGCTCGAGACAAATGCGGGCCGGGTCACGGCCGAGGCGATTGTCCTCGCGGTCGGAGGCTATCACCAGCCGAACATACCGCGCTCGGCCGAGCGTCTACCGCCCGACGTCGTGCAAGTCCATTCCTCGACGTACAAATCCCCGCAGCAGCTTCCGGACGGCGGCGTGCTGGTCGTCGGATCAGGCCAATCCGGCTGCCAGATTGCCGAGGATCTGCATCTTGCCGGCCGCAAGGTTCATCTCGTCACCGGCAGCGCCCCACGCTGTCCGCGCTTTTATCGCGGCCGCGATGCCGTCGATTGGCTCGCAGACCTCGGCCAATATGATCTGCCCGTCGATCAGCATCCGCTGAAAGAGAAAGTGCGCAAGAAGGCAAACCATTACCTCACCGGCCGGGACGGCGGGCGCGACATCGATTTGCGCAAATTCGCCCTCGAAGGCATGCGCCTCTACGGACGCCTGCACGACATAGGCCGGGACGGCCGCGTCTTCTTCGCGGCCGACCTCCTGCAAAACCTTGAGTCTGCCGATGCGACCTATAATAATATTTGCGAGATCATCGACAAACATATCGAAGAGCAAGGCATTACTGCTCCGCCGGGCCAACATTACGAACCCGTCTGGCAGCCGCAAGACTCACTTCAAGAGATCCATCTCGCGAAGGGTCGCATCACGAGCGTTATTTGGGCGACGGGATTTCGCTCCGACTGGTCCTGGGTGGACTTGCCGATCTTCGACGGCAGCGGCTATCCCGACCATCGCCGCGGCGTCACGACGATGGCGCGGGCCTATGTTCTCGGTCTGCCATGGCTCCACACCTGGGGTTCCGGCCGTTTCGTCGGCGTTGGCCGCGACGCCGCTTTTCTCGCGGACCGTATCGAAGAGGATCTGCTCTCCGCTTCGCCCTCCGAGCCGCTGCGGCTCGCGGTTTAGTCTCGGCTTCTGACACTGAGCACGTCGAGCTCCGGTCTATTGCGTCAACCGCGCCGTCGAGACCGCCGTCTGAAATAGCGCCGCCAATGCGTCCGAAATATCGCTGTCAGACGTCACTTGGGTATAGAGACCCGGCGATGCGCAGCTTTGCAGGTTGGCGCCGATGTTCGGCTGAAAGGGTGCAATATATGTATTGTACCAGGCATTGGTCGGGAGCGGCAGATAGGTCAGATAGAGGACGGCAATCCTGATGCCGCGATTCTTGATCGTCGTGCAGGTGGCCGTGTTCATCAGCGATTGGACACGGCTGCCGCTCACGTTTTCGTCTTCGACGCCGTCGGTCACGAAGAACATGACTTCCTGCGGGCTGTCGCCGACCGATTTCGTCCCGCCGCCGGGGTTCGGCATGACGGAATTGATTTGGCTCAGGGCATTGTCGGAATTGGTGTCGGTGTCGCTGTTGTTGTTGGTGCTGGTGAGCCAGTTATTGGTATAGACTTCCAGCATTGTAATATTGCCGGCCTGGGTCTGCGCATTTGAGAGGTTCGAAGTCAACGCCTGGATCGTATTGAAATTGACGTCGAACGTATAGATCGCCGCCCGATATGAGGCATTGTTCGATGTCATCAGGTTCGCCGCCGTCGTCATGAGATTTTGCGCCGCGGTGGTTATCATGTCGATTCGCAGGGTCACGCCGAGGTTTCTCGCGAGGGTATAATTATCCTCGCCGTGCGGGTTCCCCAAAGCAGGATTTTCTCCGGATGGGTTGGACTCGTGGCAGGCAAAGGCGCAGCCGCCTTGGCTCGACGTGTTCGCGACCATGGTCGCGATGCCGGCCGCCGTCGCGGCGATCGCCATCGAGGGCGAAGAATCCAAAAGCAAATAGAAGTCGATGTTCGGAGCGACGGTCGAAGCAGACGTCGAACAGCCGGCGAGTGCGAACGTCGCTTGTTTGATAATGCCGGCGAAGGCATTTTTCGTCGAGGCCGTATAGCACACCTTGACGGTACGGCTGAGACCGTTGTCGGTGATCGTAACGGTGAGGTTGCTTGCGCTGAAGTTCAGGCCCGGAATATTGCCGATCTGCGCATTGAACATGTTTGTTGCGGCAGTTTGTGCAGTTGCATCCGATGCAGCCATCATTGCGGGAGTGACGGCTGCCATGGCGGCGGCATCGGCAGCCGCATTGAGCTGCGACCGCTTGCGCGCGGCAGAGGTATAGTCGACCCCCATCCCAATCGCGAAGGTGACGGGAACCAGAACAAGCGCAAAGATCATCGCAATATTGCCTTTGCGGTCACGCGCGAACCGGCGCAGGCAGGAAAGGCGCATAGAGCGCATGGCGAACTCCCCGGCAAAAAGGCTTCATTCCTTTGCCAGTGTTCACCATCAGGCAGAAAAATTGATTTTCTGTTTAATCGTTCGTCTAAACTGCCAGCGAATCTACCGCATTGCGGCCAAAATGAGAGACACGATCCGGCTCGCTGCAGAGAGCACTGACTTTGTCCGGCGGCGCCGGAATCAAACATTCGATTCGCAACTCGTCCCGTCTTTCACGGCTCCGTCCCTTGCGGCGCTTGTTCGGAGATGACGGCATCGAGCCGATCGAGCGTTTCCATCCAATGGCGTCTTTGCAGCGAACTCCAGGATTCGACTTCGCCCAAGGCTTCCGGGCGGACCCGGATGAGGCGCCATTGCCGATGCACGCGCCGTTCAATCAGCCCGGCCCTTTCCAGAATTTGCAAATGCCGCGAAACAGCGGAGGCGATATCGCGGCGGGCGCGGCAATCTCTGCGACCGTTTTGTCACCATCGTTGACCAGCCGTTCGACGATGCTGCGCCTGACGGATCAGCCAGAGCCGCCAGGATCGCGTTCAGGTCCGTCATGCCACGTTTATTCACTGAATTATTACGTTAATTAAAAAAAATTGCGAATTAGGGTCAAGCGTCATCGGCTCGAAGCGCTGTACATTTGCAGTAACCGAGTAACACCCGGCTCGCCGCCGAACGCGCTATGTTTGCTGCCAACAAAAGCTGATGAAACAAGGGAGAAATCTGCGATGGGCAAACGTATCCTCTTGATTGCCGGCGATTTTGCCGAAGACTATGAGACGATGGTGCCGTTTCAGGCGCTGCTCGCTTTGGGTTTGACCGTCGATGCGGTTTGCCCGAACAAAAAGGCGGGTGAGGTCGTCGCGACGGCCATTCACGATTTCGAGGGCCAGCAGACCTATTCGGAAAAGCGCGGCCATAATTTCGCGCTGACCGCGAATTTCGCCGATGTCAGCGCAAAGGATTACGACGCTCTTGTCATCCCGGGCGGCCGCGCGCCGGAATACCTGCGTCTTGACGCCGATGTTTTGAAAATCGTTCGGGATTTCTTTGCCGCGAACAAGCCAGTCGCCGCCATTTGCCATGCAGCGCAATTGCTTGCGGCGGCTGGTGTCTTGAAGGGGCGGACCTGCTCGGCCTATCCGGCTTGCCGGCCGGAAGTGGAACTCGCCGGCGGTACCTATGCCGATATTGCCATCAATGCCGCGGTCACCGACGGCAATCTCGTCACCGCCCCGGCCTGGCCCGCGCATCCGGCCTGGATCGGCCAGTTTCTGACGGTTCTCGGGATGAAAATCAGCTTCGAGGACAAAGCTGCCACCAGCCGCGTCCAATCGGCCGCTTGATCTTCCGCGCGGCGGAGAAACGGCCTAAGCTTAATCCTCCCGGCTGAGCGAAACGGTTCTGCCGGAAGACGCCAGGAGGAGACACCAGGAGGCGCGCATGTGCGAAATTTTCATCAGCGCCGATCCCAAGCTTTACGAGACGCGGACGCGCTCGCTGCGCCTGCATGGAGTCTCCACGAGTCTGAGGCTCGAGAATCTGTTTTGGACGATTCTGACGGAGATCGGCGCGCGCGATAGTATGACCCTCAATCAGCTCATCACGAAGCTCTATGACGAGCTTACCGAGGCCGGCTTCGAAAAAGCCAATTTCGCATCCTTCCTGCGTGTCTGCTGCGCCCGCTATTTGTCGCTGCAGCGCGACGGGCGCATCCCCATTGACCGTAAAGTGCCCATCCGCAGCCTCGACCCTGCCTTCGTGCTCGCCGAAGAAAGGCGCCAACGCGGCACAGGCGGCTCGGCACACAGGGTTTGACCTTTGGTGCCGAACTCGCCTCTTCTTCAATATCTTGGATCATCTCCATCATGCGACATCCGATGTCTCATGATGGATATGCTTTAGATCACGAACGTGATTGATTCAAATATTTTAGAGCGGGATAGGCAGATAAGTCTACGCAATCTGCGTAAACTTGATTGCGCCGGAAAAGCCGCGCAGCGTCCCATTCTTCCTCATCCCGCTCTAAGGACAAGATCGAAGCCCTCAAGAGCCTTCACAAGAAGATCGTGACTCTCGGCCGCAACAAACAGCAGCAGTTCGTCTCGCTGAATCAAAGGTTCCGGTTCATGATTTATAAGGCCGCCGAAAGTCCGCTTCTCTTTTCGATCATCGAATCCCTTTGGCTCCAAATCGGCCCAGTGTTCAACCACATTTCGCTCAATTTCACATCCGAAGGGGGCAGGGACATGAGCGAATCATTGTAGCTCTCGAACCTGCGACGCGAATGGAGTCCGCGTTGCGCTAGCAGAGGACGTGATGAAGGGCGGTGATCGCATCATCGCCGCTCTCACGCGGCCAAAGCAACCCTTGGATTAGTCCGCTCTGCGGCAGAAATAGAACCTCGCAGCTGCGCAACCGGGGAAAGCCAAGATCAGCGAAGCCATGCTCTTGCGCGATTCGGTGCAACCTCTTCGCTAGTTTGCCGGCTCCCGGGTTGTCGACGGGTGAGCTTGGTTACAATCGCGCCTTGCCTTACAAATTGTGATTCGTTATCACAATTTATACCCCCGGAAGGGGGACGAACACGGCCGAAAAGGTCGATCGGCGCCGCCGCCGCGGGGAGGAAAAGCGGATGTTGAAGATCATCCTATCGCTGCTTGCCTTGATGGTCTGCGCCGGCGCGACCGCGAGAGCGCAAGAGGCTCCGATCAAGATCGGAGTGATGAATGACATGTCGTCGGTCTATTCCGTCGCAGGAGGCATGGAGACCGTCGAAGCCGTACGAATGGCGATTGAGGACGCCGCGTCTGTCTTAGGGCAGAAGGTGGAACTCGTCTTCGCCGATCATCAAAACAAACCAGATATAGGCGCCGGCATTGCGCGCCGCTGGTTTGAGGTCGACGGGGTTGATGCGATTGTTGATGTGCCCAATTCGGGCGTTGGGTTCGCCGTGCAGGCGCTGGCAAAGGACAGAAAGAAAATTTCTCTGTTTGTCGGAGCGCTGAGCTCCGACATCACCGGTTCGAAATGTGACCTCTATTCGACGCAATGGGCCGTCGACACATATTCCCTTGCCCACGTTATGGGGTCGGCGGTTGTCAAGCGCGGCGGTAATCGATGGTTTTTTATGGCGGCAGACTATGTCTTCGGACGCGCGCTTGTGAAGGACACAAGCGCGGTTATTGAGGCAAACGGAGGAAAAGTTCTCGGGGCAGTCTATGCTCCACTCAATACGCCGGATTTCTCATCGTTTCTCCTGCAGATGCAGTCGACGAATCCAAATGTCATCGGGCTCGCGAACTCGTCGGACGATACGGTGAACTCGATTAAACAAGCCGTCGAGTTCGGCCTTGCCGCCAACGGAGCCCGGTTTGCAGCCTATGTGCTTTTTCTGGAACATATCCAAAGCATCACCTTGAAGACCGCGCAGGGTCTGCTGCTCGCCAATCCGTTCTACTGGGATTTGAACGATGAGACGCGCGCCTGGTCGAAGCGCTTTGAGGCGAGGATAGGTCATCCGCCGGACTGGGATCCGGCCATGGCCTATAGCGCCGTCACGCATTACCTGAAGGCGGTAAAGGCCGTCGGCACGCGCGATGCCGACAAGGTCGCTGCCAAAATGCGAGAGCTTCCCGTCAATGATTTCGCTACGCAAAATGGAAAGGTCCGCATCGATGGCCGCGTTCTGCGCAATCTCTATCTCCTCGAAGTCAAGAAACCCGAAGACTCGAAGAGCAAATGGGACGTCTACAACCTGGTTGCGACCGTTCCGGGGGAGGAGGCGTTTCGGCCGCTCGACCAGGGAAACTGTCCGCTGGTGACCCAATCACAGATGAAATAATGCCGCGCGCGATTGCTTAGCGGACGTCAGGGCGACGGCAATTCATTCGTTACGGCGCAACGGCCGACGCTCAAAACATCCTTTGTTGAAGTGGCTAGGGCGAGATGGCGAAAGTCAGTGCCGGGCGCGCCGTCGTGGACGTGCTCAAGGCCGAGGGCGTGAAGTTCATCTTTGGAATGCCGGGCGGCCACACGCTCGGCATTTACGACGCGCTCTACACTCAGCAGGAAATCGCCCATATTTTGGTCCGCCATGAGCAGCACGCGGCAAGCATGGCGGCAGGCTATGCGCAGCTCACCGGCGAGCCTGGGATCTGCTGCGTGACGGCCGGGCCCGGTGCAACCAATCTCCTGACCAGCATTGCCGAGGCTTTTGTCGGGGCGCTGCCGATCGTGATCATTGCCGGGCGCGGGGCGACGCGCAATGCGCACCGTGGCGCGAGTCAGGAAATAGATCAGATTCAGATATTTCGGCCGGTGACGAAATGGGCGGTTCGTGTCGATCGCCCCGATCTGATTGTCGAATCCATCCGGCAAGCCTTCAACATCGCGCGCTCGGGTAAACCGGGGCCAGTGCTGGTCGATATTCCGCAGGACATTTTGGCCTCCGAAATCGAATTCCCCGAGTATCGCCCTGTCGGCAAGCCGGCGCGGGTTCGCGGCGATATCGACCAGATAAAAGCTGCCGCATCTGCGTTGCATTCGGCGCGGCGTCCCTTGATCGTCTGCGGCGGTGGGGCGATTGCGGCCGACGCGGCCGAGGAAGTTGCCGAGCTCGCCGAACTTCTGGCCATTCCCGTCGCCACCACCTTGGCCGGCCGCGGCATTCTTGCCGACGATCACGATTTGGCTGTGGGCGGGCTTGGCCACCATCGGCAGGATATCACGCGAAAGCTGCTGCCGGAGGCCGACGTCATTCTCGGCATAGGGTGCCGCTTCGAACAACAGGAGACCAACTGGAAGCCGGACTATTTACCCGCCCCGGCGGCAACTTATATTCAGATCGATATCGATCCGGCGGAACTCGGTCGCTCGGTCGTCGCCAACATCGGCATCGCGGGGGACGCGAAACTCGTTCTACGTGACCTGCTGAGCGAGCTCACGAGGCCCGGCCTTTCGTCGCACGCGCAAAATGCCGCCGCGCGGGCGCGCGTCGGCGATCTCGCGCACCAAAGAGCCGCCCTTGAATCCGAGATCGGTGATATGGTTGCGTCAAACTCGCGGCCACTGCATCCCATCAGAGTGATCCGCAAAATCCGTGCGGCCTTTCCGCGCGACGCGACGGTCGCGATAGACGTTGGCGTTCTCGCCCAAGGGATGGGCGGGGCGTTTCCCTATTTCAAGATCTATCAGCCGCGTTCGACCATCGTGCCGTCGAGCTTTTACGGCATGGGATTTTCAGCATCGGCGTTGCCGGTTGCGCGGCTCGTCTACCCGGAGAGGCCGGCACTCTGCCTTGTCGGCGACGGCTCGTTCCAAATGGTGATGAACATTCTGCCGGTTGCTGCCGAACTCAAGCTCGGCGTGACCTGGTGCATATTGAACGACCGAGCCCTTGGCTCCATTCGCGACGCGCAGACCCAAGCGTTCGATGGACGCTACATCGCGACCGAATTCCGGCTCGACCTCGATTTCGCCAAGCTCGCTCAGGCCTGCGGCTGTCATGGCGAGCGGATCGAAGATCCCGACGAAATCGACGCGGCGCTGCAACGCGCCTTGGCTGCGAATGCTGCAGGCCAACCGGCGGTTCTTGACTTTATCGTGGCGAACGAACGCCTAAAAGGCAGTGTGGAGTTTTTCAAGCGATGACCCTTCTCACTTTTGGCCAGCCCTTCGGTGGCATCGTCCAAGTCGCCTATACGGTCGAGGATATCGGCCGCGCGATGCGGGACTTTACCCTGCATCTCAATCTCGGTCCCTGGTTTGTCACGGGACCCTTTGTCCCGAAGGAGGGGCGCTATCGCGGTCAGGCAACCGACATGAGCCTGACATTGGCGGTCGCATTTGCCGGTCACATGATGATCGAGTTGATCGAGCAGCACGACGACAAACCTTCAGTCTATCAGGAAAAGATTCGTACGACGGGATATGGATTCCATCATTGGGCCGTCTGCTCGAAATCATTCGACGAAGATGTCGCGCGTTATCAGGCTGCCGGTTATCCGATCGCGTTTTCAGATCTGTCTCCGCGCGGCGTGCGCATCGTCTATATGGACACGACGCCGGATTTGCCGGGAATGCTCGAGATCATCGAGACGACCGAGGCGCTTGAAGCGATCTACCAAAGCTATTTTGATGCCGCCCAAGGCTGGGATGGGAAAGACCCGGTCCGGGCTTGGTCTTTGGGCACGAAATGAGATGAAGACGCAGGATTTCTTCGACGTCTCGGGACTTGCGACGTTCATCACCGGCGGATGGCGGAACGCAGACGTGACGTCGGCGATTGGCGAATCAAGCGAGCTCCTTATTCCGTGAGATGGCATGCCGCGCATTCAAGATATTGCTCCAGACGAACTCGATGCCGAGCAAAGGCGGGTTTGCGACGCCATAGTGTCCGGGCCGCGCGGCGTGGTGCAAGGTCCATTGCGCGTCTGGCTCCACTCGCCGCAACTCGCCGACCGCGCTCAGGCGCTAGGCGCATTCTGCCGCTATGGAACCGGGCTCGAACAGCGGTTGTCGTAACTCGCCATTCTCGTCACTGGCGCATACTGGAACGCGGGTTTCGAATGGCATGTGCATGTGCCGACCGCTGTCGAAGCGGGCCTCGATCCCCTCGTCGTCGAAGCTCTCCGCAAAGGTGAGCCACCGCGCTTTTCTCACGCTGATGAGGCGGCCGTCTACACTTTCGCGCGAGAACTTCTGACGTCTCGGCGCGTCTCGAACGAGACCTATGCGCAGGCCGAACGCGCACTCGGCCCGCGCAACATCGTAGAGCTCGTCGGCATACTCGGATATTATGCCTTGATCTCGATGACGATCGTCGCCTTCGAACTCGCCGTGCCGCCGGGCATCTCCGACCCTTTCGAAAACTAAATGTCGAGATTGCGCAGGATCGTTACTGTGCCGCACGAGCGATGGCGCCCGGGTTCTGAAGCGACTTTGGGGTCGCCGGACCGCAAAACTACGGCCTTCGATCAAGCCGCGAGGCGAAAATTGAGTTCGATCGTCAGGCCGTTGGGATCGATGATAAAGATCTGATGCAACGGCAGTCCGGGCACAACGCGCTCGCGATATTCAATGTGCTTTGCAGCAAAATGCGCGCGCATGGCTTCGAGATCGCTGGCGACGAATGCAACGTGGTCGAGCGATCCCGTCCCCGCCTGCCCCTCAGTGCGCTCGCCGAGGTAACCGACGAGCCCCGACGACTCGGTCGGATCTACGCCGATTACGTGCACCACGGCCCGATCGCCTGAATACAACCATGCCCCAGGGAACGGGAAGTCGGGACGTGGTCCGGAGCGGAGACCGATCACGCTTTCGTAAAACGAGCGCGTCTCTTCGACATCTAAAGTGCGCACGGAATAATGATCGAGCGTCTCGATTGGCATGAGGTTCCCTCGTATGACGTCCTTTGCGCGTGCGGCCGCATCGACGGCCGCTCTCGAATATCGACTATATCCGATGTCCAAGACAGGAAAAAGAGTGCATCTCCCCGGCGCATGCTGCGGAGGCACGTGCCGATGTGCCGCTTCGGCCTGCTCCGGCAATCGCGGTTGCCAGCAAGCGCGGCGTGTACCATACTTTGTCCCGCGTCACGCGCCTGCTTCATGAAATCAAATGCGATGCGCACGAGTTGCGAAAACATTGGGAGGCTGACATGCGCCTTGCGGTGTATGCGGGCGTGCTCATGATCGAGCCACACTGGATGAAATCGAGCAAGGCATGCCAGGCCGTTCGCGAACGGTTGCGGCCCTCGACGCGTCCGCACGAAACTCATCCTGGCGGAAGCAAGACGCCCGAGCCTGAAAAGCCGAGCGTACCAGCGGCAGGGAAATAGGAACACACCTGGTCATGCGTCGGCGACGCCGGACATCGCATGCCTGAGAAGAGAGAATTGGAATTCCATCATGTCGCGTCCAAATGAACGCACCGGCGGCCAGATCCTCGTCGATCAATTGGTCGTCCAAGGCGTCAAGCACGTCTTCTGCGTTCCCGGCGAGAGCTATCTCGCAGTGCTTGATGCTTTGCATGATGCGCCGATCGAAGTGACGGTCTGCCGCCAGGAGGGCGGCGCGACGATGATGGCCGATGCGGCAGGCCGCCTCACCGGTCGGCCAGGTGTGGTCTTCGTCACGCGCGGACCCGGAGCGACCAATGCCTCGCCCGGCATTCATATTGCCGAACATGATTCGACCCCGCTCATTCTCTTTGTCGGGCAAATCAGCCGCCGCATGCGCGGCCGTGGCGCGTTTCAGGAGATGGATTACAAAGCATTCTTCGGGTCCACCGCCAAACTGGTGATCGAGATCGACGATCCTTCCCGAATTCCGGAAGTTGTTTCGCGCGCCTTCCATGTCGCGATGCAAGGGCGGCCGGGCCCGGTGGTGATCGCCTTGCCCGAAAACATGCTGACGCAGACGGCAGCCGCACGCGACGGAATGTGCGTCGAGGCCGTCTATGCTTCACCCGGGCCGGCTGAATTGGCTGAATTGCGAAAACTTCTGGCAGCTGCGCACGCTCCCTTCGCGATTGTCGGCGGCAGCAGCTGGACGAAGCAAGCCACAGATGCGTTCCGGCGTTTTGCCGAACGTTTCGATGTGCCGGTCGCAACCTCCTTCCGCCGCGCGCCCTTGTTTGCGGCGACGCACGCCAACTATGCCGGCGAGATCGGCATCGGTCCCAATCCGAAATTGAAGGCTCGCATCGCGGCAGCCGATCTTCTTTTGCTCGTCGGCGGGCGCTTTGCCGAAGTGCCTTCGCAAGGCTTCACTTTGCTCGACGTGCCAAACCCCCGGCAGAGTCTTGTCCATGTGCATCCCGGGGCCGAGGAATTGGGGCGCATCTATCATCCCACCTTGGCCATCTTGGCGAGCCCCACTGGCTTTTGCGCTGCTCTCGAAGACTGGCAAGCGCCGGCGGCAATTTCGTGGTCCGCGTGGCGCGCGCAAGCGCGCGCCGAATATCTCGCCTGGACGGACGAGCCGCCGCCGGCCACCGGCGCGTTCGACTATGGCGCCGCGATGGTTTGGCTTCGTGATCGCCTGCCGCCCGATGCGATCGTGACGACCGGCGCGGGAAATTACACGATCTGGCCGCAGCGCTTTTTGCGGTTTCGTGAGTTTGCGACGCAGCTCGCTCCGGTCTCGGGTTCGATGGGTTATGGCCTGCCGGCGGCAGTCGCAGCCAAGCGCCTCCATTGCGACAAGATGGTGGTATGCTTCGCCGGCGACGGCTGCTTTCTCATGAACGGTCAGGAATTCGCGACAGCTGTTCTCTATGATCTCGCCATCATCGTCATTCTCATCGACAATGGGATCTACGGCACGATTCGCATGCATCAGGAGCGCCATTATCCCGGACGCATCAGCGCGACGAATTTGCGCAACCCGGATTTCGCGGCCCTTGCGCGCGCTTACGGCGGCCATGGCGAGACGGTCGAGCATACGGCCGAATTTGCCGCGGCATTCGAACGTGCGGTCGCAAGCGGCAAGCCCGCGATCCTCCACGTCAAGGTCGATCCGAACGACATTACGCCCTCGACGACGCTGACGGCCATTCGCGAAAAGGCTTTGCAGCAGGCATAGAGCTTCGAGCAATTTCTCGCAGTGCAGTTTCCATGCTCCAAAACGATGATAAGACACATGGATTTGAATGGATTGCGATCGCGGGAGATCTTATCTATTGCGCGCCGATAGTTTTACCCGCCATGCGGGGGCGGAAGCCTTAGCCCGGATTTCTCCCACCAGGAGCGAACAGAGCAGCCAGAAACAGGCAAAGGACAGCAGGCCATGCACATCGATCTCCAATCAAAAACGGCAATCGTCACGGGCTCGACCGGCGGCATCGGCTTTGCGATTGCAGCGGGTCTCGCCGAAGCCGGCGCGGATGTGATCCTCAATGGCCGCAAGGAGGCGAGTGTCAAAGCGGCTCTCGGTCGGTTGCAGCCACAAGCCAAGAAGGGCCGCATTTCCGGCGTCGCAGCCGACCTTTCGACCGCTTCTGGTGTCGACGTGTTTCTGAAGCAAGCCGACGACGCGGATATTTTGGTGAACAATCTCGGGATTTTCGAACCGAAGCCCTTCGGCGACATCACTGATGCAGACTGGCTACGTTTTTTTGAGACCAATGTGATGAGCGGCGTGCGTCTGTCGCGGCATTATCTGCCGAAGATGATGGCCCGCAATTGGGGGCGTATCGTCTTCATTTCGAGCGAATCGGGCCTCAACATTCCGGCCGAAATGATTCATTATGGCGTGACAAAGACGGCGCAGCTCGCCGTCTCGCGCGGACTCGCAGAGACGACTGCCGGCACTGGCGTCACCGTCAATTGTGTCCTGCCCGGACCGACACGCTCTGAAGGCGTCGCCGCGTTCTTTCAGAAAATGGCGGACCATGCCGGCGTCTCTGTTGCCGAAATGGAGAAGAGATTTATTGCGGAACATCGCCCGACGTCGCTTATTCAGCGCCTCGCGACCGTCGAAGAAGTGGCGAATATGGTGGTCTATGTCTGTTCGCCGCAAGCCGCAGCGACAAATGGCGCGGCCTTGCGGGTCGACGGCGGTGTTGTTCGATCGATTGCCTGATCAGGGCGGCGACGGAGCGCTCGGATTTCTTGTTGGAGCGGGCCTGCCGCCCTCTCGATGAGCACATCGATTGGACACTCGATGTCCTTCGGCGATCTAGTCCTGCGTGGCGAGGACGCAAGCGTGATCGAGCAGATCTTCGCCATGCCCGAAATCGCCCTTGTCCGGATCGGCACGATCGGCCAGCAGCACGAAGCCCATTTCATCATCGGCAAGCTTGGCCCCAACGACGACCAGAGTTTCTCGCGCCAAGTCACTTGTCACTTGGTCACTTGATGCCGCAAGACCGCTCGCCATGAGTTTGAAGGGATCTTGCGTCGCCAGTGCCGCCGCTTCGAGACGCAGCGCAAAATAGTGACGCCCGCGCAGATCGAAGGAAAGTTCGGCCCAGGTCCGGCCGATCTCGCTCATATGTTCCGCGAGTGCCGCGCGTACGTCCGGCCGCACGCAATCAATATGGATGTGCAGTTGGTCCTGGCTGCGGCCGAGGGCTGAATTGACGGCAAGGCCGATCATGTCCCAAGCCAAGGCGCTTTTCGCCCGTGCTTCGACGTAGCGGCGAGCCTGCCAAGCGGCCTGCCAGTAATTCGGAAGATTCGACGCTAAGAGTTCGGGGCTCTCCATGCCGGAAATCCGGCGTGTCGGTATCAGCAGGAATTGCGTCGCACCGACTCGATCCTTCAAAATGGCATAGCCCTGCGGCATGCCGCCGTCGAGAGTGACCGCCTCGCATGGCGCCGGATCTTGATGGCTTTCCTGATCAGGCACGCATTGATCATGGACGATCGTCCACAAGGCATTGCGGTCGGCGTGGGCGATGCCGGGAGCTGCGGCGTTTAGTCCCGCCGCAATCATCATCGACATCGCTCCAACCATCCAAATCCTGCATGATGACCGCCGGTCCCGGCGCCTGCCCTGTTCGCGCATCAAAAGCCTCAAGTGAAATGACTCGGCCAGCGAGGTGTGCTCGCGCGAATTATTTTGACAAGTTGTGCTGACACGCAAATGACAGACGATCAAGCTTGCGCGAGCATCCTCCTCTCAACGCCAGCGCAAAATGCCAGCGGAGGGGAGACGCGCCTGCCAGCCGAATCTCTCGAGTTCCGGATCGAGGTGTTCTTCTTCCGGCATGCCGATGCACAGATAGGCAACGAGACGCCACGCCGCGGGCACGTCCAATAGGCTTTTGATGTGGGCCGGATCAAGGATCGAAACCCAGCCGACGCCGAGGCCGCGCGCTCGGGCGGCGAGCGCCAGATTTTGGATTGCGCCGACAACCGAATACGTCAAGGTTTCGGGCATGGTTCTGCGGCCCACGCCGTGTCCGACCTCGGTCTCCATGTCGCAGAACACGGCGAGATGGACCGGGGCTTCGCAAAGTCCCGACAACTTGAGCCGCGCATAGAGCGCTGCTTGCTCCCCTGCATAGCCGGCGAGTGCCTCATCGTTGCATCGATTGAAATCGGCGACGACGGCCTGCCGCAACGTCTGGTCTTCGACCGCAATGAAACGCCAGGGCTGGCTATGGCCAACCGACGGCGCGAGAATGGCGTGCGCCACCAAGTCCTCGACGACGTCATTTGCGACCGGGTCGCTGCGGAAGCGGCGCACGTCGCGCCGCCAGCGGAACAACTCCGTCAACAGGCATTTGAATTTTTCGTCAAAGCACGGAGCCGCGGGCTCGTCTGGTGATGCAATGCCTGAGCTCGGTGTTCGGGTCATGGCCGCAATTGCCAAAATCCAATGCCCTGGAATTCATAGACGAAACGTTCATCTTGATTGAACGCCTTATTTTGGATGAACACAAGGCCCCAGCCGGGGCGCGACACGACGCGTTTGCTGGCAATTTCTGAGGTAAAGCGGAGCCTGTCGCCAGCGTAGACCGGCGCCCGCCAACGCAGGTTGTTGAAGCCTGGAGACGGGCCTAGCTCAGGCAGCTTTGAGCTCCGCGCGAGATTTTCTGCGAAGAACTTGTCGCGATTGTCTATCAATTGCCGCATGAAGACCGAGGCCGTGTACCAACCCGACGCTATGAGGCCGCCAAAATGACTCTTGCGCGCAGCTGCCTCGTCGACATGGAAGGGCTGCGGATCATATTTCTTCGCGAAAGCGACCATGGCCGGCTTCTCGAACGTGAAGGATTCGAGCTCGACGCGCTGGCCGATCTCGAGGTCTTCGAAAAAGGCGCCGTGAAAGGGCGTTGCGCCAGCGGCCTGCGAAGCTTGCGGCGCGGCCTTGCGCGGTGCATCCGGAGATTGCACCTGCAGCGCCTTACCGCGGCGCCTCAACATCAAAGGAGCGCGATGGGTCATCACCACCTCGCCGTTTTGGTTGATCACGTCGCTTTGAGCCTGGATGATCCCCAGATCCGGGCGCGACTGCGACTCCTTCTTTTCGAGCACGTTGGCTCGCAAACTGAGGCGGTCACCAGGTCTCACCGGCTTTAGCCATTTGAGCTCGTCCACGCCCGGAGCGCCCATCGAGGCGGCATGCACGAGAAAGGAATCATAGAGCAGCCGCATGCTGATGGCTGCCGTGTGCCAACCGGAGGCCGAAAGGCCGCCGAGCAGCGTCTTCTTTGCGGCCTCCTCGTCGAGATGAAATGGTTGCGGATCGAACTGTGTCGCAAACTCGAAAATTTCCTCTTTGGTGACCTCGTAATCGCCGAAAAGCGGGGCTTCGCCCACGACGACATCCTCAAAAAACGTCAGATCCATTTGATTTTCCGGCTTTGTTGCGCGAGCAGTTCCAATCGATCGCAAGGCTCATGGCCGGCTAAGCAGCCTGGCGCGGTCAAAGCAGTATCGATTTCGCTCAAAACAAGCAAAATCAATGTTGCTCGAGATTCAGAAACGAAGCAGGCATGCTATGCTCTGTTCGGCGGGCAAGCCTGTCGATTTCCCTCCTGCAAGAGGGAACAGAGGAGTGTTCGATGTGTCAAGGGCGCGGAAGGGATGAGGCCGGCCCGGAATTCTCACACTGGACATGGCCTGCAGAGGGATTGCTTCTCAGGCTGGGCTCGGCTAGCTCAAGGACGGCCTTCGGCCAAGACATTTTGCCGACTTCCTGCGGCGCCGCGAAGGCGGCCCGCGGAGTCGTGGTCCACACCAGAGGGTAACGCAAAGCGATGCCGGGCCTGGCTTCGGCGCAAAAATGCGAGGAGACGATGCTGCAAGATTTCCTGAAATTCGACCAATATCTCACACCGACGATCATCCGGATCTTTTATCTTTTCCTCGTCGTACTCATTGTGCTCTCCGGCATAGGGAACTTGCTGTTCGATTTGGCAATGATGGCCACTTCGTTCCTCGGAGGGCTGTTTTCCGTCATCGGCACATTAGTCGCTATGGCGACCGCCATCATTGCCGCGCGGATTTTGACCGAGACCATTATGGTCTTGTTTCAAAACAACGAACATCTCGCCGCGATCAGAGCCCGTGCGGAAGGCCATTGAACGCAGATCTGCGCGGGCGGCCAATTCGCAAATCTAAAATGCAAGGCGTCGGCGTCGGCGACGACATGATCCTCACCTTCGAGGCGGACCTTGCCCGCCCGCCTCGCGGCGGCAGGAGAGGCTGCCGATGAGTGCGTTGAAGGCGCGTCGCACGAAAGGCACAATCTCTTCGAGGCCCGGTGCGAGCGTGCGCGCGAATTGAATGAAGCGCCCGCCTTCAAGGGCATGGCGCGGCTGTGCAAAAAAGTCGAGATGCGCTTCGCGCATATGGCGCGAAACCTCGACTTTCCCACCTGCGTTCCACCAAGCGCCGCTTCCTGTGTCGCGCAAACGGGAAATGAGTTCGAAAACGTCCTCCCAGACGCAAGTCGGAAGGGCTCAGAGAGGTCAAAACCTTCGAGCCGACTAACGCCGACGATGGAAGTGGGCAGAAAATCGATGTGATAGCGAGTTTTTTCAACTGCATCCTCGATTTTTGCACTCAGAATTAACTTCATTTCATGAATGGCGGACGCAAGATCCAGGCGGGACGAAGACATGACCGTTTTTCGTTCCGGTGGTCCAGGGCCATGGGATGACACCCCATCCCTGTGCGGCATTCAATTCTAACGAGCTTGTTTCATGGCAGATGGCGCACTTCACACCGATGAAAACAGAGAAAATAATTTCGGTTTCTTGAGATTAATATTTGCCACGCTTGTCATCGTCTCGCATTCGCCGGAGCTGGTCGACGGGAACCGATCGCGCGAAATCCTGACGCAGATATTTGGTACAATGTCGTTTGGAGAAGCCGCTGTCGACGGGTTTTTCCTCGTCAGCGGATATTTAATAACAAAAAGTTATATTCAGAGCCAATCAACAGCATCATACCTGATAAAGAGAGTTCTCCGGATCGTGCCCGGCTATCTCGTCAGTTTTTGGATTTGTGTTTTGGTTGTCGCTCCGTTTGTGGGTGCAGAAAAAACCGTTCTATCTGCGCAAAATTTCGAACATCAATTTTTGCTGGTGTTCCTTTTATCGGCACCTGACGTTCCCGGATCATTTCACGGCTTGCCGTACGCCGCCCTCAACGGCTCCATGTGGACTATAGCATATGAATTTCGGTGCTATCTCGCAGCAGCGGTGCTGGGACTGCTCGGCGTTTACACGCCTCGATATAGACGCTTCCTTCTCGTTGCCGTAATTGCTTTTCTGATCTTGAATGCCGCGGGAGCGATGCACGAGATTCATTTGCCGGGCTCGAGTCTCGTCGGTAGCCCTGAAATCAGCATAAGATTTGCCGCAGTCTTTGGTGTAGGCGCAGTTTACTATGTTTTCCGCGATAAAATAAGACTCACGAGTTTCGGCGCTGTAATCGCGGCAACAGTGCTCGTTGTTATGCTGTTTAACCACTATGCGGCAGAAGCGACATTCGCAGTTCTCGGAGGCTATTTGATTTTCTGGTTCGCCTTCAAGGTTCCGGTTTTTCGCGCGAGTCGCTTCGACAACAACGCAGATATTTCATATGGCCTCTACTTGTACGCGTGGCCAATCCAAAGCCTAATCATATGGAGCGATAGAGCGGTCAACCCTTGGCTTCTGTGCTGCATGTCGGTTATAGGTGCAGGCATACTTGGATATGCGAGTTGGCGGCTCATCGAAAAGCCCGCGCTGCATCTCATTCTCAGAAGACCCTCTATGATGCCACAGTTGCAAGGCTATCACTTGAAATGAGTCGTGCGGGAATGGCGACAGTCTCGACCTACCTGGGCTAGCCGTTTGTCATCCTCCCAGCGGCGCCGTCATCCCCCCTAATTCGCAAATCTAAAGTGCAAAACATCGCCGTCGGCGACGACATAATCCTTGCCTTCGAGGCGGAACTTGCCCGCTTCCCTGGCGCCGGCTTCGCCATCGCAGGCGACATAATCGTCATAGGCAATGGTTTCGGCGCGAATAAAACCTTTTTCGAAATCGGTGTGGATGACACCGGCCGCCTGCGGCGCTTTCGTCCCGGCGGCAATGGTCCAGGCACGCGCTTCTTTCGGCCCGACGGTGAAATAAGTGATGAGGTGCAGCAGCCCATAGCCGGCGCGGATCACCCGATTGAGACCCGGCTCAGTAAGGCCGACGGCCTCGAGATAATCCTTCTGGTCTTCCGCCGGCAGAACCGCGATTTCGCTCTCGATACGGGCAGAGACGACGACACAGGCGGCGCCTTCTTCTGCGGCGCGTGCTGCGACCGCCTCGGAAAATCTATTGCCATGATCGGCGGAAGCTTCCTCGACATTGCAGACATAGAGAACCGGCTTCGACGACAACAGGCCGAGCCCGTTGAAGGCTTTGCGTTCATCCGGCTTCACATCGACGAAGCGCGCCGGCTTGCCCTCGCGCAGCAAGGCGAGACAGCGGCTCATCAGATCGAAAGCTTCCTTGGCTTCCTTGTCACTGCCCTTCGCCTTTTTCTCCAAAGCCACGATGCGTTTTTCCAGGCTTTCGAGATCGGCGAGCATCAATTCCGTTTCGATTGTTTCAATATCGTTGATCGGCGCGATCTTGCCTTCGACATGGGTGATGTCGGAATCCTCGAAACAGCGCACGACATGGGCGATGGCGTCGCATTCGCGGATCGTCGCGAGAAACTGGTTGCCGAGCCCTTCGCCTTTCGAAGCGCCGCGCACGAGGCCGGCGATATCGACGAAGGTCAGGCGCGTCGGGATGATCTCTTTCGACTGAGCGATGGCGCAAAGTTTTTCGAGCCGCGGGTCGGGAACCGCAACATCGCCAACATTCGGCTCGATCGTGCAAAAGGGATAATTGGCGGCCTGTGCCGCCGCCGTTTGCGTCAAAGCATTGAACAGGGTCGATTTGCCGACATTCGGCAGACCGACGATACCGCATTTGAAACCCATTATGATCAACTCTCAGGGGGTTGGCAGGACGGCCTCGCGGCTCGGCAGCCGGCCGTTCTCATCGCCCAAAGGCAGGAAGCGGCCCCGCCAGAAAGGCTTCAAGCGCCGCGCGTCGCGGCCGTACCCGCCTGCCGGACAAGTTCCTCATCCAGGCTGACCGAGACGCTGGTCACGGAAACTCTCCGCGGCTCCAGGAACATCGTGAGTATTGGATGCGGCCGTTCGGAGTCAAGGAGCAGTCTCTGCATCGAGCCGTTCGCGCAGCGAGCTCAGGTTGTCCCGCATGGCCACGACGTCTTCCACGGAACTTCCCGTGGCGCAGAGAATATCATGCGGGATGGATTTCGCCTGGGCGCGCAAACTGCGGCCGCGCGGCGTCAGCGTGATAAGGACTTGCCGTTCGTCCTCAGCGCCGCGACGGCGTGTGACGAGCCCAGAGTGTTCGAGACGTTTGAGGAGCGGCGTGAGAGTGCCGGAATCGAGATACAGGCGGGCGCCGATCTCCTTCACGCTCACATCATCTTTCTCCCATAAAATGAGCATGACGAGATATTGCGGATAGGTGAGACCGAGTGGTGCCAGCAGGGGTTTATAGACGCGATTGAGCGCGTGCGCCGTGGAGTAAATGGCAAAACAAAGTTGGTTGCTGAGCCGCAAGGCGTCAGCTTCGAATTTTTTCATTTGGCACCTGCGCGTCCACGACATCATCTCCGGCTTCAACTCGGCATTTCCCGCCAGAATGTTCAAAGGTCGCCATCCGAAGAGCCTTCAAGTCAATAGGTTACCGCAGCCTCGACCGCAAACCGGATTTTGCCCTTCCGATCAGCGCGGAAGTCTTCGGCGCGACAGTTCCGCCAGGGACAAATCCCCTGTAAGAATTATATTGTGCACAATTGAGTAGTGCAATATATACATAGCGTACTCCGAAGGGGGTAGGCAGAAAAAGGATCTCGCCATGTCAGTGAATGTTCTCTATCGCACACGCGCAACGGCAACCGGCGGTCGCGACGGCCATGCCGCAACGGCGGACGGCAGTCTCGATGTGACGCTCGCCGTGCCGAAGGAGCTCGGCGGCGCGGGCGGTCCCGGCAACAATCCCGAACAGCTCTTCGCCGCAGGCTATTCCGCCTGTTTCATCGGCGCGATGAAGGCCGTCGCCGCACAAGGCGGCCCCAAGGTTCCGGCTGACACGAGCGTCACCGCCGAGGTCGGTATCGGTCCGCGCAGCGAAGGCGGCTTCGGTCTCACCGTTGCCTTGCAAGTTTCGCTGCCTGGTCTTGCGCGTCCGGATGCAGAGGCTCTTGTCCAAAAGGCCCATCAGGTCTGCCCCTATTCCAACGCGACCCGCAACAACGTCGATGTGCGGCTGAGCGTGGTCTAGCCGATAGCAGGCTACGCCAGTGTGACGAATGTGAGCGCCCGCGCGCGATCGATCCTTTGATCGCGCGCGGGCGGGAGGCCCGTCAACCGACCCATGCTGAGCGCTTCGCCAAGGCGCTGCCGTTGCCGGAAAAGTGGAGCTGGCAACTCGAGTTGTCGCCCAGAGCTCTCCTCACCCCTCCCTCGACAAAACCCGGCATCTCGTCTATAGGCACCGCTTCAATTCAAAACAGCGTCCCGAAACGCACGCCTAAGCTTGCTTGAGCCCGCGGCGAAACGGCAGGAATTAAACCCGTGAACATTATCGAAACTCTCGAGGCCGAACAGGCGGAAAAACTCGCGGCACTCCGGTCCGCCCCGGACTTTCAGCCGGGCGACACGATCGTCGTCAATGTCAAGGTGAAGGAAGGCGACCGCACCCGCGTCCAAGCTTATGAAGGGGTCTGCATCGCGCGCCAGGGCGGCGGCCTCAACGAGAGCTTCACCGTTCGCAAAATCTCTTATGGCGAAGGCGTGGAGCGCGTGTTCCCGATCTATTCGCCGATGATCGATTCGATCAAAGTCGTGCGCCGCGGTAAGGTCCGGCGTGCGAAGCTCTACTACTTGCGCGATCGGCGCGGCAAAGCCGCGCGTATTGCTGAAAAGATGGAGACACCCTCGGCAAAGGCAGCGCGTGAGGTAGCCAAGAAAGAGACGAAAGCGGCCACAAAGGCGGCCAAAGCCGCGAAGTGAATGCGAAGCGGCGGGCTCCCCTTCTCTCTCTCTCTCTGAAGAGGGGCGTTAGACAGGAGCATTCAAGATCCAGCGATGTCCGAAGGGATCGCGGAACGTCGCGAGGCGGGTTCCCCAGAAGGAATTGGTCGGATTCGTCTCGCCTTTGGCGCCGAGTGCGGTTGCCCGCTTGAAAGTCTCGTCAACCTGTTCGGCCGTTTCGAACTCAAGGCTGATAGAGACCGTGACCGGCTCGCCGGGGATCGCAATCCGCGTATTGCCGAATTCGGGAAAGGCGTCGGCGAGCATGATCGAACCGCCATTGATGGTGAGTTCGCAATGCATGATGCGAATGCCGTCGAGCGCCGGCATCAGCGCCTTCTGCTTTGCATCGAAGACGGCCGTGTAAAAGGCTATGCCCGCCATGGCGGGGGACACGGTAAGATAGGGCGCAACCGGCGGGCGCATTGACTTCTCCGCTGCAGCAAAGGCTGCTGTCGATACCTGGCGCTTATTGACGGCTCTATTAGGCTAATGTCTTTCGGGTTTGTGAGAAATATGAACGCGCACCCTCCCTTTGGCTTTCCGGCGAGTTTCCGGAGAAAGTCTGGATTCGACGAAACTCATGAGCATGGCATAAACGCATCCCTGCCGGTCTCCAAGCCTTCAGATGAGCATTCGGAATTGGCTATTTCAGATGGCCATAATGCGGAGCCTGCGCGCCAAAACCCGCAATCCCGATCCCTATTTGCCATTTGGACGCGACGGGCGGAAGCCGATTCGTCGTTTCTCCTGGAGCGGAAAGAGGAAAAGTGGCAACCGATTTTTCGGCGCAATCAAGTTCATGCAGATTGCGCAAGCTTATCTGCATATCCCGCTCTAAATTATGAGAATCGATCACGATGACTTTGGACTGATTTAATCCAAAGTCATCGTGATCTATTAGCTGCGGGACGTCTTTCTCTATATGTTCGCCCGACCCACCTAGCTCGAACAATTCCGCGGGAGTTTCGTTCATGACCAAGCCCCGGACGCTCTATGACAAGATCTTCGACGACCATGTGGTCGCCCGGCAGGAAGACGGCACCTGCCTGCTTTACGTTGATCGCCACCTTGTTCACGAGGTCACGAGTCCGCAGGCCTTCGAGGGGCTCAGGCTTTCCGGCCGCAAGGTCCGGGCGCCTGAGAAGACTCTCGCCGTCGTCGACCACAACATACCGACGACCGATCGTTCGCAAGGGATCACCGATCCCGAAAGCCGCGTCCAAGTCGAACAATTGGCCGCCAATGCGCGCGATTTCGGGATCGATTATTTCGATGCTGCCGACGTGCGGCAGGGCATTGTCCACATTATCGGGCCGGAGCAGGGTTTCACATTGCCCGGAACGACGATCGTATGCGGCGACAGCCACACCTCGACGCATGGCGCTTTCGGGGCGCTCGCGCAAGGGATAGGCACTTCGGAAGTCGAGCATGTGCTGGCGACCCAAACACTGATCCAGTCCAAAGCGAAAAACATGCGAGTCGTCGTCGAGGGCACGCCGGGCCCCGGCGTTTTCGCGAAAGATATCGTGCTTTCGATCATCGGCGAGATCGGTACCGCCGGTGGCACCGGCCATGTCGTCGAATATGCCGGCAATGCCATTCGCGGCCTCACAATGGAAGGCCGGATGACGGTCTGCAACATGACGATCGAGGCTGGTGCACGCGCCGGCCTGATCGCACCTGATGAAAAGGCTTATGCCTACCTGGAAGGCCGGCCGCGGGCGCCGAAGGGCGCCGCTTGGGATGCAGCGCGCACTTATTGGGAAACGCTACTTTCCGACGAAAATGCCGAGTTCGATCGCGAAATCCACCTCGATGCAGGCAATCTGCCGCCGGTCGTGACCTGGGGCACCAGTCCCGAGGACGTGATCGCCATCACCGGCCGCGTGCCGCGCATAGAGGACGCAGCGACCGAAGCCAAGCGCGCCTCTATTCGTCGCGCTCTGGATTACATGGGGCTTGCCGGCGGGGAGAAGATCGGCGAGATCGCAATCGACCGCGTCTTCATCGGCTCTTGCACAAATGGTCGGATCGAGGATCTGCGCGTTGCGGCCAAGACGATTGAAGGCAAGCGTGTTGCCGATCGTGTCAATGCAATGGTCGTCCCAGGCTCCGGCTTGGTCAAGGCGCAAGCGGAAGCCGAAGGTCTCGACAAGATCTTCAAGGCTGCGGGTTTCGAGTGGCGCGAACCGGGATGTTCGATGTGTCTCGCCATGAACCCGGACCGGCTGGCCCCTGGCGAGCGCTGTGCGTCGACATCCAACCGCAATTTCGAAGGACGCCAGGGTTTCAAGGGCCGCACCCATCTCGTGTCGCCCGCCATGGCCGCTGCGGCAGCCATCGCCGGTCATTTCGTCGACATCCGGGATTGGCGCTGAATATCCGTGCGGCCAATCTACGGCGGGCCTGCTACGCCAGCCTTAGCCTTGCGGTCGTCCAAGTTATGGCCATGTGACTGCCCACTGGAAGAACGTGACTGCCGGCAGAACAAGAAAGCAAAACGCGCGGAGGGGGGAAATGATGCTGGGTGTGGATATGATTCGCCGTGGTGCGCACCACCATGGTCCGCGCATTGCGATCAGCTATGGCGACGCTAGTCTGAGCTTTGCGGAAACCGACAGTCTTGCCAGCAGGATCGCCAACGTCTTCATCGGCCTGGGCCTGGCGCCGCAGGAACCTGTGGCGTTGCTCATCAACAACAATCTTTATTCGGTACCGATCGACTTTGCCTGCATGAAGGCGCGATTGATCCGCGTGCCCCTCAATGCGCGGCTTTCGGCGAAAGAACATCTCCGGATGCTCGAGGCGACCGATGCCCGCGTGCTGATCCATGGTGCCGATTTGGCCGAGCGCGCGGCACATCTGCGCGAACTCGCCGGCGGCGCCTTCAAGCTCGTTGCGGTCGGGCCGGGCAATTCCGGCGACGCCAGCCTTCTCGATCTCGTCGGGCGCGCCTCAGCAAGCGACCCCATGCTGCCGACGCCGCCTGACGACATCGTGCTCGCGCTATTCACCTCGGGCACGACCGGAACGCTGAAGGCGGCCCAACACAGCCAGGCGAGTTGGGCGGCGATCGCCACCAATGTGCTCACCAACCTCGCTTTTCCGTCGGGCAGCGACGTGATGCTGCATGCCGCCTCGATGATCCATGCGAGCGGCACCTTCGTGCTGCCCTTCTGGCTGCGCGGCGCGCGCTCCGCCATACTCGACGGGTTCGACCCCGGTCGGTACCTCGACCAGGTCGTGGCGAGCGGCGCGACGCACATCAATCTGGTGCCAACCATGCTCGCCATGCTGCTCAACGGTCCCGGCTCCGGCGGGCGCGACATCGGCCGCTTGCGCTCGGTGATCTATGGCGCCTCGCCAATGCCGCGGCCGGTGATCGAGGCGGGCCTCGACCTCTGGGGGCCGATCTTCTCGCAATATTACGGGCAGACGGAGGCACCGCTGGCGATGACGGTGCTTGCGCCGGAGGATCATGTCGGCCCCGATGCGCCGCTCGGCGCCTGTGGCCAGCCGAGCCTCGACGTCGATCTGAAACTCGTCGACGAATTGGGCGAGCCGGTTGCCGCGGGGGAGATCGGTGAAATCGCCGTACGCGGCCCGATGCTGCATGTCGGCTACCGCAATACGCCGGAGCTCGACCGAGAGGCGCGGCTGCCGAACGGCTTCATGCGGACGCGCGACCTCGGGCGGTTCGATGAACGCGGCTTTTTGCACCTGGTCGACCGCACCAGCGATATGATCGTGACCGGTGGGTACAACGTCTATCCGCGGGAAGTGGAAGACGCCCTGCTCGCCCACCAGGCTGTCGTCGAATGCGCTGTGGTCGGTGCGCCCGACGAAACATGGGTGGAGGCAGTAACGGCCTTCGTCGTCATAAGATCCGGCTCTACGGTCAGCGATGCTGAGTTGCTCAGCTGGACGCGGGACAGGCTGGCGGGGTTCAAGGTGCCCAAGCGCGTCGAACGGCTCGAGACGCTTCCCAAGAGCGCCGTCGGTAAAATCTTGCGGCGCGCCCTGCGCGAGCCGCTGTGGGCGCATGGGAAGGAGGGGTAGGCAAGCTGATGGCGAACGTCATCCAGTAGATGTTCCGCTTGTCGATTTGGCCGGACCCTCCGCATGAGGGGGAGGATCTAGGGAAGTGGCTAGCGTTTTTGTGATGAATATCACTTTGAGCGAAGATGCGCCCTTCCAGAGGCGTAAAGGCCTACAATTTTCGATGCTTCGGCTCCCGCTCCGGCTCCGCGGTTGAGGCTTGCGAGCAAGGCCATGATCTTATACTGGAGACCTTCGCCCCGGCCGTGGGGCGGCTGTCGGCGGGCGTGGCGGAACTGGTAGACGCGCCAGACTCAAAATCTGGTTCTGGTAACAGAGTGTCGGTTCGATTCCGACCGCCCGCACCATTCGCGTCACCACGCTGCCCCCGGCGGGCCAGCGAACCGAGCCGCGGCTTGTCGCGATGAAAGCTCGGGCTTACCGTGTGAAACCGAGGAATCCTACGTTGCCCGTGATCGTCAAAGTGGACGCACCCCATGCAAGCTGATCGGAAGATTCGGTTTCGTCCCCTAAAAGCGGCGATCGAACGTCTTTACCCATTTTTCGTGCGGCGTCAGAACGCCGTCTGGTTCGAAGCTGCAAGCCATTGGGTTGAACGCAACATCATGGTCAAGCGGCGGCAGATGCGCTGCAAGGCCGACCCGTCCGACACCGACACAGAGACGTATCTCAAGACGCATTTTTGCGGCAAACCCTTCACCACCTTGGAGACGACACACCAGGGCCTAGCCTATGTCTGCTGTCCGATCTGGCTGCCGACACCGATCGGCAAGCTCGATTCCGATCCAGATGAATTGTGGTCCGGTCCGACAGCGCAAAAGATCCGCGAGTCCATCGTCGATGGATCGTTCCGCTATTGCAGCCGCGTCCATTGCAGCTCTATCACCAACCGCTCCTTGCCGCGGCGCGATTCGAAAGAAGCACAAGCGGTCCTGAAAACCCATGCGGTGGCCGGCCTTAAAATACCGCCGCCAAAGCATGTCGTTCTTTCCCACGACAAATCCTGCAACCTCTCTTGCCCGTCCTGCCGCGCTTTGATGGTCGTGGCGAACAAGGCCAAACAGGATAGACTCGACGATCTCATCGAGCGGGTCATCGTGCCGCTTCTGCGCGGCGCTGAGACCGTCAATATCACGGGTTCCGGTGATCCCTTTGGCAGCAATCATTTCCGCCGACTCATCAAGCGCATTACCAATAAGCAAGAATTTCCGCATTTGAAGATTGATCTTCACACGAACGGGCAATTATGGGATGAGCGCGCCTGGAAGGAACTGGGTCTCGGCGGCCACGTGCGCAACGCCCATATTTCGATCGATGCGGCAGAGGCCGACACCTATGCCTTCGCCCGGCGTGGCGGCAGTTTCGAGCGCCTTCTCAAGAATTTGGAATTCGTAAGCCAATTGCGTCGCTCCGGCGAGCTAGCGCAGCTTGAGTTCTCGATGGTTGTCCAGAGCCGCAACTTTCGCGAGATCCCGGCCTTCATCAAGCTCGGAGCAGACTTCGCAGCCGACACGGTTTCATTCCAAATGATCCGCAAGCGCGATATTTTCAGTGGGGATGAACATCGAGACGCTTTCATCGGCAATCCGGAACATCCGGATTACGAAGAATTCGTCGAGGTCCTGCAAAGGCCGGAGCTCATGCGTTCCGGTGTGCAGATCGGCAATGTCTTGGGCTACGTGAATCGTTCAAGCCTGCAACGGATCGGCGTGGCGGGCCTCGGCAAGGCAGCCGAATAGGAAAGCTCACCGGAGCGTCAGCTCGCACGAAAGGCAGCCGCAAAAATCTTCAGGGCGCGTCGCTGATAGGCCTCGGCGACACGCGTATGCAGCACGACATGCGAAAGCGGCAAAGGCGGCAAACCGAACTTTTTGCCGACTTCGACAGCACTCGGCGGTGCCGTCCTGCGGGCGAGCGCGGCGACGCCGAGTCCTGCCGAAATCGCTGCTCCGACGGCGAGCACGCCGCCGCCAACGAAGATCTCGACGTAGTTCAGCCCAGACTTTTCGAGTGCCTCAATGGCGACGGCGCGAACCGAACAGGGAGACGCGAGCGAAGCGACGCGAAGGACCTCGCCGCGCCTATAGGACCACTCCGGACTGGCGAACCATTCGAGCGGTTCTGCCGCGAGGTTTTCGCCTGGCCGCCTGGCGTCCTCGCGGCGCACGAGTACGGCATCGAATTCCGCCTTCTCGTACGCCGTTAATAGATCCCTCGATCTGCCGATCTGAACCGCGATGACGAGAGCCGGATCGAAACGGTGCAACTTGCTCAGAATCGATGGAAGTTCTGCACCCGCCGCATGATCGCTGATGCCGAGCCGCAGCTGCCGCATGGCAATGGACGGTTCGGCAAGGGCGCGCTCATGCGCCGCGATCAGGTCGCGTGCTTGGCCAAGAAAGGCCGCGCCCTCCGTAGTCAATCTTATCTCGCGTGGCGTCCGCTCGAGAAGGCGGCGGCCAAGGCGCTCTTCAAGCCGCTTGAGACGCAAGCTCACCGCCGCTTGGGTTGTTTCCAAGGCCTGTGCGGCGCGCGTGAAGCTCTCGAGATCGGTGACCAGGAGAAAGGCTTGCACGGCGTCGAGATCGAGCATTTTGTTGCTGACAGTCATTTGTAATTCTTATCATTATAATAATTCACGATGATATTTTATTATCATAAATCCAGTGCTAGGTAACTCCATGTCATTTGACAGGAGACGCACATGCCTTTGGCCAAGATTTCGCTTCGCAAGGGAAAATCAGCCGAATACCGCCGCGCCGTAACGGACGGGATCTATCTCGCTTTACGCGAGACGTTCGATGTGCCTGAAGACGATCGTTTCATGCTTATTTCCGAGTTCGAATCGGAGAATTTCATCTTCGGCGCCCAATATCTCGGCATTGCGCGCAGCGAAGCGCTGGTGATTATTGAGCTCACCGTCAGCCAGACTCGCACTTTGGCGCAGAAGAAATTGCTCTACCGGCGGATCGCCGAGCGTCTCACCGCAGATCCGGGCCTGCGATCGGAAGATATTTTCATCAATCTCGTGGAAGTCGCGACGGCCAATTGGTCTTTCGGCCATGGTGTTGCGCAATATGCGGCAGAGTAGAGGACTGATAAGCGCCGATAGCCGCTTGAGCCGGCCGCCTCAAAATCCAAATTTGGACCCAGCTTGAGCCTAAGGCTTGCGCCGGCTTGATCGGCCCCCATGTCAAGGGGCTTGTGGCCAAGGCTCCGGTAAACTGGAAAGAAAAACAAGATGAAACGAGATGTAGTGCCAGCCCAACCTGGGTTTTTCATTAGAGTATATGATCAGAGAATATTGTCCCAACCATCTGGTGCTAAAGAATATCTTATTCAGCAGACGGATCACCCAGTAATTGCATGGGAGATTGTAGAAAATTTCAGGATACCGATTGCTTGTATAAGTCTTGATGGGAGTGGAAACCTAAGGGCAGCCCTTAAGTGTCCAGATATCTCGTTCTATACTCTTGAGCCAACAAAACTTGGAGATGGTCGGGAGCGCCTTAGGGTAGGTAACCCCATAAGTGAAGATCGGGCGCGACAGCTGGTTGAGAACGAATTGGCCGCTTTAAAGAAGTTTCACGAAGAACGTGATGCCAAAAAAGCGGGCAGCTAAATTTCACCTGTTCCACTTTGCAGCAGCGGCATCATCTTGCGTCCTGGCGGCGACCCAGTCGCCCGCCGCCGCATCCGCCGCATGGATCTTTTTCCAAAAGGGCGCGCGCGTCTTCAAATAATCCATCAGAAATTCAGCCGCAGCGAAAGCCTCGCCGCGGTGTCGGCTCGTCGTGGCGACGAGCACGATCGGCTCGCCGGGGTGAATGACACCGAAGCGATGAATGACGAGCACGCCATCGATCGGCCAGCGGGCGCGAGCCTCCTTGACGACCCGGTTGATTTCCTCTTCGGCCATGCCGGGATAATGTTCGATCTCGAGCGCTGCTAGCTTGCCGCCGTCATCACGGCAAAGCCCCGTGAAGGTCACGACCGCGCCGAGATCCGTACGGCCTTGATGCAGACGCGAAGCGGCGGCAGCGGCGTCGAAAACCTCCTTCTGCACCTTCACGATCGTCGCGCCCATAATGTCAGCCTCCCGTCATCGGCGGGAAAAAAGCAATCTCGCGCGCACCGGCCAGAGCGGCGTCCTGCTTCACATGGGTGCGGTCGAGCGCTGCCCGGATCGCCTTTTCATTGGCAAAGGCTTCGGCATAGTTTTCGCCCCGAGCCTTCAACCAGGCAATGACCTCGCCGACAGTCCGCACATCGGCAGGCGGCGATATCTCTTCCTCGCCATAACCGATGCGTTCGCGCACCCAGGCAAAATAAAGCGCTTTCATGGCCGTTCACTCGTCTTCGATGACATGGGTCCATCCCGCCTTGAGATAGTCCCAGCCCGTATAAAGCGTCAGTATCGCCGCAAGCCAGAGCAGCAAAAGACCGATATCGACCGTTCTTGGCAGCACGGCCTCGCCCGCCGGCCCGGCAATGAGAAACCCGAGTGCCACGAGCTGCAACGCCGTCTTCCATTTCGCGACTTGGCTCACCGGTACCGAAACTTTGAGGCCAGCCAAAAATTCACGCAATCCGGAGACGAGGATCTCGCGGCAGAGAATGACGATGGCGGCCCAGATCGAAAAACTCGCGATCGTATGATCGTAGACGAGCATCAAAAGCACGGCGGAAACGAGCAGCTTGTCGGCGATCGGGTCGAGCATGCGCCCGAGCGAGGATTGCTGCGCCAGAGCGCGAGCCAGATAGCCGTCGAGGAAATCGGTTATCGCAGCAAGAATGAAAATACCAAGCGCAATCCAGCGCATGATGAATTCGTCCGACCAGAACAGGCAGGCGACGACCACCGGCACCGCGAGGAGTCGGCCATAAGTCAAAAGATTTGGCAGGTTGAAGCGCTGGTCCAACCGGCGGGGCGTCGACGAAAGCAGCATGGATCGAAGGAACATGCCGGCGCAGCGGCGTCAATGGGACGATCAACGGACGAGCGGTGGGATAGAGAGATCCGCTACAGTCATTTGGCAACGGGCTGCGCGCCGCATTGCTCCATAGTTACTACAGCGCGTCATGCCCGCACTTGCCACGGGCATCCACGCCAAGCCATTGCTTCCACATCGGAAAACAGGCTGCCATTGCACCGCATGGATGGCCGGGACAAGCCCGGCCATGATGCCTCCATTTTAGGTGCTTCACTTGAATTTGACTCACTTATTTTTGGTGTCTTAGCTCGAAATTCTCACATCAACGGCATGGTGAAGCTCGCGCCCTCCTTGACGCCCGACGGCCAGCGCGCCGTCACCGTCTTGGTCTTGGTATAGAAGCGCACGGCGTCGGGACCGTGCTGATTGAGATCGCCGAAACCCGAGCGTTTCCAGCCGCCGAATGTGTAATAGGCGAGCGGCACCGGGATAGGCATATTGATGCCGACCATGCCGACTTGCACTTTCGAAGCAAAGTCCCGCGCGGTATCGCCGTCGCGGGTGAAGATTGCAACGCCATTGCCATATTCATGATCATTGGCGAGAGCCAAGGCCTCGTCGTATTTTTCGGCGCGCACGACGGAAAGGACCGGGCCGAAGATCTCTTCCTTGTAGATCCGCATGCTCTTCTTGACATTGTCGAAGAGGCAGCCGCCGAGGTAGAAGCCATTTTCGTAGCCTTGCATTTTGAAGCCGCGCCCGTCGACGACGAGCTTGGCACCTTCCGCGATGCCAATGTCGATGTAATTGCGCACGCGCTCGAGCGCTTGGCGCGTGACGAGGGGACCATAATCGGCGGACGAATCCGTCGAAGGCCCGATCTTCAAGGTCTCGACACGCGGCACGAGCCTTTTCATCAATTCATCGGCGGTGCCTTTGCCGACCGGCACGGCGACGGAAATCGCCATGCAGCGTTCGCCCGCAGCCCCGTAGCCGGCCCCCACCAGAGCATCGACGGCCTGGCTCATGTCGGCATCCGGCATGATGATCATATGGTTCTTGGCGCCGCCGAAACATTGCACGCGTTTGCCCGCTGCACAGCCGCGCGTGTAAATATATTCAGCGATTGCCGTCGAGCCGACAAAGCCGATCGCCTTGATGTCACGATCATCGAGAATCGCATCGACGGCTTCCTTATCGCCATTCACGACATTGAGAATGCCGGCCGGCAGCCCTGCTTCGATCATGAGTTCTGCGAGGCGCAACGGCACGCCCGGGTCGCGTTCCGAAGGTTTCAGGATGAAGGCGTTGCCGCAAGCGATCGCGGGCGCGAATTTCCACATAGGGATCATCGCCGGGAAATTGAACGGCGTGATGCCGGCGACGACGCCGAGCGGCTGCCGCATCGAATAAAGATCGATGCCGGGGCCGGCATTGTCGCTGAATTCGCCCTTGAGAAGATGCGGAATACCGATGGCGAATTCGACCACTTCGAGCCCGCGCTGAACGTCGCCTTTCGCATCGGCGATCGTCTTGCCGTGCTGTTTGGCGAGCGGCACGAAGCGGTCCTTCCCGCCCTTCCCGCAGCGCACGTGCAGGCGCGGATGCGGCGTGGAGGTGTCGCGGAAATCGCGGCGCTCAATGCGCACGGCCTCCCCCACGCGCAATCCGGTGTGATAGATCAAACCGAGCACCGCGCGATAACGCGGGTGTTCCACCGCGTGCAGCAAGGTGGCGACCTCTTCGCGGGCGAGCACCCGCGGCAGGGTCTGGGGCGGGGCGATGCGCAGTTCCCCGAACACCGTCCAGCCGGGGATCTGCAGGCAGTCCTGGAAGAAAGCGCGCAGGGCGCACTTGGCC